>JBGSLW010000164.1:0-21359 GCA_041740495.1 Pirellulaceae bacterium
CGGCAGCGTTCCCAAGAACACAGTTCGATTTAGCCACAAAAGGCACAAGAATCACAAAAAATCTTCGTGTTCCTCGTCGGTCCCTCTTCATATTCCTTTGTGACTTCTGTGCTTTCTGTGGCCAACTACCGCCCAGTCGTCGGCAATGGCTTCGCCAAACGCAGCGTTCCCAAGAACACAGTTCGATTCAGCCACAAAAGGCACAAGAATCACAAAAAATCTTCGTGTTCCTCGTCGGTCCCTCTTCATATTCCTTTGTGACTTCTGTGCTTCCTGTGGCCGAGCTTTCGGTGGCCAAGCTTTCCGCGGCCAACCTCCTTCACTCCGCCCAGCGTTTGACGATTTCGATACCGATTTCCAGGGCTGCCACCATTTCGTCCAGGCTGGCGAATTCGAGCGGCGAGTGGATATTGTGCTGGCCGGACGAGAGATTTGGCATGGGCAAGCCGCGTTCTGTGAATTGGGCGCCGTCGGTTCCGCCGCGGATGCTAGTGAGTTTGGGCTCGCGCCCCAAACGGCGGTGGGCATCGACCGCGAATTGCACGGACCGCGGTTCACGCGCCAGTCCATCGGCCATGTTCCGGTATTGCCGGCGGATCTCGACGTCGATTCGCGAGCCGGGGAATTCGCCCGCGACCTGGTGAGCCAGGTTGCGCAACTGGCCCGCGTAGCTCCCCAATTGCCCGGTCTGGAAGGATCGGAGCAGGATCTTGATTTGGACCTTGGCGACTCCCCCCTCCACGACGTACGGATGGAGGAACCCCTCGCGATCGGCGGTTCGTTCCGGTGACAGATCGGCCGGCAGGTTGTCGAGAAACGCACCGGCGATGCGGACGGCGTTCACCATTTTGCCTTTGGCGATCGAGGGGTGAATATTGACCCCCTGGACCGTGACCACGGCCAGATCGGCGGAGAAAGTCTCGACATCGATTTCGTTTTGCCCGCCGCCGTCGAACGAGTAGCCTACCACGGCGCCGACCTGCCCCAAGTCAACGTGCAGGGGCCCGCGCCCGATTTCCTCATCGCAGGTAAACACCAGCCGCACCGGGCCATGCTCGATCTGCGGGTGCTCCCACAGATACTGGGCCAGTTCCACCATGATCGCCACGCCGGCCTTGTCGTCCGCGCCCAAGAGAGTCGTCCCGTCGCTGGTAATCAGGGTGTGTCCAATCAGCGTGTCCAGCGCCGGGCAATGCTCGGCCGTGATGACCTTGGTCGGATCGCCGGGGAGCGGCAGATCGCCGCCGGTGTATCTCTCGATCACTTGGGGGTTCACGCCGGTTCCGCTGGTTTCCGGCGAGGTATCGAAGTGGGCGTTGAAGGCGATCGTGGGCGCGGCGTTCGACTTGGAGGCGGGTATCGTGGCCCATACGATCCCGTGCGCGTCCTGCTGCACGTCGCCGGCGCCCATCGTTCGCAGCTCGTCGGCGACGATTCTCCCCAACTCCAGTTGCCCGCAACTGCTGGGGTAGGAATCGGCGGCTTCGACCGCGGTGGTGTCGATACGTACATAGCGAAGGAACCGCTCGAGCAACCGCTGGCGGTTCATCGCAACCTCGCCAGCTTGCTCAACCGACCTCCGTGCACCCATTCGGCGACGAAGATATTTCCTTGGGCGTCGAAGCAGGCATCGTGCGGGTGCACGAACTTCCCTTGGCGCCATTGCGATTCATCCCCGCGGATCGCGAACTTCGCATCGCCGCGGATCCGCTCATTGTCGTCTCCCAGGTGGGCCGCCACTTCATTCTTGCCGCCCAGCAGGGTCACCCGCCCGTATAATTCCGGGACCAGCAGCAATTCACCTTGCCGATCGACGTTGGCGGGCAGACCGAATCCTTCCTGCGTCCGCAGATACTTCCCGTCGAGATCGAAGAACTGCAGCGTGTGGTGGGCTCGATCGGTGACCACCAACTCCGGACGCTCGCCGCGGTCGTCGATCCACAGACCGTGCGGCGTATCGAATTTCCCAGCCCCTTCGCCGGGACCGCCGAAACAACTTTTCCACTCGCCGTCCGGGCTATAGCGGTGGATGTAGAACGAACCGTAACCGTCCGCCAGGAAGAAGTCTCCGTCGGGGAGAAATGCAAAATTGGTCGGCATGAACCGATCCCGTCCCCAGACTTTTTGTCGCTGGGTATCTTCGTTTTCGGCATAGACGCCGGCCGCCATCGGCGCGAATCGCTCCCAAACGACGTCGCCGGTCAACGTCAGCTTGGCGATCGTTTTGACTTGCTGGTAGGCGGCGACGTACAGAAACTCTTCCCCCCCTTCGCGGCGGACTTCCAGGCCGTGCCCGCCCCCTTGAAATTGGGAACCAAAGGCGCGGACGAATTTTCCACTGGGATCGAAAACGAAAATCGAGGGGTGATCCTTGAGCTCCTCGCGGCCCTCATGGATGACGTACACCAGCCCGCTTCCGTCCACCGCCACGTTGTGCGTCGTCTGCCAGTGGTACTGGTCCGGCAGCTGGGCCCAGGCATGTTGGAATTCGTACTCGTATTCTCCGGCACTCGATGGTCCACCCCAACGGATTGCCGCGTCGCCGCGGCGCTGCGTGATCACGTAGGGGGCGGTCGCGGCCGCCGTGCCGCCGACCCATTTCATCCAGTCGCGTCGATTCCACATTGTTTCTGCTCCACTCCACAGACGATGATCCATAGGCATTGTGCGCCGACAGCAATTATACTGGAACGGACCGACGACCGCAGTTCCTGGCCGTTCCGGCCCTTGCATCTCTAAACCCCGATCCCCCATCCTCCTTCTCCACCTCTTGTTCCGGAGTGCGCATGTCGCTCGAGTCCCCTCCCGCCATCCAGGATTTCGCTCGCGTGACCGAGTTCGTCCAGCGCATCCGCCAGCGGGTCGGGACGGTGGTGGTCGGGCAAGATGTCGTCGTCGAGCGGATGTTGATCGCGCTCTTCACCGGAGGCCATCTCCTGCTGCAAGGGGTCCCGGGGCTGGCCAAGACGTTGTTGGTCTCGGTCTTATCCAAGTCGATTGACCTGGAATTCGCTCGGATCCAGTTCACGATCGACCTGCTGCCGTCCGATATCCTGGGCTCCGAGATCCTGGATCAACGGACCAACGAATTCAAGGTCCTGCAGGGACCGATCTTCACCAACCTCTTGTTGGCGGACGAAATCAATCGAGCCGCCCCCAAGGTCCAAGGCGCGCTGCTGGAGGCGATGCAAGAACGGAAAGTGACGATTGGCAAGGAGACGTTCAAGCTCCCCGCACCCTTTCTGGTGATCGCCACGCAAAACCCGATCGAACAGAGCGGGACGTTCGAGCTGCCCGAAGCCCAACTCGACCGGTTCATGCTCTGCCATCGCCTGCACTATCCGCAGCCCGACGAGGAAAAAGAGATCCTGCGGCGCAACGCCGCGCTCGGCATTCGCCGCGAGGGCCGGGGCGCGATCGTGGAGACCGAGTTCGATGTGTTGGACAAGCAGCCGGTCGGCAGCAGCGAGGACTTGATCGTCGCGATGCAGGCAGTGCACGATATCCATGTTAGCGAGGTCTTCCTGGACCACGTCATCGAATTGGTCAAGCGGACGCGGGAGCATCCCGATCTGGAGGTCGGCTGCAGCCCCCGGGCGGGGATCGCGTTGGTCAAGTCGTCTCGGGCGCGGGCCCTGATCCAAGGGCGCGACTACGTCCTGCCGGAAGACATGTACGCGTTGGCGCCCGACGTGATCCTGCACCGAATTCGATTGACCTACGAGGCCCTGGCGGACGGCCGAAACGGGCCGTGGGTCTTGGCGGATATTTTGGCCTCGATGGGCCTGTCGCCAGCGCAGTCTTGAGCCGCAGGACCCTCCGCACCCCTGCACGACCTCCCACGCAATCGCCCGCATGATCCACCCGACGCACGAACTGGAAGACTCCGACCCGCTCAGCTCGCGACAGTTTCTGATCGCGGTCCGCCGGCTGGCCGATAGTCTCAGCTACGGGACCGATGCGTCGATGTTTCGCGGCTCGGGGAACGAGTACGTGCAGTCACGACTCTATCAGCCGGGGGACCCGATTCGCTCGATCGATTGGCGAGTCACCGGCCGGACGCGAAAATACCATGTCAAGGAATTCGAGACGCCCAAGCGCATCGATTGTTACTTGCTCGTCGATACATCGGCTTCGATGGTGGTCAGCTCGACGCCGCTCAGCAAGTACCGGTTGGCCGTGCAGGTCGCGGGGGGATTGGCGTTTGCCTGCCTGGATCGCGTGAGTCCCGTCGCGTTCATCGGCGTGGGGGAGCGCGACCTGAGCGTATCTCCCAGCCTGTCGCGCGACAAAGTGATGCAGTGGCTGTTCAAATTGCGGCGTTATTCGTTGCGGGAACGCACGCAGTTGGCGGCTCGGTTGCGGGAACTCAGTTCACAGTTATCCAATCACTCGCTGGTGATCGTCCTGTCGGACTTGCACGAGCCCGACGCGGTCCCCTTGCTCAAGAATCTGGCTCAGCGGCACGATGTGGTGGCGCTGCAGTTGCGCGACCCGGCCGAAGAGGGGCTGCGGCGAGTCGGCTTTTTGAGGGCTCGGGAGGCCGAAACGGGGCGACACTGGGCGACGCGCGGGCGGCGGCTGGGCCTGGATCACCAAAGCCTGGTCCAAGAACTGAAGCGGGGACGCGTCGATCATCTGCTGCTGGCGACCGATCTCCCCGTGGCGGGACGGCTGCGGCACTTTTTCAAAGCCCGCGGGTTGCTGGGACGAGGAGCGCGATGATGGAGTTTCGCGAACATCAATTGAGGGTCAAGCTGGCCCGGTTCACGGCGCTGGGAATGCTGCTGTTGACCGCGGTAATTCCCGCAGTGGCCCAGGAGGATCGCTCCCCCTCCGTCGGCGCCTGGGGACGGATCGAGGGCTTGTTGCTGCCGGGAAGCGAGCTGCGGGCCAAGCCGATCGTCGATGAGCGGACTCCGATCGTTCTGCGAATCGCTCAGACCTTTCCGCGCGGCACAGCCGGCTTCCGCTATGACCTGGAGTTCTTCGGCACGGTTCCCGGTCCGCACGATCTCCGCGATTACCTGGAGCGAATCGACGGCAGCGAAGTCGCCGACCTCCCCTCGATCCCGATCGAAGTCCGCACGCTGTTGCCGGCGGGCCAAGTCGAGCCGCATCCGCTGGGGAACTCGACGTGGGCTCGGTTCGGTGGCTATCGCCTGGCGGCGACGATCGCGCTCATCCTTTGGCTGTGGGTCTTGGCAGGGCTGATCTTGTTGGGCTGGCGGAGGCGTGGAGCCGCGACTCAGACGCAAGGCCCACCCAGTCTGGCCGACTTGTTGCGGCCGCGGTTGCAGGCCGCATTCGAGAATCGCTTGCCCCCGGCGCAGTATGCGGAGCTGGAGCGAATGTTGTTGGCGTTTTGGCAGCGTCGCTTGGGTTGGCAAGACTTGCCGCCGGACGAAGCGATTCGGCGAATCCGAGCGGACGCGGTGGCCGGGCCAGTCCTCCGCCAACTTGAAATCTGGATGCACAGCCCGCGCCGCGATTCGCAATTCGACTTGGCGGGATTGCTGCAGCCGCTGGAGCATCTGGCGGCTGAGGATTTCGAACCGCCCGCCGAGACCGAATCCCCAGCCGCCGATCGCCCCGGAGGTAAACGATGACCTTCGGGTACTGGTATCTGTTGCTGCTGCTGTTTTTCCCGGCGATGCTCCTGGTCTGGGTGTGGCGGCGGCGCGGTGGGCGGATCGCTCTGCCGCAGGACTTCGGCCGGCAGCGGTCCGGCTGGTACTGGGCCGGATTGTTGAACGTGATGAATAGCCTCCCGCCGCTGCTGCTGGCAACCGCGATTTGCATTTTGGCCGAGCCGCGAATGCTGGGGATTCCCAAGGAGGTCAGAAAACTGACGAACATCGAGTTCTGTCTGGACCTCAGCGGCAGCATGACCGCCCAATTCGGTTCGGGGAATCGCTACGAGGCGGCGATGGAAGCAATCAACCGATTTGTCGCCGAACGGCAGGGCGACGCGTATGGACTCACGGTTTTCGGGAGCCAGGCCAACGAATGGATTCCACTGACGACCGATGCCTCTGCGTTCAAGTGTGCGACGCCGCTGTTGAACCCGGCCCAGCCCCTCCCGCCGGGGTACGGCGGCGGAACGATGATCGGACTCGCACTCCGCAAGTGCCGCGATGTCCTGGTGCAACATGAAACCGGCGATCGGATGATCATCCTGGTCTCCGACGGCGAGAGCTTTGACTTGGGGAACGGCCAAGAAGAGACGATCGGCCGCGAGCTGGCGGATGACAACATCGTGATGTTCGGCATCCATATCGGCGAAGGGCAGGCGCCGGCCGAAGTCGGCACGATCGCCAACATCACTGGGGGCGAAACCTTTGCGTCGGACGATCCCCAGGGCCTCCTGCATTGCTTCCGCCGGATCGATGCGATGCGGCCGGTGGAGACCGAGCGGACGTTTGCCGAACTGATCGATTGCTTCCAGCCGTTCTGCTGGGCCGGGTTGGGTTTTCTGGGCTTGAGTTTGCTGGCGCTATTTGGATTGCGGTACACGCCATGGTAGTCGAGTGGATCACGCTGGCGGTGGCGGTGCTGGCTTTGTTGGCCGAATGGCTGCACGCGCGACGGATCCGCCGTGTGGCGCATCTGGCGTTTGGCCCTAGTGGTCGGCCGGCAGGTTGGAGTCGCACTGCACCGCTGGTTCGAGTCGCCTCGTTGGCCGCGATGACCTGGGGATTCAGTTCGCTGCTGTGGACCGTGGAGTCGCGGATTCTGGGAGGCGGGGACGATCGACCGGGTCAAGAAAAACACCTGGTGCTGGTGATCGACGTCTCCCCGAGCATGTCGCTGAAAGACGCCGGCATGGAAAAAAAGGAGACGCGACGTAGCCGAGCCGTGCAGGTCGTGCAGTCGATGTTCGAACGGGTTCCGATCCGCGAGTACCGGATCAGCATCATCGCGGTCTACTCGGACGCCAAGCCGATGCTGGAGGACTCGAAGGACTTCGAAGTCGCCCGCCACATCCTGGGCGATATGCCGTTATGGCATGCGTTCAAGCCGGGCAAGACCGACCTCTTCTCGGGTCTGGCGGCCGCCGCCAAGATGGCCAAACCGTGGAACCCCGGCAGCACCACGGTCGTGCTCTTGACCGATGGCGATACGGTGCCGGCGTCGGGGATGCCCCCCATGCCCACGTCGGTCGCCAGCGTCCTGGTGGTCGGCGTCGGCGATACGACCTCGGGGAAATACATCGACGGCCATCAATCGCGGCAAGATGTTTCCACGTTGCGGCAGGTCGCCAATCGATTGCGAGGCTACTACCACAACGGAAACCAGAAACATGTGACCTCGCAGATGATCGAGGCGCTGAATGCTTCGTATCGCGTCGACGATTTCTCCCGCTGGACGCGGCGCGAATGGGCGATCGCCGCGCTCCTGGCCGGCGCTTGCTGCTACGCATTCCTGCCGGTCCTGCTCACCTATTTCGGCACGCGCTGGCGACCCGGCGTGCGTTCGATGCAATCAAGAATGGTGCGCTCCGAAAATCTCGGCCGTGCAGCACGCAGTCAGGTGGCACGTCCTGAGTCCGTGGGGCGCTGTGCCGACCCATCGCTCTTTTCGGCCTCGGGTGTCGGCGCCTAAAGTGGAACGTCGTTGCCTCGGCCGAAGAGTTAGGGTGGAGGGCGTGTCGTTAGGCTACACGTGAACCCTCCGCGGAGATCAACTCCGGGGCATCCAATGTTACCGGCCGTAGATCAGCACGTTGTCGAATTCGTTCACATCGTCGAACGAGCCGATTCCCAGGCGGCCGCGGTCGAAGGTCTTGTCGGTGGCCTGCATCACCGGCCTCTGCATGTCATCAAAGTAGACCGCGATCGCGCCAGAGACGGACTCCCGAGTGACTTTCACACGATGCCAGCCATCGTCCCAAGCGATTTTGTGCTTGTTGTCGGTCAGCGGGCGGCGCGGCGCATCGGCGACGATCATGATCTGACCGCTGGCTGGATCGGGCTGGGCGCCCAGATGGACATAGTAAAACTGCGTGGGGGAGCGATGCGTGAAAAAAATGCAACCATCGCGATGTCCACCCGTATCCGCCAGATTCCGCACGTCGGCGAGCAACACGAAATCACCGAGTTCCAACTCTCGGACCAACGCGATGTTGTGCGGGCTGCGATGCGTCGGCTGGTAGTCACTGATTCGGCGATTGAGCGCCAAGACCTTCCCATGATCGTGGTCGCTATCGCGCAACTCCCAGGCCTGGTCATCGGTGGTTTCCCACCGCGAGCGATCGGACGCAAAGTCCTCTTGGAACACCAGCGGCAGCTCTATTTCCCCCAGTCGCATCGTGGCGGGAGGACCGTTGGGGTTGGCTTCCTTGACCGTTTCTTCTTGGGCCGGAGCGGCCGCAGCCAAGAATGACAGACAGCCTGCCAGTACTATCGCCAGGGAGCTTCGACTGCGCCGGCGTTGGAATTGTGACATGGAGTTCCTCGCGGAAAAGGACTTGGAGCCGATCCCAGTATCCTCTTCCCCGCTGCAGGGAGAGGGCAACGTGAGGGGGTCGGAAGGTATTCAAAGCCTAGGTCGTTGTCGTTTTTTTTATGTGCGGCTTCTCAAGCTAGCACAGACAATTCCCGTTTGCTACGCGCGACCGGGCTTCTACACTCCACCGCCAATCAAACGAATGGAATTGGAACTTTAGTGTGCAGGACGAACAGTTGAGGACAACTGTTCTACAGTCCAGCGTAGAGCAATTGTCCTCAATTGCTCATGGTCGCGCAACTGACGAACAGTTGGGGACAACCGTTCTACATTCCAATGCCTTCCCAACGGAGCCAATCATGTCGCGGATTCGCGAAGTGCTGGAGCGCAGACCACGTCGTTTTCGACCGCGGCAACGAGCCGACGAGTCCCCTCGCCGGCGACGGCGAACACGCTGGTGGCTGATCCCGCTTGGGCTCATTCTGGTGGCGATCGGATTCGCACCGCAAATTGCCAGCTTGCCACCGGTTCGGGATTGGCTGGTGCGCGCCGCCGCCGGGCAACTCGACGGCGTCGTCTCGATCGATTCGCTCTCCTTGGGGTGGTTCAGCGGCGTTCGGGTCACGGGTTTGAAGCTCGCCGAACCGACGGGAGAACCGATCGTGCAAGTCGACGAGGTCCGAGTGGATCGCGGACTTTGGAGTCTGGTGTGGGCGCGCGACTTGGGGATCATCACTCTTACGAAACCGCGTTTGAACTGGATCGCGGAATCTGGGGGCTCGAATCTGGAAACGGCGCTGGCGGCCTGGCTGAAACCCCAGAACTCCAAGACGCCGACGCGGGTGCCGGTCGTGCAACTCCAGATCGTGGACGGAGCCGTTCAACTCTCCGTGCGCGGCGAGACGGAACCATATCACTTGGATGGGATCCAAGGGCGGCTCGTTGTCGATCCGCCGCGCGAGACGCTCGAGTTCGACCTGCAGGCGACATCGTCGACCGGCTCCGGCGATCCCGGCGAACTGAAGGTGAAGGGGAACGCCAAGCTCACTGCGGACGCTACACTGGGACCGGGCAATCTCGATATTCTCGCCCGCGATGTGCCGGTCGCGGGCCTCCGACCTCTGTTGTTGCGCATCGGCGAAGATGTCGAATGCGGGGGGACTCTGGCGACGGAGACCCACGTCGCCTGGACCGATTCCCCCATCCACATCGGGCAAGGTGAATTCGAAATTCAAGTCAATCGCTTGACGGCGGAGCAGTTGACGTTGCGCGCCGCCCGTTGGCTCAAGAATGATCGTTTGACGGTCGAGCGGTTTCAGGGTTCGGGCCGAGTCCTCCAGCGGGGCGCGACCACAATCGCCCACCAGGTCCGGGGTGAGTCCGAGTTCGCTCGGATCGAGGCGAATGGACAATTCGATTGGGCGGCGTTGGCGGGTGCGCTCGCCGGCCGCCAGTTGCCCGAAGACGATTTCAGCCTGTCCGGCCCGATCGATCTGGCGCATCTCCTCCGCATGCTCCCGGAGAGTGTGCCGATGCACCGCGACGTCGAGCTGCGGCGGGCAGACCTGGCATTCACCTCGTTCAATCGGATGGAGGGTGCCACGCGGCGCTGGCTGTTGGATGCGGAGGCGAAGAACCTGGAAGCGCGGCAAGCTGGCCGCCCATTGCAATGGGATCGCCCAGCCCGCGTGAGCGCGGCTTGGGTCCAAGACGGCGGCCAGCCGCGGCTGGAATCCTTGAAGTGCGAAACCAGTTCGCTGGAGATCACAGGCGGCAGCGATCTGCAGACCGGCAAGTTGCAGGCGACCGGCGACCTGGGAGCACTGCTCGCCGACATCCGGCAGATTTTTCCATTGGAGGGATATGAGCTCGCCGGAAAATTCCAAGGGGAGTTTGGTTGGTCGGCGCGGGCGATCGATCAAATCGGCACAGATTCGTGGCCGCTGGAAATCGCCGGCGCCCTTCGCGTGCAGGACTTGGTCGTACGGCTGCCGGGTTACGAACGCTTCGTCGAACCTCAGGCCGAAATCACCGTCCGGGGCTCGGGAGTCGCCTCGCGTCAACGGATCGATCAACTCCAGCAAGCTTCATTGCAGTTTGCGGCCGGCGCCGACCGACTGAGCGCTCAACTCACCTCGCCGATCCAACGGCCCGATGCGTCGGCCCAGTGGCCGCTGCAGGTCGAACTCAGCGGCGGGGCCACTACCTGGCTCGGCAGACTTCGCCCGCTGCTGCCGGCCGGGGAGCTGCAAACCAGCGGACAAGTTTGGTTGCAAACTCCGGCGGTCGTCTCGACGTCGTCGCTGCAATGTGCGCCGTTCAAGTTGGAACTGAAGGACTGGACCTTGGACGGCTGGGGTCTGCACCTCCAGGAGCCTCAAGTCAGTGGAACGGGCGATTTGACATGGGAAGTGGCACAAGGGAGAGTGGCATCGCGCGAGTTGACCGTGACCAGCTCCTCGCTGGCGGCGCGGGCCGTCGATTCGTCGTTGAGCGCCCCATCGACCGGCTGGCAGGTCGCCTCATCTGTCAGCTACCGCGCGGACCTGAATCGAGTCCATCGCTGGTTCTTCACGCAATTCGACGAAACCGGCCCGCAGTGGTTCGGCGAAGCGGAAGGGACCGTCCGCCTGGTTCCAGACGCCGCCGCGATTCGCGGCGAGCTGGATCTGCAACTCAAAAACCTGACCGCCGCCAAGTATGCGGCGGTTCAGCCCGGTCGAACGGGCAACGCCGCCAATCCGTGGACCATTCTCTGGCAAGAACCGCTGGCACGAATGCAAGGTTCACTGGCCCTGGACCCAAGCTTCAACTCCGTGCAAATCGAACGGGTGGTCGTCCAATCGCAACTGGTTGGTTTGGAGGCCCGCGGAACCGTGAGCGACCTGTCGCAACGGCCCCTGGCAGACATCACCGGAGTCTGCCTGCCCAACTGGAATGCGGCGGTTGGACTGTTGCAGGCATATGCCGGAAAGCAAATCGAGTTGGCGGGGAGCCCGCAGCCGCAAGCCTTCGCCGTTCGGGGACCGCTGCTGGCCGACGGAACCGCGTGGGTCTCACCGGAACTTACCGCCGAAGCGTCGTTGGCCTGGGAAGGCGGACGCTTGTACGGATTGCCGCTGGGTCGCGGGCAGCTCGTCAGCAAGCTGGAACAGAGTGTCCTACAGGTCGAGCCTGTGCAGATCCCCTTGAGCCAAGGGACCGTCAACCTCAGTCCGCGCATCGAGCTCCGCGGGGAGCCAACCCTGGTGATCGTTAACGGGACGATCCTGGAATCGATCGCCCTCACGCCCGAGGTCTGCCGCGACTGGATGAAGTACATCGCCCCGGTGTTGGCGGAGGCGACGCAGGCCCAAGGAACGTTTTCGCTGGCGACCGAAGGAGTTCAACTGCCGTTGCTAAGTCCGGAGCGCGGGACGGCTCGCGGAAAGCTGGTCATCGATTCGGCCAGCGTACTCCCCGGACCGCTGGGCCAACAGCTCGTCGGTCTGGCAAACAGCGTCAAACAAATGACCGAAGGGCAGCCGCTGACCGCCCTGTTCCAACCTCCCACCGCCGCGGCCACCAGTTCGTCCAACGCGCTGCTGAACGTGCCGCGCCAGGAAATCGGGTGGGAGTTGCGCGACGGCCAAGTCTTCCACGAAGGCTTGACGATCAACGTGCGGGGAATCCCGATCAAGACCAGCGGCGGGGTCGGACTCGACTCCAAATTGAATCTGCTGGCCGAAGTTCCGATTCAGGAGGATTGGATCAAGAAACATCCATTCCTCGCCAGTCTCCGCGGCTCCAGCCTCCGCCTACCGATCGTCGGGACGCGCAGCCAACCGCGTATCGATCCCCAAGCTTGGGGACAATTCCTGCGACAGTGGGCTGGCGGTGCGGCGAGTGCTGAATTGAACAACCAGCTGAACGATTTCTTCAACCAACAGCTGGGCGGCAAAATTCCTGGTCTGAATACCTCGGCAAATGCCGCGCCGACCAACCCGAATCCCAACGCGTCACCGCCGTTGGGTGATTCACTGCAGAAAGCCGCCGAAACCCAATTGCAGGATACCCTCAACAAGTTGTTAGGGCCTAAGAAAAAGTAGCGAACTACGCGTTGTGAGTTTGGCAACCGACGCACGGCACCAGAAAGATCTTCCCGCCGCAGTACGGGCATTTCAACTTGCGTCGAATTCGATACAGAAAATCTTTGGGGACCCCCTGAACCGCGGTGCGCCGAATCTCCGCGTCGTGGGCGTCATTGATCGACTGAACCTTGGCCAACGGGATCCCAATTGCATCCGCGATGACGGTGAGATCCCGAAAACCGCTTTGGATCATCGCCAAGACTGCCAACGTTTTCTGAGACAGCTTGCTGCTCCGACGAATTCGACTCATATCCACCCGCCTCGTAATACATCGCCCTCTGCCAACGGGTCCAATTCGAATATTCGCCACACCCCCCAAACGGGGTGCGATTTATTTCGCCCGCGGCTATGACCAGCCCAAGTGCATTGCGCACGCACAAAAGCCCTTTCTCGACGGTCACTCAATTGTAGGGAGAGGCGTCAAACCGCCGCCGAGAATTTGGTGAATCAAATCACAAGCCGGCCAACTGCCTTGTGATAGCCAGATCGGGAATCCGTTAGATTCCTGGGGAATTCCGGACAATCGGCTGGTTCAAGCTTGTGGAATCAGAAAAATCCCCGCCGAAAATTGACAGGGTTCCGCTCGAAAAAAAACCAGGGCTCGAAACGATTTTTTTCCCGATGCCAGCGGAAACGACAGAGGACATTTCGTCCGGCTGCAACCAAACATCTGTTTTCGAGACGTGGCATTTTGCCCCGCTTTTTGGGGAAAACAGCAGGGCAATCTCAGAGTTTCTGTCGCGTACGTAAGTCGAGCAATTGAGGACAATTGCTCGACACTGAATGCGCCATACCGCTTTGATATCACTCCCCGGACTTGTCCGGCACAGCTTCTGCGAGTGCGGACTCGATCGCGGCAACCAGTTCCTTATCACTGGGAGTCGTCCGCGGCGCAAACCGCGCGACAACCTTCCCTTGGCGATTGACCAGGAACTTCTCAAAGTTCCAACTGATATCCCCGGCGCCGACCGGCTTGGTTTCCAGGGAAGTCAGCCGCTGATACAGTTCATTTCGCCCGTCGCCGTTGACGCTGATCTTGGAAAACAGCGGGAAGCTCACGTCGTATTTGCTTTGGCAAAACTGTTTGATTTCCGCTTCGGTTCCCGGTTCCTGGCTGAGGAATTGATTGCAGGGGAAACCCAGAATTACCAGTCCCTTGTCGCCGAATTTGTCGTAGAGGGCCTCGAGCTCCGAATACTGTTTGGTCAGGCCGCACTTGCTGGCGACGTTGACAATCAGCACGACCTGGCCTTGGTATTTGGTCAGGTTGACTTCTTCGCCGTCGATATCTTTGACGACGATATCCAGCACCGGCTTGTCCACATCGGGCTTCGACGGGGATTGTTGTGCCGACAAGGAGCAACATCCCAGGAATGTCATTAGACCAGCCAAAATTGAGCGTAGCATTTTTTGTTCTCCCGAAATCCAAATCGACGAATCGTAGTTGGTGCCAAACCGCAAACCGCGGCGGTCGACAACCGAGTCGTTTGCCGGCCGCTCCCATTACTTGAGCCGAACCGGCCGATCGAGTCAAATCAGGGGGTGCGAATCCCTCCCTCTTTCGAGGCCTATGGCAGTGAATTCCGCGCCCGCAGCCAAATACTTGATCTTCGACGTGGAAAGCGCCGCCGACGGCCAGTTGGTCTCACGCATCCGCTACCCGCAGGAGGGACTCGACCCCCACGCCGCGATCGAACGCTATCGCCAGGAGTTGACGGCGAAATACGAATCGGACTTCATCCCGTACACCTTTCAAATACCGGTGGCGGTGACGATCGCCAAGGTCGACGAAACCTTCCAGTTGTTGGACGTGGTCGCGTTGGATCATCCCGAGTACCGTCCCCATGTGATCACCGAGAATTTCTGGCGGGGGTGGCATCGCTACGGGATGCCGACGCTGGTGAGTTTCAACGGCCGCTCGTTTGACATCCCCTTGTTGGAACTGGCTGCCTTCCGCTACGGACTGAGCATCCCCACGTGGTTCAACGTCAACGACCGGGGTTACGAGCAGCGTCGAAACCGTTACAACCAGATCGCCCACATGGACCTGCACGACGTGTTGACCAACTTCGGCGCGACCCGCCTGACCGGCGGATTGAACCTGGTCGCGAACTTGCTGGGCAAACCGGGAAAGATGGACGTCGCCGGCTACATGGTCCAGGACTTGTACAACGCCGGGGAACGGCAGAAGATCAGCGACTACTGCCGCTGCGACGTGTTGGATACGTATTTCATTTTTCTGCGGATGGCGGTGTTGTTTGGGCAGTTGACGATCGAGCGCGAACAGCAGCTGGTGGAGGCGGCGCGGAACTGGCTGCTGGAGCGCAGCGCGGAGCACGCAATCTATGCCTCCTATCTGGCCCAATGGGGCTCGTGGGAGAACCCCTGGCAGCCCGCCGCCGGTTGAAAAATCAGCCGCCTGGCGCTCGCCTGCGGTTTCTGCGCCCAGTGCGTGCAGAAACCGCAGGCTAGCGCCAGGCGGCTGATCGTAGCAATTGCCGTCCAGCACTTTTCGGCAAGCGGCTAGACCGCGTCGGCGGTGGCGCGACCCAATCGTCGGCGATCGGATTCTTTCAGCAACGCTTTCCGCAGGCGGATCGTCGAAGGCGTGATCTCGACCAGTTCGTCGTCTTCGATGTACTCGAGTGCCGCTTCCAACGAAAATTGGCGCGGCGGCTTGAGCAGAATATTCTCGTCGCTGCCCGAGGCGCGCATGTTGGTGAGCTTCTTTTCCTTGGTCGGGTTGACCGGCAAATCGTTGTCCCGGGCGTTTTCGCCGACGACCATCCCTTCGTACACCTCCTCCCCCGGTGAGACGAACATGTCCGCGCGTTCCTGGAGGTTGAACAAAGCGTAACCGACGGCGCGGCCCCCCGTCATCGAGACCATCACGCCGTTGTTCCGTCCGGGAATCTCCCCCTCCGCTGGGCGATAGTCCAGAAAACGATGGTGGATAATCGCTGTGCCTTGCGTGGCATTGAGCATTCGCGTGCGCAATCCGATCAAACCGCGGGCCGGAATGGCGAACGTGGCGTGGGTGAAATCCCCGCGCGTGCTCATCTGGGCCAGATCACCGCGACGCTGCCCGACCAGTTCCATCACGGCCCCCAACCGCTCGGTCGGGACCTCGACCACCAGCGACTCGTACGGTTCGCACTGTTTCCCTTGGATCGTCTTGAACACGACATGCGGTTTGCCGACCGACAGTTCAAAGCCTTCGCGCCGCATCGTCTCGATCAACACCGACAAGTGCAGCACGCCGCGTCCGGCGACATAGAAGGCGTCGGCACCCGGAGCCACCCGCACGCGGAGAGCCACGTTCCGCTCCAACTCGCGCATCAATCGTTCCCGCAACTGCCGGCCGGTGACGTATTTCCCTTCGCGTCCCGCCAGCGGCGAGTTATTGATCGTGAAAATCATCTCCAGCGTCGGCTCATCGACTTTGATCCGCGGCAACGGCTCGGCGTACTCGGGATCCGCAATCGTGTCTCCGATCTCAATCCCCTCCAGACCGACCATTGCGACGATATCCCCTGCATCGGCCTCCTCGACTTCCGTCCGGCCCAACTTGTCGAACACGTACAGTTGAGCGACCTTCGCCGACTTGCTCCCTTGGGCTTGCAAGACGATCACGTTCTGCCCGCGGCGAACGCGACCCGAGTTGATTCGACCGATCGCGATCCGCCCGACGAACTCCGACCAGTCGATCGTCGTAACCTGCAGTTGAAATTTGTCGACCGCTCCGATCCGCGGCGGAGGCACCAGCTCCAGGATCGTATCCAGCAGCGGCTGCATCGAGTTCCCCGGAGCGTCGAGCGAACGCGTGGCAAAACCCTGCTTGCCCGACATGAACATGTAATGAAAATGCTCCAGGTACCGCTCCCCCCCCAACTCGATCAGCAGCTCATGGGCTTCGTCCAGCACTTCCAAGGGCCGGGCGTCTGGGCGATCGATCTTGTTGATGATCACGATCGGCTGCAGCCCGACCTCAAGTGCCTTCGACAGGACAAACCGAGTCTGCGGCATCGGACCCTCAGCGGCATCGATCAGCAACAACGCCCCGTCGGCCATCCGCAACACCCGCTCGACCTCCCCGCCAAAGTCCGCGTGCCCCGGCGTGTCGATAATGTTGATCTTCGTCCCGCGATATTCCAGGGCGATGTTCTTGGCCAGAATCGTGATCCCCCGCTCCCGCTCCAAATCGTTGCTGTCGAGAATCTGCTCCCCCCGCAGCTGGGCGTCGCGAAATTGCCCGCTCTGCCGCAACAGACAATCGACCAAAGTCGTCTTGCCATGGTCGACATGGGCGATGATCACGATGTTGCGAATATCGTTGCGAACCGTGAGCGTCATGGAAGGCCGGCCAGGGGAGGGAGAGGCAGAGTGGGTCGGTGGGGACGCAAGCACTGCGTCCAGCGGAGAAATCGTAGCAGAATCCGCCCCGACTGGGCAGGCCAAAGTGGGGCGACGCTCCACGGCGCTTGGTCATCCAAGCCGCATCAGCAGGTCATCCAAGCCGCGGCTGACTTTCCAAACCGCACCGCGACGGCTGGCGTATTGCCCCTTGAGGCTGCGTCCGGGTCACGACGCGGAGCGTCGTGCCACTCTATGGCAGGCGATCGAACTGTTGCTGATAGTATGTATCGAACTCGCCTAGCAGGCTCTCCAAGTTCGAATAGGGGCCCGGACGGTACCCAACGCTCGCAACTCCCTGCTGCGATCGCTCGCACATCTCCCAATCTTGCCGGTTCGTCTGATCCCAGAAGCCGACCGCCTGCTCGATCCGCTGCGGATCCGGGTCGGCGCCGGCGGTCAAGATCTGGCATATCACCCGGGTCGCATCGACCCGCCGCGGCACCAGCCGATGCAATAACACGTAATCCGGATGCGGACTGAGAAACGTCGTGGGGAAAATCGAATAATAGTAGACCCGCCGCTGTTGCAAGGCATCGAGCCCCGGTAGCGGCGGCGCTGCGAAGCGGCCGTCCAACGACATTGTTTCGGCCGCGCTGTCCAGTTGCATCGGGCCGCCCAGCACCGGGCCGCCCCCCGCCAACTGGTTCTCCGCCGAACGGTACGGAGTCAACCGGTTGAGCTGCGGGTGCACCAACGGACAGTGGTAGCACTCGCTGAAATTTTGCACGATCAATTTCCAGTTGGCAGCGACCTCGTATTCCATCGTCCGCGCAACGCACAGCGATCCGATGCGCCAATCGACAACGAGCGGTTGGAGCGGACTCAAGAGTTCCCCCAGCGGCGGCGTCGGCTCCACCGACGCGAAGAGCAGTCCGTTCCAGGCCTCGATCGCCACCGGAACCAACGGATAGTCTCGGCAGTCAAATCCTTCCGCATCCGCCATGTTGGGTGCGGCGATCAGCTGTCCACTCAGGTCGTAGCTCCAGCCGTGGTAGGGACAGCGCAAGACCCCTTTGGTCGCACCGCGCGGTTCGGTGCACAATCGCAGCGCTCGATGCCGGCAGACGTTGTACATCCCCGACCAGGATTCGCTCCCCGACCGCGTCACGATGACCTCGGCGTCGACCAGATCGCGAAGGACGTAATCCCCCGGTTCGGGTATTTCGGAGACGTGCCCGAGACAATGCCACCGAGTTCGCAGTAGTTCCAAATCCCGGTGGAAGTGCGATTCGGCGGTATAATACGCTTGCTCCAACATCCGCCGGCCGTGCGAAGATCGCGAAGCATTAGGTGTACATTTGTTCACTATCTTGGACATGGCACGCATCACTCGCTGTTGGCGTCGATTTTTCTCTGGGCCATCGTAATGTCGAACGGGCTTCTGCGAAATGCGGGAGATCGTGCGCCACACGACTCCGGGATCCCCCACAGGATCCAGTCGAACCCTCGGTAATTGTCGGATACTCCCGGGTATTGAGGGGGGGGGCGTTCGTTGAACTACGGGCCCTGAATGCTGCCGCCAGTTCGTCCTGTCCCTCCGCGTTTCTTTCCTCGTACTGGAGGTTCACGGTACGGATCGAGTACGAGTACGAGTACGAGTAGGAGCAGGAGTAGGAGCAGGAGCAGGAGTAGGAGGGGGAGTACGAGTAGGAGCAGGAGTAGGAGGGGGAGGGGGAGGGGGAATACGAGTAGGAGATACGAGCAGGAAATGGGAACTTGGAGTTTCGTTAGCAAACTGCGGATCCGAGGTCCTGGGTCGGCGGCATGAACCACTCGATTTCATCGGTTCTGTGCGGGGTTCTCCAGGTTTTTGGCTCTCGTCTTTTTGTCGGATGTGGGATACGATAGTAGCCTCTTTCGCCCGGAACGCCGCCGGCAGGGATCTGGAGGCACGGCTGCCCATCGTTTGCTCATTTTTCGTCTGAAAGTCCGCATTGAGCCAGTCATTTCAACAACTTGCCTCCGCCCCGCCCGTCAAAGGGACCTATGCTTTCGTGAGCCTGGGCTGCCCCAAGAACACCGTCGACAGCGAACGGATGATGGGTCTCCTGCAACTGGAGGGTTATCGTCTGGTGGCGGAACCGCAGGGGACCGATTTTGTTGTGGTCAACACCTGCGGGTTTATCGAGCGTGCGCGGACCGAGTCCTTTCAGGCGATCGACGAGATGTTGGCGCTGAAGCGCGCCGGGCAAACTCGAGGCGTCATCGTCTCCGGTTGCCTGGCGGAGCGGCAGAAGGAAGCACTCTTGGAATCCCGCCCCGACATCGACTCGCTGGTCGGAGTCTTCGGCCGCGAAGCGATCACGCAGGTCGCCGATCGGATTCTGGGGAATCAAGCCGAGCAGCGATTGATTTTCCAGCCGGCATCGATCCGGACGCTCCCCGACGGCGATCGGTTGCGAATCACGCCTCGCCATTTTGCCTATTTGAAGATCTCCGAAGGCTGCGATCGGCTGTGCACGTTTTGCGCGATTCCCAAGATGCGCGGCAAACATGTCTCCAAGCCGCAAGCCGAGATCTTGAGCGAAGCGCGGCAACTGATCGACAGCGGCGTTCGCGAATTGATCCTGGTCGCCCAGGACACGACGTATTACGGCGTCGATGTCGACGGTCGTCCGCGACTGGCCGAACTGCTCGAGTCGCTCGATCAGCTCGATGGCCTCGATTGGATCCGCCTGATGTATTTCTATCCGATGTACGTCGATACGACGCTGGCCCGCACGATCGCCCAGGCCGACAAGATCTTGCCGTACATCGACATGCCGCTCCAGCACATCAACGACGTGATGTTGCGGCGGATGGCGCGGCGAGTCGATCGGCGGGAGACCGAGGCGACGATCGATCTGCTGCGCAGCCAGATCCCCGAGCTTGTCCTGCGAACCACTTTTATCACCGGTTTTCCGGGCGAGACCGAAGGGCAGGTCGACGAGTTGGCCGAGTTCATCGGGCGACAGAAGTTCGAACGGATGGGGGTTTTTACCTACTCGTTCGAACCCGACACGCCTGCGGCCAAGCTGCCCGAACAAGTCGCCGAAGAGGCCAAGGAAACTCGCCGCGATCGCCTGATGGCGATCCAACAGCAAGTCGCGTTCGACTGGAACGCAGCGCAGGTCGGCCGTCGCCTGCCGGTGATCATCGATCAACCGGTCGAGGACAACCCTCAGGCCTGGATCGGTCGCAGCTGGGCTGATGCACCCGACATCGACGGGCTGGTGTTTGTGACGGAAACGGAACATCGCCTGCAACCGGGGGACCTGGTCGAATGCGAGATCGTGACCTTCCAGGATTACGATTTGATCGCTGCCGCGGTCGGTGAACCCGCGCGGCGGCCCGTTCTCCATCCCCACACAGGCGGTTCTCTGGCCGTGATTGGATAATGGATCAGACCGGCAAACCTGACGCGGCCCCCTTGTGGAATATTCCCAACCGCATCACCGCCAGCCGCCTGGTGCTGTCCCTGTTCGTGTTCGCACTGGTCAGTCGCCATTGGTACTGGTCCGGGTTGGTTTTGTTCGCGATCGCCGCCGCCACCGATTGGGTCGATGGCTGGTACGCGCGGAAGTACAACCTGGTTTCGAAATTGGGACGAGTACTCGATCCGTTCTGCGATAAGATCCTGATCTGTGGGACGTTCATCTTGATGGCGGTTGCGATGCGCGACTACCCCTGGTACTTGCGGATCGCCGGTTGGATGGCGGTGGTGGTGGTCGGCCGCGAATTGCTGGTGACGCTACTCCGCAGCATGGTGGAAGGGAGCGGAGGGGACTTCTCCGCAAAGATGGCGGGCAAGCTCAAGATGTGGTTTCAGTGCATCGCCGCCGGCGGAGGATTGCTGGCACTGGCGCTTTCCGGTCCCGCCACCGCAGAGGCGGTTCCCCTCTGGCTTCGCGTCGTACTGACCGCATCGATCTGGCTGGCGGTCGTGTCGACTGTCCAGTCCGCGGTCGGCTATGTGCGGGCCGCGGCCGTTTATTTCCGCCAATGAAGCCAGCGCACCAGGAACGAATCTCCTCATGCTCGGGCTGCTCGATCCAAACCCTGCCACACCGTTGACCGCCCAACTGGGCGTGATGGTTCTCGCAGGACTGACGGTCCTCTCGGCCGCCAGCTGGCTGACCGTCCTGACGCGGCGAGCCCAGGGTCGAACGACCTTCCCCGCCGCGCCGATTGCCGAAGCCCCCTGGGGCCTGTCCGATTTGTTCATCGTCACCGCCATCTGGCTGGCGTCGATGTTCGTCACGGCTCTGATCGCCGAACAGGTGTTGCGAGACTCCCTGCCGCGGCCGGCGGCGGTCGAGTCGCAGCCGACCTCTGAACCGGAGACGGCGGCGGCCCGGCCCGGCGCCGCGGCCAGCCCGCTGAATC
>JBGSLW010000165.1:0-2432 GCA_041740495.1 Pirellulaceae bacterium
AATCCGCCGCCTGGCGCTAGCCTGCGGTTTCCGATGTTGGATGCGTGAAGAAACCGCAGGCTAGCGCCAGGCGGCTGATGTTTTGGGACAACGCCTAGTCTTTCTTCTGGATCCCCTTGACCTCCATCACGGACTGTCGGACGAGTCATTTCGGTGCTGGACGATAACCAACACGTCATTGCAATCGACGGCACGCGCCATCGTCGCGTGGTGTTTGTTTCCGACGCGGTTTGCGGTCGGAACGGCGTGGGGACGTACTATCAGGACCTGGTCGAGAACCTGCGGCCGTATTTGGAATTTGTGCAGCTGATATCTCCGTGCGACCATCCTCCGCAAGATCATCAGAATTTTTCATTCCCGATCCCGGGGGACACAACCCAACGGATGTTTTGGCCGAAGCGGGGGAGTCTGGCTCGATTGCTGCGGCAGGCGCGACCCGATGTCGTCGTATTTCCTACGATCGGCCCGTACACCTACTTCGGTGTGCAGGAAGTGAAGCGGTTGGGCTGTCCGATCTGGATGGTGCAGCACACCGACTTTGAGCGTCTGGCCCGGTTGTATTTTCATCCGTTGGTTGTGGCAGGTTCGCGGCGGGTGATCGATTGGCTGACCGGCGCACTGCTGCGGCACGCCGATTCGGTCTCCACGGTGAATCAAGAGACCGCCCATTCGCTCCGCCGGCTGGGTGTCGGCGAGGTTCGAGTCATGGCGACTCCGATCGCCCAGGATTTCCTGCAACGTCCGACGACTCCGCTGCGCCGCGAGCTGAAGTCGATCTTGTTTCTGGGCCGTTTGGCCCGGGAAAAGAACATCGACAGGATCATGCAGGCGGCGGTCGAGTTGCCGGGAATGCAGTTCGCGATCGCCGGTGACGGGCCGTTGCGGGGGCATGTGGAACAAAAGTGTCGCCGCTCGCCCAACCTGCATTACCACGGCTGGCTGAAGCGCGAGGCCGTGATCGACTTGGTCGATGCCTCCGATCTCTTGGTGTTGCCATCGTCGATCGAGTCCTTTGGGACCGTCGCGCTGGAGGCGATGGCGCGTGGGCGGCTGGTGCTGGTCTCGGAGCATTGTGGGATTCGCGCTTGGCCACGGTTGGCGGAATGCCTCTATCATGCGGGGCCGGATAGATCGCTGGCCGAGGCCATTCGGTGCGTCGCCGAGGAATCGTCCACCGATCGGCAGCGCCGGGCGCAGCGAGCTCGTTTCGCAGCGATTTCAGCCAACGCTGCGGCGATCGACGATTGGCTGGAGTTGATCCGGCAGCTGCCGTCTCGACCCGAACCAGCGCGGTACTCCGCGAGTGCGAAACAGGCGTCGTAACCCCATGCCGGTGATACTTTCCATTCACGATGCCACCGCGGAGTCGCTCGATCAGGTCAAGGAAATCGCCGGGCGGTTTCTCCAGGCCGGAGGTCGCTCGGCGGATATCCTGGTGGTCTGCGGGTCGAGCTGGTCGCCGCATCAGATCGACGAATTGCGGCGGCTATCGGACCAAGGTTTTCGCCTGCAAGGGCATGGTTGGACGCACCGGGCAGGAACGCACCGAACCTGGTTCCATCATTTGCACAGTTGGGTATTGTCCCGTGACGTGGCGGAACATCTCTCGAAATCAGCGGCCGAGCTGCGAGAGATCATCCTGCGTTGTGCGGAGTGGTTTGGGAGGCATCGCTTGCCGCCCCCTTGTTTGTACGTGCCACCCGCATGGGCTCTGGGGGGGATCGGGCGAGAGGAACTCGCCGCATTGCCATTCCGTTACTACGAGACTTTGGGTGGAATATTCGATGTGCAGTGCGACAAGTACCATGCGTTGCCGCTCTGGGGGTTCGAGGCGGACACCTGGCTTCGCGCCGGCTTTTTGCGGTGCTTCAACCGATTCAACGCCTGGTCCGCCGAGCGTCATCGACGGCCATTGCGAGTCTCGGTGCACCCCGCCGATCCTCAACTCTACTTGCGGCGCCAGCTGGCACGCGCTCTCGACGCGGCGGCCAACCAGGGATGTTGTGATCTGCAATCGGTTTGCGGCGGAGGGGATCGCCCCGACTCGCAGGTGTGCGGCGAAAGCAATCGCGGTTACTCGCGAGAGGACTCGCGGGCCAGCAGGTCTGCTTCGGCGGCTGCCAGCTCCCAACTCGATCCAGTCGATCGTTGAGTCGCCCGCGCCAGCCCGCGGGGAAGTGCGGCCGACGGCCCTAAGATCCTATCCCAACTCCCACCAATTCGCTCTCCCGGTCCTCTACTAACAAGCCGGGAAGAGGGTAATGGGAAAAGCTCGAAATCGTAGGATGCTCCACTCGTGCAAACCCAAGGCGCATCTGGAACCATGCACCCCGTATTCGCCGTGCGCGGCGCCAGCGAAAGCGAGACCGCCAAGGCGCTGACGGCCAGCAGGACGACCCGGCGTGGCGACGGGTGTGCCGCGCCGAGTTGGC
>JBGSLW010000166.1:0-4322 GCA_041740495.1 Pirellulaceae bacterium
GTTTAACGCCAAGCCGGAGGCGCCGGCTTCGCGCTGAACAGCAAACGCAAAGCCGGCGCAACAGCAAACCCAAAGCCGGCGCCTCCGGCTTGGCGCTGAACAGCAAACGCAAAGCCGGCGCAACAGCAAACGCAAAGCCGGCGCCTCCGGCTTGGCGTTAAACGAGCGGGGGGAAAGATGGAGCAAGAAAACTGCACGACCTCTTTGTGGGGGGCACGCGGCGCCAGTCTCGACGTACACGAATTGTGTAGATGCCAATGCGTCTTCGGGGGGAGAATCGCACGCGTGGATGCGAGCGGGGAGAGGGCCGCGGTTTGTCGGCGGTATCGAGCGAGCAATTAGCCCTCCCCGGCCGCGTCGTGCGTCCGACCCTCCCGCGGGCTCATGGAAGACTTCACAATCCGCGGTAGGGTGAAATTGGGAAGGGTGAAATTGGGAAGGGTGAAATTGGGAAGGGTGAAATTGGGAAGGGTGAAATTGGGAAGGGTGAAATTGGGAAGGGTGAAATTGGGAAGGGTGAAATTGAGAAGGGTGAAATTGAGAAGGGTAAAGTCGACAATTGCGTTAAGCCGGGGCGGGGGGAGCGAAATGGGGGCGCGGCCCGTAAGCGGTCACGGGGCGAACAACAGAATGGTTTACTTTGAAGGGGTCAGACCCATTTTTCGGAGTTGGCGTACATTGCAGATTGCCCTTGCAAGCCGAAAAATGCGCCAGACCCCCCGGCGCGTGAACGGTTACGCACGGCCCTATTCGACGTGTTTCGGTATCGGGCTCAAATTCGGCTCGATGAACTCGGCTCGAGCTTGCTCCGAAAACAGGATGTCCGCCGAATAGTGCGACAGCATGATCTGGGAGTCCAATAGCTGCGGATTCTGCTCGATCAAATCGTCGGACGAGTCCGTATCTGGCGAGCCTGCCATAAAATGCCGGACCGCCAGGATCCAAGCTCGCGTCAGGGTTTCATGGTACTTCGCCACGTCGATACCGTGGTGCTGCAGGAAAGACAACAAGGCGCTCCGCAGCCTATTGTGGGCGGTGTCCGCGTCATGTTCCGCCAAGTAGGAATACGCCAACCGGACGTGCGCACGATGATTGAATGCCTGTGGGGAGTAGGTGCCCGCTTCAAACTCTGCGCGGAACTGCCGATCACTGGCAGACAGCCTATGGTTCATTCCATACTCCTCTTGCTTTGGCTGTCGATGTAAGCGTTCACAGCCTGTCATGTGGAACGGTCAGCCCAAGGCCTACGCGGGGTATCTGTCACCTCCGACCCTCGGACCCGATCGAGCAAAACTGCGAAAGGCGAAGAAACTTTCACGACTTTTTTCACCGGATTTTACCACCATGCCGTGCCGACTCATTTCGGGGCTGGTTGATAAAACTGCAATACATTTCCCGCGGGATCACGGACGTGAAATTCCCGAGTTCCCCAAGGGGTATTCGCCGGCAGAGCCCACGGCCCATCCTTGCCAACGTCCGCACCATTCTGGAGAAATTCCGCGTAGATTTCGTCTGCGCTGTCGCACAGAAAACGATACGCCGGCCGATCTCCCGAGTGCTCCCATTGGCTGGAATCCGCCCACTGCAAATGCAGTTCCACGGAGGCTCGGCGGACGGCCGCGTACCGTGGCGCTGCGCGATCATCGACGAAGATCGTGACGAAGCCGAGTCGCCCGTACCAAGCCGCAGATTCCGCAACGTCCGCGGCCATCAACACCGGGTGGACCTCGATAATTTCCGCGGCCATGTAAATTCGTTCCTATTGCAGCGAGTTCACAACGAAGGCCAGCATTGCCAAGAACACCAGGAAACCACCCAGGACCACCGCAGCGACGAGGAGAGACCGCTTGGGACGCATTGTCGCCGGGCGCGGCGCAGTTGCGGAGAACTTGGGCGTTTGCTCGGCAAGCCGTCGCTCTTTTCTCATGGCCAACGAAGCCTTGACATAGACTAACAACCAACAGATCGATACGCCCAAGTCGAATACCTTCATCGGCACCTTCGCCAAAAATCTGCGGCGCAATGGTGTCGGTCTCAGATGTCTTTTTTGCACGAACGGCGAAGGCATCCATCGAATGCTCCAGGGCGTTCCCGGGCAAAATGATCATCGATCAGTTGCAGCCGCGCGGCAAGTACTGGTTGCCCAGGTTCTCACGGCGATTGCAGCTGGACCAAGAGCGTCCAGTCCTGGACGGTGATCCCCGGTGTGACGCAAAGCCCGGGGGACTCTTCGGCATTGACCACCAATTCACGACCGTCGGCGAGCAAGAATCGGTAATCGAGTCCGTGGGTGTCGACGGCAACGAACGAACCGAGCTGCGGGTGTTCGATCGCGAGAATCGTCCCCTGAAAGCAGATTGCCGCAGCACTGCCTGGCAGTCCTCGGCAGAACTCCCGCGTCACGTCGGTGGGCCCGTACGTCGACTCGGCAGTCAGCGGGCAAAGCCAGAACGATCCATGCGATCCGACTTGCAGGGCCTGATCGAGTGCCTGCCATGCCGGCCGCCACAGGGCCGAAACTCGATGCAATCCCTCGAGCGGGGCCAAGCCCTTGGCGGCGGAACTCGATTCACTATCTGGCTTTGCCGACGAGGTGCCTTGCGACTGCACCGCGAAAGGCTGCCTCGCCCGGGTCGCCTGCGATGAGTCGGGGCGCTGCCGACGGCGCGACTTATTTTTTCGCGGCGAGAGCTTCTTGTTGCGTGATTTTGTCATGGATGGCGTTGACGATCTCGATGAACTCGGGCTCCCGCTGCATCTCCAACGCCGGGCGAAAGGGAGGGGGCACCCGGATCTGTTCGACGATCGTTCCTGGCGAACTGCTCATCAACAAGATCCGGTCGCCCAAGTAGACCGCTTCCTCGATCGAGTGCGTGATGAAGAACACGGTGGCGTGGACCTTCTGCCACAATTCCACCAGGAGGTCCTGCATGTTGGTGCGGGTCGTCGGATCGAGCGCCCCGAACGGCTCATCCATCAAGATGATTCGGGGTTTCAAGATCAACGTGCGGGCGATCGCCACGCGCTGTCGCATTCCTCCCGAAAGTTCGTGCGGGTATTTGTTCTGGTCATTGGAGACATTGAGTCCCACCGCATCGATCCAGTATCGTGCCAACGCCTCGCGCTGGGCCCGCGGAACGCGGTGGCATTCCAAACCGAACGCGACGTTGTCGAGTACCGTGCGGTGATCGAAGCTGGTGTAGTCTTGGAACACCATCCCGCGATCGGGCCCCGGGCCAGCGACTCGCCGCCCCATCACTTCGACTCGACCTGTGGTCGCCGGATGTTGGGGTTCCAGACCAGCGATCAGCCGCAGGATGGTGCTCTTGCCGCACCCACTGGGCCCCAGAATACAGATGAATTCGCCACGGTCCGGTTGGTCTTCGATCGAAAAGCTGATATCGCGGATCGCGGTAAACGCCTGCGGCGTGCCGACGTTGTAGACCTTGCATACGTTGTCGAACTGGACCACCAGCGGGTCCGCCGCGGCGGGGACGGTAGGGGCGGTTGCGGTAGTCGCCGATGCCGGTTGGACCGCGGTTCCCGGGGCGTCGCTGGGGGAGGGGGGGACCGGCTGGCTCACGGCTTCCACCTCCGCCGCAGTTCGGCAATCTCCTCCGGCGTGGCAACGACCAGTTGGTTTGCCTCGGCCGGAATCTCCAACTGATCGTAGGGGGGAATCGGCTTGAGCAGATTCGACTTGAGACCTTCCCAGATAGCCGCCAGACCGTGCCAGGCTCGGCGGAGCAACCCCGCGCCGCCAAACCGATAGGGGAACAACTGCCGTTGGCACCAGAACAAGAGGCGGTCGATCAGCAGCGCCACCACGGGAATGATCAGGATGATCAAAATGATGTGCGCGCGAGGTCCAATCCGCTGCGAGGTCAGAATCAAGTTGCCGACGCCCGGCGCTTCGTTCCCCACTCGAATCGTCTCCGCCAGCATGATGTACCCGAAGGCCAGGCCAAACAGGATGCGGAGCGAGTCGAATACGGTCGGCAGCGCCAGGGGGACCAGCACCTTGGAAATCACTTGCCAGCGTTTTGCTCCCAACGTGTACGCGGTGTCCAGATATTGTTGCCCCACCTCGCGGATACTCGCCGCGGTGTCGGAGATCACGAACGCCACGCAGGCCAAGAAGATGAACATCACTTTTTGGAATTCGTTGATGCTGAACAAGAAGTAGGTCAGCGGGATCAGTGCGGCGATCGGGATGTTCCGACCGAACAGCACGAGCGGTTGCAGGAAGGCTTGGGCCGCGGGGTAGCAACCAGCCGCAACGCCGACTGGGATGCCGACGACCGCCGCCAGCGCGAAGCCGA
>JBGSLW010000167.1:0-6184 GCA_041740495.1 Pirellulaceae bacterium
CGTCCCCGGTTCGCAGTACCTCGCCACAACCGGTGGCGGCCGCTGCGGTCAGCGTTGCGACGGCGTGACCCCCCAAGCCTCCGCCAGCAGTTCGCAGACGGCTGGGTCGACCTGTTGTAGCTGCTGGCGATCGTATGGAAAAAAATCGTTGCGGGCAAAGAAGGCCTCGCTGCATTCCGCGAAATATTCTGGCGGATTGGTGAGTCCGTAATGCCGGTCGTGCGTCAGGTTTCCCTGCGCATCTTGCCGTTCGACGCGGTCGTATTTCCCACCGGCGACGGCCGCGGCATACGCCTGAAGAATGGCTCGATTTTCGAAGCCATCCGAGAGGACTCGATGATGGTAGGCGTGCGCCAGTTCGTGCAGTGCGAAGTTGGGCATCCGCCGCGTTTCCTCCTCGAAGATGCGAACATTCGTGAACTCGACCCCGCGGACCATGCGTTCGTCGCGGCCTTGTTCCCGCAGCCATTGCCGCCCCGGATGGTATTCGGCTTGGGGAGCGATTTGCGGGTATTCGGGGGACAACCACAAGGGGACTTTTTTCAAGTCCGCAACGGCCGCGGGTGGAAGAGTTCGGTCGATCTCCTCCAGCTGAACCTGCAATAGTTCCAGAGCTCGGTTGGTGGCCATGGCTTGCTGATCGAGCAAAAGAGGGTGGATATGGAGAGTCCAACCAACCAATTCGCGGGAGATGCGTGGGACCTGACTGCGATCCGCGGGAGCGATGTCGCTCCCGCGCGGGTTGAACAAAACGTAGCTGCCGCTCTTGCCCGCAACCGCCAGATCGATCGAACGATTTCCGTCCAGATCACCCGTTGCGATCTGCAATCCGATGCCAACATGTCCTTGTTCGATCACCGTTTTGTGAAACGCAGCTTCCTCGGGGTCGAAGGCGTAGGCGACGATCAAGGGAGGTTCACGCCCGCCTGGATCGCCGCCGTTGTGCGCAAAATAGCGTTTGCCCGTAATCAACTCGTCGCGCCCGTCTCCGTCCAGATCGGCCAAAGCCAGAGCGTGCGGTTGTGAGTAGCTTTTGTCGATCAGGATTTTGTCGAAGGCCAACGTGCCATCCGTCTGTGGCAAGAGTTGCCGCCACCAAGACAATCCGTAGTCGTGCCCTTGTCCCACCAGCACGTCGCTCCGACCATCGCGATCGACGTCCGCAACCAACATCGGAATGCTGGCCTGGATCTGCCAATCGGGATGAAACGACCAAGGTTGATCCCACGGGTTGGACTCGGGCTGCTGGTACCAACCGGCGCCGGTCAGCACGTCGAACTTTCCAGCGCCGTTCAAATCGCCGGCGCCTAGTCCGTGCGAGTTCCCTGTGGCGGCTAGGGTGGCGGCTTCCATCCGGTATTTTGCACCGCCCGGCAGATCCTCCGAGCTTGCAACAAATCGCCAGGCCAACAACGGATTCTTCGGGTTCCAACTGTTGACCAGCCATTCCGGTGTGCCATCCTGATCAAGATCGCTCAACAACTGGGCTTCGTTTTCACTTCGGCCGGTGTCCGCCAGGAGATGGCGAGGCCAGAGGTGCCCCAGCCGCAAGGCTTCGTCCCCGGGATTCTGATACCAGTGGACTTCGCCAGGGATGAACGAACCCGCGATCACGTCCAGCCTGCCGTCGCCATTGACGTCGAACAGGAAGTCGCCGTTGCTTTGAACGTAACCGTTCCAATCTTCGATCGTGCGGAGCGGACGAGGGGTGAATTCGGGGGCGGGATACCAGTTGCGTCCAGCCACGATATCCGGGCTACCGTTCCCGTCGATGTCGCCGATCGCACAGCCTTCGTTCGCATCCAAGACCAACGGTCGAATTCGCCAAGCGGGCTGGGGCTGTGCGCCGGCGGCCAATCCGGTCCACACGATCCAACATGCCGCGAAAATCGTGGCGAACGGCCTTCGACCAAACGACGGATTCCGATGCTTCACGTTGACACTCCGCGGGGACATAATTCGAGCTGAGAGCCGCCATTGTACCTTCCCCAACGCGTCGTCAACCTGTGAATCGGACGGGTCGGCACTTTCGTTCTGGCCGAAGGTCGAGACAATACAGGCTGTTGCCGGGCGTTACGCCGAATTGGGAAGTCCTGTTGGAAGATCGTCGGTTGTCCGTCGAGGAACCTAAAGAATGCGGAATCGAAATCGTTGGGGAGTCGTGGTCGCCGCGGCGGTTATCGTCAGCGCGTCCTGTGCCGTCGATATCTCTTGGGCGCAGAATAAGGCTCGCCCCAACCTCGTCTTGATCCTGACCGACGACCAGGCGGCGGATTGCCTGGCCGCTTGGGGCACGTGGGGGAACGATTCGTCGGTCCTTCAGACACCGAACCTGGATCGGCTCGTGCAGCGTGGCACCAGTTTTCGAAATGCCTACAACATGGGCGCCTACACCGGCGCCGTATGCGTCACGAGCCGTTCCATGTTGTTCACCGGTCGATACCTGTGGGCGACCGAACGCGCCGCCGACACAGAGTTTCGTGAGTTGATCGAATCGCAACGCAGTTGGCCGCAGCGCTTGCATCAGGCCGGCTATGCAACGTACTTCGCCGGAAAGTGGCATGTGGCGGCCTCGGTCGATTCGGTTTTCGATGCGGTGCGGCACGTGCGGCCCGGTATGCCGAAGACCGTGGAATCGGCGTATCACCGACCGGCCGAGGGATCGGCCGACACGTGGCTACCCTGGGATGTGTCGAATGGCGGCTATTGGGAAGGAGGAAAGCACTGGTCGGAGGTCTTGGCGGAAGATGCGACCGAACTGCTGAGGAGGGCCGCGGAAAGGCCGGAGCCCTTCTTTCTCTATTTGGGATTTAACGCCCCCCACGACCCCCGGCAGTCGCCGCGTGAATATTTGGAGCAATATCCGATCAGCGAGGTTCCGCTGCCGCAAAACTTTCAGTCGCACCAGCCGTTTCATCAGGCGATGGGCTTGGGGCCGCTCGATCATCGCGGGCTGCGCGACGAAACCCTGGCCCCGTTTCCGCGAACGCCCGAGTCCGTTCGGGTACATCGCCAGGAGTACTACGCGCTGGTCAGCCACACCGATCGGCAAGTCGGACGAATTCTTGACGCATTGGATGACTTTGATTTGGCGGACAACACGGTCGTCGCGTTCACCTCCGATCATGGCTTGGCCGTCGGGCGGCATGGTCTGATGGGTAAACAGAACATGTACGAGCATTCGCTGCGGGTGCCGCTGGTGATCACCGGCCCCGGTTTTTCAGCGGGCAGGTCGATCGAGTCGCGCGTTTATATGCAGGACATCATGGCGACCATGTTGGAGTTGGCAGGGGCCGATGACGCCGATTTGGATTTCCAAAGCCTGATGCCGCTGGTCCGCGGGGATACCGCGGCCGCACGGCCGTCGATCTATGCGGCCTACCTAGCCGATCGACAACGCGCGATCGTTTCTGGCAGCCACAAGCTGATTCTCTATCCAACCATCGGCAAGTCGCTGCTGTTCGACCTGAGCGACGATCCATTGGAGTTGCGAGATCTGGCCGAACAGCCCGAGTCCTTCCCCGTTCAACGCCGGTTGTTCGACGAGTTGCAAGTCTGGCAGGCGCGCACCGACGATCGGTTGGACTTGGAGAAGGCCTTTCCCGACTTGGTTACAGCATCAGGCCGGCGATGAGCGTAGCGAGCATCACGCCGCCGATCAGCGACTTGCCCAGCGTCCCCAGCAGCCGGCCGACCGCCGCGCCCGATCCGACTTTCACACTCCGGGACAAGTCGCCGCCTGTTTCATATTCGCCCCAAACGCCCCCGAACAGCGCGCCGAGCATGCTGCCCAGGACGGCGGCGATCAGCGGACCAACGACGGGAATCGGCAGGGCGACAAAAGCGCCGCCGATCCCTCCCAGGAGCGAGCCTGCCAGCGCATAGATCGCGGCCCGGCGGCTGCCGCCGACTTGCTTCGTTCCCACGGCACCCGCAATGAATTCAAGAATCTCGCCCGCCACAGCCAGCAGCACCAGGATGATCAGCAGCGGCCACCCCAGCGGCCAATGCCAGGCATCTGGCAATAGCAGATCGTACGCCACGGCGCACGCCAGCACGATCCAATTCCCTGGCAATCCCAGCCAATTGAGCGCCCACCCGGCAAATGCCAACAGCAGCAGCAAAATGAGGAAGGTTACGGCCATGGGTTGAAATCACCGCGTGCGAGCTGGTTGAGTGTAGAGCAATTTTCGCGGTTGATTGTTGGCGGTCACGATGAACAGTTGAGGACAACTGTTCTACGCTGAGTGTAGAGCAATTGTCACAATTGCTCGTTACGCGCCACCCTGACCAGTTCTGGTAGCTATTGTGCACTCTCTCCCATTAGTTTGTGCGGATTGCGGCCGATCATGGGAAACTGTTCGACCTCATAGATCGCTCCGCTGATGGGGTGCGAAGCGGGCGAAAGCCAAAAGAGGACATGCGCGGCGACCTCGTCCGTGGAAAGGATTCGCCCGCGAGGTGCGAACTGGGGCGGGACCTTGAGGTACCAATCCGCCGCCATCCCGGCTCGGATCTGCAACGCCAACTCGTTCTCGCTCAGCGTCCAACCAGGATTGATCTGATTGATGCGAACGTTTTCGCAAGCCAGCGCATCGGCGAGATTGCGGGTGAGAGTCATCAACCCACCCTTGGAGATCGAGTACGCCAGCAATTCGGGTTCTCCGCAGTAGGCATTGACCGAGCCGACGTTGACGACGACGCCACCCCCTTGGATTCGGAACTGCGGTACGGCTGCTCGAATCAACTGCAGGGGTGCGCGGAGATTGATCGCCACCAGCTGATCGAAAAACGCTTCGCTGGTTCCCGCCAGGTCCGCGCGAGCCGTGCTGGCGGCGTTATTGACCAAGCCGTCCAACCGTCCCCATTTCGCTACCGTCGCCGCGATCAGGTGTTCCGGAGTGCCTGGATGTGCGAAGTCGCAACATACGAAAGGCGAGTCAAGTTCTTGGCCGGTCGCGGCGGTTTCTGCTTCATCCAAGCCGTGGAGCATGACGCGGGCTCCGGCGGCGAGGCAGCGCCGTGCGACTGCCTTTCCGATTCCGGTGCTGGAACCGGTTATCAATACGACTTTTTGATCGAGGTCCATTACCCGCCATCTTTTTCAAAATGCCACCCGTTCCGTGGGGGATCCGACCCACACGCGACGTCCGGGGTACTTGATTTGAAAATAGTCGACAAACAATTGCGGCGAAACGCTGTTGCCGGCAAACATGTCGTAGTGGGCAGGCACCGTCAGTTGAACGCGGAGTCCTCCCACCAGATCCGCGGCCTCCTGGTACGTCATGTTTCCCTGGATATTTTGGGAATAACGGAGGGCATCGCGGCCATTGATCGGCACGATCGCCACGTCCAATGACCACCGGGAAAGCCGCTGCTGGAGGCCCTCCCACCAGAGAGTATCCCCCGCATGGTAGACCGCCTTCCCATTGGCCTCCAACACCAAACCCAAATGCGGGTAATACCCTTCCGACGTTCGATCGAAGAATTCGTGCGCCGCCCTGATACCGGTAATCCGGAGGCCGCCGATTTCGACGTGAAGCTCGTCGTCGATAAGCCGCAGGCGGGACTCGGGAACGCCCAAGTCCACCAGCCGCTGACGATGGGCTCGTGAGGCGACGAACCAAGCCGCCGTCTCTCGGGCCAAACCGGCAACCGCCAGCGGATCCAAGTGGTCCAAGTGATCATGCGTGCAGCAAACGACATCGACGTTTTTCGCATCGCTCGGAGTAAACAACGGGGGAACCTGCCGCTCTGGCAACGGAGTCAGAAACGGATCGATCAGGATCTGGGTTCCTGCCAGATGGACGATGAAACTATGTTGACCGAGCCACCAGAACGCATCGCCGACCGCCGCATCCACATCCGCAAACAGCGCCGGTCCCACCCGCATACAATTACAGCGTCTCGTAAAATCAATGCCTAAGATCGATATCTGAGCTTAACATAAAAAGGACAGCATGCCAGTTTGCCGCGACCCATGCATGCCCGATAGCCTCCCGCAGAGGCGCAGAGCCGCAGAGGGAAGAAAGAAGAACAAACCGAGAGTGGCTTGGGCCATTCGCCAGCGCGTGGCCAAGCGAATCTCCCACCCCCAACATCTCTTCCCTGCGTCTCTGCGACTCTGCGGGAGACTCTTCTTCCAGATCGGATGACCTCCCGCAGAGGCGCAGAGCCGCAGAGG
>JBGSLW010000168.1:0-5993 GCA_041740495.1 Pirellulaceae bacterium
AACTGGTCATCAACTACTCAACCAGTGCGGGCGGCAGCTTGCGGGTGGAGCTTCAAGACGCTGCCGGGAAAGCCCTGCCTGGATTTGCCATTAGCGACTGCCGCAATCTGGTCGGTGATGCGATTGAGCAGAAGGTGAATTGGAAGAAGAAAAGCGATCTGTCAACACTCGCCGGTCAACCAGTGCGATTGCGGGTCGTGATGCAAGAGGCTGACCTCTTCGCAATCCAGTTTCGAACAGACAAATAGATCGAACACGTTTGTCCCGATGCCTTACAACAAACAACGCAATGAACGAGATGGCTTTCACGCCACGGTCGTCGAGGATGGTCTGAGTAACGCGTCGCATCATTTAAATTGCCGATTGCCGACTGTTTGGCCAAGTCAGTTAAACGGAGGCAACGGTTCTTTCGTCGATGAGGTACTTCAAGAGGCCGTGATTCGTGCGTTTGGCGTCAACTCTATCGTCGATTACCTGTTTCGCTGGCTCGGGCTTCAATGTTCCGAGGAATTCCGAGTTGAACAGGTCGTCAAAAGTGCGTCCGCCGACGAGCCGGAGATGCCGCCGCAAGGTAATCGCTAGGCTCAGTCGCTGCCCTGGTTTTTCGCACACCCTCGGCAGCATCGTTGCACCCACCATGCTGCTGGAATGGCTACCGGGACGATCAGCCAAAATCGAGAAGCTCGCGGACCGCAAGACCGGGGGATCCCGGACGCCGGCTGAAGTCCGGAGACTTCAGCTTCGCTTGAACTCCAGGCCGCTCAGCGTACCGCCGCCGGTGTTGAACTTCTCAACTTCGAGCCCCAGCCGCTGGAGGATGCTGACGTAGAGGTTGCAGAGCGGCGGCGGGTTCTGCGGATCGAAGGCCAAGTGCTGGCCGTGCCTAAAACCACCCCCCGCGACGAGGACCGGCAGGTTCTTGTTGGAATGGCTACTGGCATCTCCCAGGTTGCTCCCCAGATAGACCGTCGTCCGGTCGAGCAAGGTTTCGTCCCCTTCGTGCGACTGCTTCAGCTTGGCCACGAGCTCGCAGAGCACTTTCATGCATTCGATTTCGATCAGCGTGAGCTGCGCGAGCTTGCCCGGATCTTTGCCGTGATGGGACAGGTCGTGATGCCCCTGGGTTACGCCCGGAATGGGCGGAGCACTCGTCGCGCCGGCCAGCATGATCGTAATCAGGCGGGTTGAATCGGTTTGAACGGCCAAGTGCGCAAGGTCGAATAGCAGCCGCGTGCGGCCGATCAGGTCGCTCCGATTGGAAATATCCTTGGGAGGCTCGACATTCACCTTCGGCTTGGGCGCCTTGACCCATTTCTCGTTGGTGACGAGACGCTGCTCCAGCTCGCGGACGCTGGTGAGATATTCGTCGAGCGTGTCGCGATCGTCGGTGCCGAGTTTGGACCTGAGCGACCTGGCCTGATCGCGAACGTCATCGAGGATGCTGCGGCCCTCTTCGAGGTTTTGCAGTTGGGCGCGAACTTCGTTGTCCTTCCCTTCGAGAAACATCTCGGCGAACAACCGCGACGGCGAATTGTGCGCCGGTAATCGCGCGCCGGTCCGGGTCCACGACAGGCCCAGACCTTCCCCTGAGAGGGCCAGGCTGGGGAATCGCGTCTCTGCGCCGATGTGCTCTGCCGCGAACTGATCGACGGAAATCCCGTTGCGAATCCCGGGCTGGCCTGCTCCGGGAACGCCCGTCAGAAAGCCGTCGATTGCCTGATGGCCGCCGCTGATTCCCGCAAGGCCGGAGATGACCGTGAAATCGCCACGGTACTCGCTCAGCACTTCGAGGTACGGGGATAGTTCATAGTCTTTGCCGGTCACTTTGGGAATGAAACTTCCGGGGTAGAAACCCAGCGGGGCACAGATACAGATCATCCGTCGTGGCGGATCGTTGGCGGTGGCGCCGAGTGCAATCGTCGGGACAAAGGCGTCAAGCCACGGAAGGGCCAGCGAGACACCGGCGGCTCGGAGAAATCGGCGGCGGGAAGATTGCATGAAATATGACTCACTTATTCTGAAACACTTCGCTCTTTACGACTTCGTGGACGAGCGAGCGGAAGCCGTAGTTCTTGTCGCGGATGGACGCCACGATCGCCTCGATTTTTGGCCCGTCGGCCGAAGTCGCGGGAACGCCGGTCGCGTAGGTGAGCAGCTTGATGGCCAGAGCGCGGGCGAGTTGGTCTTTGTCGGACAGCAGTAGAGTCTTGAATTCGTCGATGTTTTGAAAACGCCGACCATCGGTCAGAACGTCGCCGGCATCAACGAGTGGGCCATCCTTATACCGCATCCGCTTCCCATTCACCGTGACCGGTTCTCCGTTACCGATGCTGCGATAATGTTCCCGCCAGCCGCCAATGACGTCGAAGTTTTCCAGCGCGAATCCCGGCGGATCGATCGTTTCGTGGCAGACCGCACAGGATGCGACTTGCCGGTGCTTGGCCAGTTGATTGCGGATCGTCGTCGCGCCGCGGATGTCGGGCTCGACTGCTTCGACGGCGGCGGGAGGCCGGTGAGGCGGAGTCCCTAGGATGCGGTCGAGAACCCAGGCCCCGCGCACAATCGGCGACGTGGTCGTGCCGTTGGCCGTCACCTTCAGGATGGCAGCCATCGTCATGACGCCGCCGCGGTGACTGTTGGTCGGCAGCGAGACCTTGCGGAACTCAAGTCCTTCCACGCTTGGAATGCCGTAATGGTTTGCCAAACGCCCGTTGACGATGCTGAAATCGGAGGAGACGAAGTTCGTCAGGCTCAGGTCGTTCTTCAGCACTTCGTCGAAGAACAGGTACACCTCCTTGATCATCGCCGTGCGGAGGATGTCGTCGTACTCCGGATAGAGCTGACGGTCGGGAAGCGTGGCGTCAATGTCGCGGAGCCCCAGCCACTGGCCGGCAAAATTATCGGTAAACGCTTTTGCTTTGGAATCGCGCAGCATCCGCTCCACCTGCTCGCGGAGCGCCTGGGGCTGACCCAATTGACCCTGCTCAGCAAGCTGGAACAGTTCTTCGTCGGGCATCGAGCTCCACAAGAAATAGGACAGGCGGCTGGCCAGAGCGAATTCATCGAGTGCCGCCGGCGATGTCACGTCGCCCGACAGGCCGGAATTGCCTGCGGGACGAATGTCCTCGCCGAGAAACAGGAAATTCGGCGAAACGAGCACCGCCTTCAGGCCGACTCGCAGCGCCCGCTCGAACGAGTATCCCTCGTCTAACTTGGCTCGGACGCGGTCCAGCAAAGGCTTGATGTCGTCATCCGTCACCGACCGCCGAAAGGCCCGCCGCGTGAACTTGCGGAGTATCGCCTCCGCATCGGCCAGCGGCTTTTGCGAGACGACCTCACGGCGGTTGGGATTGTCGGGCGCCGGCTCCTGCCGCATGTCTCCAAATAGCAGGCGATAACTTGGTGGTGGCCAGGAATCTTCTAAGGGGCCTTCGATTTCCGCCCACTGGAAGACCACCCCCGGCCCTTCGTAATTCTCCGCTCCATTGCGCTGCAGAGTCAGCGCCCGCATTTCCGTGTCCACGAGGATGCGGATGTTTCGCCCTGCCTCCATCTGTTCGACGAACTCGACAACGGTCGGCTTGTCGGAGGGGACCTCGAAGTGCCCGATCAGGTACGGTGGATCCCCCAGGTTTTCGGTGCCCCCGTTCACGTGAAAGATGACCGGCTTTTCGCTTTGATACGCATACGCTGAGATGCGGAAACGGTATTTGCCCCGGTCGCGGGTGAGAAACGACCAGAGGACGGTCTGGATATTCGACGAGAGATCGGAGGCGAAAATTGCCACGCCGTCGTCCAACTGGCGGGAAACGCCCTGTCGCCGCGTGGCACTCTTCATGTCAATGCGCCGTTTGACCTGCGTGGGACGCGGACCACCGGCGACGGCCGCGTCCAGAACCCGGTTGGCCGCGGCCAGGTAGCCATCGAGCTGATACGACGACATATGCAGCGACTCGGCGCTGGTGTCGAAACCTCCAGGGGCCGTGTCATCGGGCAGCAAGTCCTTCAATTTCAGCTCGACTCCAAGCAGGTCGCGCACCGTGTTCTCGTACTCGACCTGGTTTAGTCGCCGCATGACCATCCGCCCTTGCAGGGCGTTGCGCGCGGTCTCCGCTGCCGCGACCTGTCCGTCGATCCAATCGGTCAGAGCCATTGCCTCGCTGGCGGCAGGACGGGGCTTTCCCTTGGGAGGCATCGTCCCGGTCTTGAGTTGCTCGGCGACGTTCAGCCACTTCTTGCGGTTCACTCTGTCGGCAAAGTCCTGCGACAGAGCATCGACTCGAAAATCTCCCTTGGGTTTCTCGCCCGCGTGACAGGTTTGACAGTATTGCTCGAAGAGTTTACGGCTCGGGTCGTCCGACGGGTTGGCGTCAGCTGCGGATGCCCGCATCGCGGTTCCGGCCAGGCCCAATCCGCCGAAAACAATCCCCGCGATCAACACGCTCATCCCAGTCATTCGGCCATAGTGCCGGCACATCGAGAAACTCCGGCGGATTGGACTCGGTGACTTGGGCTCTGCACTCATATTCCAGCTTTGCCTATACGGTCGGGGGCAGACTCGATTGTGGCAAAAGCAAATGCGGCAGAAACCCTGACTGTTTCCACAACATCCTGGATTGAATCTGAAATCAACCCAAATTCGGAAGGACCTTGATACTAAGGCGCGCACCGTCCCCCGTCCAGCGCTATCTCTTGACTACCGGCTTTCCGCCGCTCGGTCCCGCAGCCATTGGTACGCCTTGTCGCGCATTTCGGTCGAGAATCGGTTGTAGTCGTCGGGAGCGAATCGCTGAAGATGATCGGGCACCCCGTACAGACGATAGATCTTCTGAGCCTCGTCGGCGCAACGTCGCACGTCGCCTGCGATCGCATCTTTGTCCATGGCCGGCGCAACGACCAGCACCGGCCGGGGAGCGATGCACGCCAAGACCTCATGGTAGTCGTAGGGGACTCGTGCCTCGTTGCCGACAAAGAAGCCCAACCGCGGAATCAGGCCGTGGAGGTGCGAATAGGCCCGGATTCCCTCGATGCCCTTCTCCTCGGTGCCGAGCCGCAGAGGAGTGAAGCCGGCGACGGAAATGGCGCCGGCGATCCGCTCATCCAAGGCGGCAGCATACAAACCGACCGTGGCTCCCAGCGAGTACCCGGCCACGTAGATGCGATTCGGGTCGATGCCCTCCAGGTTGTGCAACATTTCGACCGCGCCGCGCACATCGACAACCATTTTGCCCATCTTCGACCAATGGGGATAACGGTCGTAGAACCGCGTTCCCTCCTCGATTCGATTACCGAAGCCCAGCATGTCGTATGCGAAGACGGCGTATCCTTGGGCCACGATGTTCTGAAACAGACTCTCGACCTGATGATACGAGTTGAAGCCCTTCGAATAGTCGAACTCGTGCAGGTAGATGACCACGGGTGTCTTGTCGCTGCGGAGAGATCCCTGGTCGTTAATGGGATAGTAGAGGTAGCCAAACAACTGATCGCCGAAGCCGTTGTAGGGGGCAATTGCCGCCATGCCCATCGTCTTCGTCGCCGCGGGGCGTACGAGGAACGAGCCGAAACTATTTTCGCCGGCACCTCCCTTCTGAAATCGTTTCGGGCCCGGGTTGGTCACGCCCGGCGGTTCATCGCCCAGCGCCCAGCGAAGCTTTTGCTTGATGTCGGTCCTCTTGCGATCCCAGTCAACCACAGTCGCGATCTTGCCGTTCGTCCGAGCATCGATTTCCAGATCGTCGATCCCTTTGGGTGGATAGTCTTGCGGATCGATCTGTTCTCCGCTCAGCTTGCGCCATTTTTCGAATGAGTAGTCGAAGAGCAGCCGATTGTCTGGCTTGCGGGCGGTGCGACCGAAGAAATAGTCAAAGAAGTCGATGTAGTCTTCCATGTCCCGCGCCGACACACCGTGGTTGCCGTACCGGGACCGAATGGCCACACGCTCGCCGGCGCGCAGGAAGTCATAGACCTTCTGGCTCGCATGGAACGCCTGTTCC
>JBGSLW010000169.1:0-17042 GCA_041740495.1 Pirellulaceae bacterium
GAAGTCACCGGCGCCTTCCCCCGCCACCACCGCCACGCCCCGCCGCCAGCGAGGCCGCTGCTCGCTCACGCCGCCCAAAACCACCTCGTGCAATTGGAAGTGGGCATCCACCAACGACTTGTGGAGATAGGGGGCAAAGGCGTCCAAGAGCTTGTACTGCAGGTAGGCCTTCCAGGTCTCCAGCGACGTCTCGGCGTAGATCTTGTCGAAAGCCTCGAAAAAGCTCGGTGTGGCGACGTTGATCGCCTGGATCCCGCCGACTTGCATCTCCGCCAGGAAGCGAGCGTAATCGAAATTCCCCCCCAACTGCTTGAGGTCCGCCACGGCGTATTTGTTGTAGCGCTTCTCCGGGTTGCGGAGTTCGACCCGCGTCCATTGGACCTGGGCCAGCGACGTTTCCAGCGACAGGATCTCATTCGCCAGCCGTTCGTTCTCCATCACGCCCGCCGCACCCAGGAGCGTCGCGATGTACTCGACCAACGCCTGCCGAGCCTCCGCAAACTTCGGGTTGTCCAGCACCAGGTAGTAATCGCGGTCGGGGAGCGTGGTACCACTTTGAAAGATGTTCGACAAATACTGGGTGGCGTCCTTATCGTCCTGATCGACGAAGAAGGCAATCGGCGTACCGGCGCCCAGGATCCGCAACCGGGCGAACGCGTCGACCAATCCCTCGCGATCGCTGATTTCGCGGATACTCTTTAAGGCGCTTTCGACGGGCTGGAGCCCCAAGTCCTCGATCCGCTGCTCGTCCATGAAACTCTTGTACAGATCGCCGACCTTTTGGGCGTCGCTTCCCGCCGGATGCGTCTGCGAGCCCAACTGCTCGATCATTTCCTTGATCCGCTCCTGGGACTTGTCCGCCAGGATCGTGAACGCACCGTAGTTGGACTTGTCCGGTGGAATCTCGGTCGCATTCAACCAAGTTCCATTGACAAAGCGGTACAAGTCGTCCTGGATCCGCACGTTGCGATCGAACGCCGATGTGTCGATCCCGGATGGCTGATCCTGCGACATGGCGGCGGTCCCCAGTCCCCCCGAAATCAGTAAAGCCAGTGACAATTTCATCATTCGCAGCATAGAGTCCTCATAGTCCAAGGGGGCATTCACCGCAGACTATCGTCAGGCGGCGGTTTTTTCAACAGGCGACCCGCCAGACGGTTGGATCGCGTCGATTTGTGAGTCGTATTTCGGTCGAATCACTGGAATTTACCGCTAAACGTCGGCCGCCACAATCGGTTGGTCGCCCGTCTCGAGCGCGCAACGCGGGAGGATCCTGCCGAGTATTCGCAACGCGCCGGCTTGTCGAAAATAAACGACATGGGACCTGGAGGTTTTGCGACATGACTTCATGGACTCGAGTGCTCTAATGGTTGTAGCCCGGCAGCCCACCGTAAAAGGACAAGAGCGAGTCGAATCCAGCAACCGCCCCGCTCTAGGTTGCGGTTTCTAGGATTGATCGCGTTCAGAAACCGCAGGGCAGCGCCTGGCGGCTATTTTTCAACTAATTGACTGAATTCACCATCGAACTTGACCGAGTTGGGAGACGAAACGGATGAAAGGCAAAGTAATAAGCGGCGTGGTGTTCTCCTACGTCGTGTGGGCCGTTGTGGTCTCCGCGACGGCTCAAGAGCAGCAAGCCCCCGCAAAGTTGACCGACGATCGCCAGCATAAATTCCTGGGCGTGGAAACGACGTCGGATCAATCGCTGGCGTATCGCTGGTTGGAGATCGCGCAAGAAGCGACTGCTCGAGAAGTCGACTTGCACGGCGCGCGGCCGACGATCATCGCCCGGACGCTGGAGGTGTGGGCGACCGCGATGTTCGACGCGTGGGCCGCTTACGATGCCAAGGCGGTCGGCTCGAGATTGGGAGGCAAACTCCGCCGCCCCGAAGCGGAACGGACGCAGGCCAACAAGGAAAAGGCGATCAGCTACGCGTCCTTTTATTCGCTGGCGTTCGTCTATCCCGAGGCGAAGGACTACCTCGCCGACGAAATGCGGAAACTGGGCTACGACCCGACCGTCATGTCGAAGGATCCCAATACGCCGGAAGGGGTCGCCTACCTCGCCGCCTCCGCGGTGATCGAGTACCGCAAGAACGACGGCGCGAACCAATTGGGAAATGAAGCGGGCAGCGATGGCGTTCCCTACAGCGATTATACGTATTACCAGCCGGTCAATCCGCCCGACAAGATCCTGGATCCCGACCGTTGGCAGCCGATCACATTCACCCGTCCGGACGGCACAAAGTTCACTCCGGGGTTCCTCACGCCGCATTGGTATCGCGTCAAGCCGTTCGCCCTGGAGTCGGCCGCGCAGTTCCGTCCCGGCCCGCCGCCGAAGACCACCACCGACGACGCCGCGCTCCGTGCACAGACCGATCAAGTGCTCGAGTACAACCAGACGCTCAGCAACCAACAAAAGGCGATTGTGGAATTCATGCGCGATGGTCCTCGTTCGACCGGACAAAGCGGCCACTGGCTGCGGTTCGCCCAAGATGTCTCGCGGCGCGACAAGCACAACCTGGATCAGGACGTGAAGTTGTATTTCCTGGTGGCCAATGTGGCGCACGACGCGTTCATCTCTTGTTGGGAAACGAAGCGATTTTATGATACGTCTCGTCCCTGGACGCTGGTGCGGCACTACTACAAGGGGCAAAAGATCTTGGGGTGGGCGGGTCCGGAAGGCGGCGTTGTCGAAATGCCCGCCGAAGAATGGCATCCGTATTCACCCTATGTCTTCATCACCCCGCCGTTTCCCGGCTACACCAGCGGCCATGCCACCGTCAGCGGGGCGTGTTCGAAGGCGATCGAGCTCTTTACGGGGAGCGACGAATACGGCTTTTTCGAACAACGCCGGCATTGTGAACTCACGGAGAAAGAGGGGGGCGATTACGTCAAACTCGAACTCCCCACCTGGAGCTCGACCGCCGAAATGGCAGCCCTGTCCCGCGCCATGGGCGGCTACCATATCCCGATCGACAACGACGTTGGCTTGCAGGTCGGTCGCCAGCTGGCGACTTGGTGCTGGCCCAAATACCAGGCCTACTTCGACGGGACCGCCACCGTCCGCGACTGATCCGGTTCCTGCCAGCCTCCCCAGGCTGCCGAACGACGTCGCGAAGGACCTAACCGCTTTGCTCAGGGAGACGTCTCAATCGAGACGCCTCCCTGATGTTTTGGGCGCAGGCCCGGAGTATTCTTGCCGACGACTTCTCGGACAATTCCCGCCAGCGCTTGCAGGGTCGGCTCCTGGAATAACTGCATATGGGTGCCGGGCAAGTCGAAGACGCGGATGCCGCCTTGCGCGATCCCCCCCCAGCCGCCGAAAGGATCGGCGTGGATCCGCGGCGCCCCCGAGCGGGCTCGCACCAGGTACAGCGGAATCGAACACGGCGCCGCCCGAAACGTGCGCAGTGCATTCAAACTGGAGTCGGTCATCCGCCGCCGATATTGGTGGCTGGTGGGACGCTTTTCCTGAGGGGCCGGGGCCGGGGCCGGTCGCCGACGCCTGGAAAACAGAATCGACCGCCAATGGGCTGGCAACCACCGCGCGGCGCGAAGTCGAAAACGGATTCCATCCAACACGAAGGGGATTCGCATCCGCCATGGCAAATGCGAAATCGCCACCCATTGCCAATACAGCCAATGGTGGAACGACAGTCGCACCTGAGGTCCGGGCTGGTCGATCACGAGAATGCCTTGCACGATCTCCCCCGCGGCGATCAACTGCTGCGCCAGTTCGAAGGCGACGGTCCCGCCCAAGGAATGCCCGCAAAGGAAGTATGGGCCGTGCGGCAAGCGATCCTGCAAAATGCACCGGTGCTCGGTCGCCATCTCGGTGATGCTCGAATACGTCGTGGTGCGATTCGCCCCCGTGAACAACTGCGTCGCGAACATCGGAATATCGGGCAGGAGCTCTGAGAGCCGCCGATAGGTCGGGATGCCAGCCCCTCCGCCGGCAATACACACCAGCGGAGCGGTTGTCCCCTCGCCGCGGATCACGACGCATTGATCTCCCGACGCACCCTGCGACGCACCCTGGGCCGGGCCGCTCGCCAGGCGCTGCAGCAACATCGCCTGGAGCTGGCGGCGGGATTCGGTATTGGGAGGGGATGGGGTTTCCAAGGGAACAAATTTCTCGTGAAAGGTCGGGACTCGCACCTAGCGGCTCATGGTGCCACGGGCCGTTATCCTTGCTTCAGTCGTTCCAACAAAGCTTCCACTTCCTGATCAGACAGCTCATCCAGTCGCTGGAGCAGCTCCTGGGCTTGGGCTGCATCCATTCCAACCGGCATGGCATCCGGTTTCGCTTGGCCGCTGGTCGGAGCGACGCTGCCATCGCTGACCATCGCTGCGGACTCGGCCACTAATTTGCCGACCAAACCATCGATCGTCGGGAAGTCCCAAACCAGGGTCGGTGGGAGCTTGCCGCCCAGACGATCCTCCAAGTCGCCGACCAGCATGATGGCGTTGACTGAGTCCATGCCGTAATTCAAAAGGCTTTCATCGTTGCGAATCTCCTGGGGAGAAAGTTTCAGTTCGCTCGCCAACCACTGGATCAGCCAGCGTTCCCACTCGGTCGCAGACAGGGGGGGATGGTGCATGAAATTGCTTTCTGTTGGAGGGAACAATGAATCGTCGGGTTCGGTTCGTCAGGTTCGGGGGAATTCGTCCGGCTGCAAACGCGCTCGCAACAATTTCTCGAGTTGTGCTCGCGACGCCAGAAGACCTTCCGGCGTCGAGGGTTCTGGCGGCTCGCATTTATTTTCTCCAGTCGCACGCCTCGCGCTGCGCGGCTCCGCGGCTGCTTCCCCTGGGATCGGCGTCGCAGCAGCATTGGGCTCGGGGCGCAGGTACGCATCGAGCGCGGCATCTTCGCCGGGCAGCTCCTGATGCAGGTCGCCGATCGCGTGACACAGCCGCGTCATCTCGCCGCGAAGTTCTGACGTTGGTATCGGTCCCGGGCCAAGCTCGGCAGCTGTCAGACTCGTCGCCATGATCTGCGTCAATTCCGCTTCGGCCCAGGCGCCCACGACACGCAGGGTCGTTGCATCCCGTGCAATCCAAGCCTGCCGCGTCGCCGCGAGGGCGACTTGGCCCGCCCAATGGGCTGCCCACTGGTCGCGCTGGGCGGGGGTCAGAGACTCCAGCCGACGACAGCGGGCAAAAATTTCCTGGCAGGTTGCGGCGAATCGCCCACCCGTATCGCCAAGGCCCTCCTGCGTCAACCAGCGCTCGATCCGAGCTCGCTGCGGGGCCTGGCCCAAATAGCCCAGCAGGCTTTCGTTCGGACCCTCGCCGATCGACAAGGCCTTGGCGTCGCGGAAGATCCGCCCGACTTCGTTGTTCTCCATGAAGCCGCGACCCCCCAACAACTGAACGGCCTGCCCGGCAAACCGGTTTAGAAACTCGCTGGCGAGCACTTTGACAACCATCGCCTGCCAATCGAGGTTGGGTTCCTTGGCATCGGCATCGGCATCTGCAGCGGCGGCCAGACGCCGCAATATCGCCTCCAGGCCCGCCAGCTCCAGCCAGGCTTGCTGGCACACCGAAATAGTGTACGGGTGTTCACTAAGTGTGCCGGTGGCGATGACGCGGCGTTGGGCATAGCGATCCACCAACTGGAGCGCCCGTTTGGCGGCGCCCAAGCAGACCGCACCCACGCACAACCGCCCAACGGCCAAGGCCTCATTCGCCACGCGCAGGCCGTTGCCCGGTCCTCCCAGCCGATCGGTCGGGGATAAGCTCACATCGTCCAGGAGCAGGGCATTCTGCACGATCGAGCGGAGCCCGACCGTCAGCGCTTCCTCGCCGATCCGCACTCCGGGTTGATCGGTCGCGACCAGGAATGCCGAAATGCTCTCCCGCGAACCGTTTGGCTCAGCTTCCCGCGCGATCACCGTGACCCAGGAGGCCCACGCCGAACCGTTCCAGCGTTTCGTTCCGCGCAAGTTCCACCCCCCTCCCGGCTGGCGGATGGCGACCGCTTCCATAGCGCCGATATTCGCCCCGGCGCCCGGCTCGGACAAGGCGAACGCCGCCAACTGCCGACCCGCTGCCAAACCGGGGAGGATCTTGGCTTTCGTTTCTTCGGACGCGTGCTTGACGATCGGCAACAGACCATTGGTATTGCTGAGGAATACCAGGGTTGCCAGCGATAAGTCGATCGCCGCCAGCTGTTCGAGCACTCGCAACACGTCGGGCGTTCGCAGATCCAGTCCGCCGTATTTGGTCGGAGTCTGCATTCCGAACAGACCGTGATTTCCCAACTCCAGCAAGACGTGGGGTGAGACCATGCGCCGCTGGTCCATCAACTGTGAATTGACGCGCCGGCGGGCGAAGTCTCGCAGCCACGCGACCAGCCGGTCAGCCTTCCCCCTGGATTCATCGTCCGCAGCATCGGTGTTCGCACGGCCGTCGAGTGAAAGGGTCGTTTTTTCCGCAGCCTCCGAATCGCCGGCAGCCCTTTGATCGCTCCGCCGCCCCCAGACGGCCGCCGCTTCGAGGGCGCCGTGCAGATAGGCCTCCCGAGTCGCCCGGCGTTGCGTCTTGCCGCTGGCGGTTTTGGGAATTGTCCCCCGCTCCACCAACAGGACCCGGTGCACTTCGATTTCGTGGTTCTCGACGACGCGTTCAACGATCCGAGCCAACAGGGACTGCAGTTCCGCGTCGGGTCGGCGAGCCCGATCGATCTCCTGGACGATCACCAATCGTTCGACATCGTCTTCGATGATCGAAAACGCGGCGCTGGTCTGGCCCGCGAAGGCCGGATCCAACCGCTGCACCGTCCACTCGATGTCCTGGGGATAATGGTTGCTGCCGCGGATGATGATCAAGTCCTTGAGGCGGCCGGTGACGAACAGTTCCCCCTCGGCGAGAAAACCCAGATCGCCCGTACGGAGAAACGGCCCTTCCCCGGTCTCCCGGATCGAGGCCTCAAAGACTTCAGCCGACTCGGACTCGCGCTGCCAGTAGCCGGCGGCGACAGCCCGGTCCTTAATCCAGATCTCGCCGACCTCGCGGTCCGGCAAGCGCGCGCCCGTCGAAGGCTCGACGATGCGCACGATCGTCTCCCGGTGGAGCCGTCCGCAGGAGACCACTGTTCGAACGGAGCTGGCGGCTCCATCGGACGAACGCTCGGCGACTCGGTTTTGTTCGAGCGCCGCCGGATCCAACGGCAAGGCGCGAGGCGGCTCGCCCGGAGAACAACACGACATCATGAGCGTGGCCTCTCCCAAACCAAACGCCGGGCAAAACGTATTCCAAGCAAAACCGTAGGGGGCGAACGTGCGGTGGAATTCCTGCATCACTGGAAAATTGATCGGTTCGGCGGCGATACCAGCCGATTGCCAGCAGGTGAGATCCATCTCCTCGAAATCGCTCGCTCGAAAACGCCGCAGACAATGCTCGTACGCAAACGAAGGCCCCTGCGTGTGGGTACCGCGAAATTGGCTGATCGACCGGAGCCAGTTCGCCGGTCTGCGGACGAAGGAAAACGGCGCCATCACATAACACGGAGTCCCATTGAAGAACGGCTCCAGCAATCCCTCCACCAGACCCCAATCGTGAAAATTCGGCATCCATGTCACCGTCACGCTTTCGGGTGTATAGCGGCATATATGCTGCAAATGCGCGAGGTGAAAGACCAGATTGTCGTGAGTGACCTTGATCCCCTTGGGTGTACTGGTCGATCCCGAGGTGTATTGCAAATAAGCGACGTCTCTGGGGGCGACGGCCGGTCGCCGCCAGAGGGCAGCCCCCTCGCCAGCGAAATGGGTCGAGTCCAGCGCGGGCATCGGAATGGGTGAGTCCAACGACTCCGCGGAATGCTCGGGCGCGACGCTCCCGTCGCTGAGGATCAAGCGGGCCTGGCAGTCCTGGACGATCGCCCGCAGCCGCGCGGACGAGCGCGGATGACGGTTCGCTTCGGGCGGCGGCGCCGGCACGCCGATCGCACCCGCCAGGAGGCAACCGAAAAACCCGACCACGAATTCCGGACCGGCTGGGTAGAGCAACAGCACGCGCTCTCCCTCCAGCCGCCGCGCTTGCAATTCGGCGGCCAGGTGCTGAGCCCGAGCTGCCAACTGCGCGTACGTTGTGGGGGACTCCGGTTGGACCCCGTCGCGCAGGTGGAAATAAGCGACGGTGTCGCCCAGGTGGGTCGCGCGCGACTCGATCAAATCGACCAACGTATTGCTCATCGACCGGCGATTCCTATGGGGATTTATTCGGGGACGGAAGCGGCCTTCCGCCGCATCCCCACCCGCAACTGCCAATTATCGGAGGGAGCCAACAGCGTTCCATGCCGGACGGGGACGACTGCGTCGGCGTTTACTGGCTCCAAGTCAAATCGCCCCAGCAACTCGGCCAGGATCGTCTTCATTACAACTTGGGCCAACCGCGCTCCGATGCAGACGCGTTGCCCCCCTCCAAACGGGAAATACTCATAACTCTTGTAGGTTCGCTCCAGGAACCGATCCGGCCGGAACCGTTCGGGCTCCGGATAGAGTGAGGCTCGATGGTGCACCAGATACGTGCAGGGCAGGAGTGTGGTCCCCGCGGGAAAGTCGCGGTCCAAGATCCGGGCGTCGCGCGCCAGCTTTCGGCCGCTGGGGGTCGTGACCACGGGGACCATCCGCAGGACCTCGCGAACGGTCCCCTCCAACAAATCGGATTCCTGTATCCACTTCGAGACGCCGGCCTCCTCCGGCATTTCCCCGCGAAGTCGTTGCATCAGTTCCAGGTCGTTGCACACCCAATGGAGGGCCCATGTCGTCGCAAGAAGCGTCGGGTCCACGCCCGCCAAGATCATCGTAAACAAGTGGTCTTGAATCTGTGCCACATCCAGCATGTCGCCCCGTTCGCCCCGCCAGGCAACCAGACGATCAAAAAGGGAACGCCGGTCGGTATCGACGGTCGAGTCGTCCGCGGCGACGTCCGGGCCGCTGGCTGCTTCAGGATGGTTGCGAGTCGTCGCAATCGACGCCGCGATTTGCCGCCGAAAGATCGGGTGCCATTTCGTGAAACGGGCCCAGGGACTCCACGTGCCGTAGTCCTTGCTGACCTCCTTCAACATTACATTTCGCAAGAGCGCCGCCAAATCGCGATGCCCCGCGCCGAACAGCAGCTGCAGCATTTGCTCCATGACAATGGCGTGGACCCAGCGACGCGGGCTGAACGTTGCGCCGGCGGTCAACTCGCCCGCGTGTTCTGCGATCAGTCGTCGCAGTTGTTCGATCCAGTGGACGGTGCTGGACGGAGTGAAATTGGGCGCCAGAATTCGGCGCTGGGCCCAATGCCGTTCGCCGTCCAGGACCAACAACGACGTCGAGCCCATCAACACGCCGTAATGCTGATTGTAGTCCCCGCAGCAAACTTGTTCCCTGCCCAGGGCGAAGACCTGTTGGACGGCAGCCGGGTCGGCGAACAGCACCGTGGCGCCCAAAGACCCCAGCTGCACCGTGAAGATATCCCCGTAGTCGCGTTGGCAATCCCGCCAGAATTCGAGCGGGGACTCGATCCAGGCTTTGGCCTGCTCCCACGCCGGGGACGAGGGGCCCTCTGGAAGTGGAATAGCTGACATCGCGAAGGGCTCGCGCGGGACGCGGGACGAGAGACGAGGGAAGCGGACGAGGAACAGCCGCAGCGCTCGGGAGACTATTATGGTAGTTGGCGGCGCCGTCGCGAGTCCACAAGAAAGTTGCTGCGGCGCCCGATTTTATGGAACCCAGGCCGATCCACGGGTCCGGGCTAGACTTTCGAAGGGGCCCGCACGGCGATACGATAAGCAGGGGCGCAGGTCTGGGGGTTACCATCCGGACGCGCTCGCAACCAACTGGCGTATTCATTTTCATTCCCCTCAAGTCCAGTCGCGGTGAGGTATATCTATGGAATTAGTCGTTTTGCGGATCGCCTTCGTGATCATCGCGGTCGGCTTCGGCGTGAGCCTGATGGTCAACAACGTTCAGCTTCCCTGGTGGATCGTGCTGCTGACCGTAGCGGTCGTGGCGGGCTTGATGCTGCTCGACATGGCGTTTCCCCGGAAGCGGATCGAGTTGATTTCGAGCATCTACTTTGGCCTGGCGGTCGGCCTGTTTTTGACCTATGTGATCAACCAGGCGTTGACCCCGATCTGGGCTTCGATGCAGGAGCCGATCGTCGAGCGGTTTCAGCCAACCATCCTGGCCGTGATCGGGATCGCCAGTTGCTATATTTGCATTAGTTTGCTCTGGCAGACGCGCGATCATTTCCGCTTTGTGATTCCCTACGTGGAATTCGCCCGCGAAGTGAAAGGGGGTAAGCCGTACATTCTGGATACCAGCGTGGTCATCGACGGCCGGATCGCCGATATCGTGGAAACCGGGATCATCGACAACCAGTTGATCATGCCGCGATTTGTCTTGAGCGAATTGCAGTCGATCGCCGACAGCAACGATCGGATGCGGCGGGCTCGAGGCCGCCGCGGCTTGGACGTGCTCAATCGACTCCGCGCCAACAAACGAGTCGACCTGGCGATTTACGAGCGGGAAACCGCCGAGATGGAAGGGCAGACCGTCGACAACAAGCTGATGCTGCTGGCCCGCGAACTGAACGGAAAGATCGTCACGGGGGACTTCAACCTCAATAAGATCTGCCGGCTACAGAATATTCCAGTGATCAACTTGAACGACGTATCGAATTCGCTGAAGCCCGTATTTTTGCCGGGGGAAGGTCTCACCGTGCGGATCGTGAAACAAGGGGAGGAACCGAACCAAGGGGTCGGCTATTTGGAGGACGGCACGATGATCGTGATCGAAGACGGTCGGCAGCACGTCGGCAAGACGATCAAAGCAACCGTCACCAGCATGCTGCAAACGAGTGCCGGGCGGATGATCTTCGGCAAATTCGAGAGTGCCATCGGATGACGGTGGACCGAGCCAACTCGGGTTCAGCAGCCGCCGCCGCGGATCGGACCGAGCGCAGTACCTGGTGCGGCCGCTCGCGTGAGGAATTGCAGCAACACCAACTGGTTCGCTTAAATCGGCTGCTGGCGGAGATTCTGCCGCGCAATCGCTTTTACCGGGCCAAGCTGGGAGACGCACGCCGCTTGAGTTCGTTGGCGGAGTTGCGCAGCCTGCCGCTCACCACCAAGGAAGAACTGGTTCGGGCTCAGCCCCGCGGCGGTTGGTCCGAGAACTTGACCTATCCGCTGGACGCGTACGTCCGATTTCACCAGACCTCGGGGACCAGCGGATTCCCGCTCCAGGTGCTCGATACCGCCGAGGACTGGGAATGGTGGCTGGCGGTCTGGCAGTACGTGTTGGACAGCGCCGAATTGACTTCGCGAGATCGTTGCCTGTTGGCGTTCAGTTTCGGTCCGTTCGTCGGATTCTGGTCGGCGTTCGAGGCGCTGATTCGCCGCGGCGTGATGGCGATCCCCAGCGGCGGACTCACCAGCCTGGCCCGATTGGAGTTGATCGAGTCGACGCGGGCGACGGTGCTGCTGTGCACCCCGAGTTACGCCCAGCACCTGAGCGAGGTGGCCGCCCGGCATGGGAAAGATCTGGAGCGGCTGGGGGTCCGCGCCATCATCGTGGCTGGCGAGCCGGGGGGGTCGATCCCCGCGGTGCGTGCTCGAATCGAGGCCGCGTGGGGAGCACGCTTGATCGATCATGCCGGCGCCAGCGAAGTCGGACCCTGGGGGTTCGCCGACTCGCAACACAGCGGCTTGCACGTGACCGAAACGGAGTTTATCGCCGAGTTCCTCGCAGCGGATTCCGATCAGCCCGCGGCGGCAGGAGCGATCGCGGAACTGGTGCTCACGAACTTGGGTCGGCGCGGCGCCCCGATTTTCCGTTACCGGACCGGGGATATGGTCCGGCCGGTCTGGGACCATGATCGCCCCTGCCGTTTTGTCCTGTTGGAAGGGGGCGTGCTGGGACGACGCGACGATATGTTGATCGTCCGTGGCGTCAATATCTTTCCCAGCTCGATCGAACAGATTGTCCGCGAGACCGCCGAAATCGGGGAATTCCGCCTGACCGCCTTTCGCGAAGGGGCGATGGATCAGCTCCGCGTCGAAATCGAAGCGGCGGAGAACCTGGCGGAACGGGTGTCCGAGTTGCTCGCGGCACGGCTCGGGCTGCGAATCGAAGTCCGTGCCGCCGCGGCAGGGTCGCTGCCGCGAAGTGAGTTCAAATCACGGCGGCTGGTCGATCTCCGCCGCTCGATCGGCTAGCCCAGAGTGGCACGACGCTCCGCGTCATGACTTGCGGTCGATTCACGGCGATTCGCCACCGCAAGACACGACGCGGAACGTCGCGCCACTCGGATCCGCGCCGCAAAAGTTTGCGATTTTTTTTGGGTGCTCGTCATTTTGGACCAAACGTGTCCAACGGGTGGAGATCTTGAAAGTTGAGTGGAGATCCGCGGTCTGACGACCGTGGCTACGTTTTTGGTGGATGGCATTGATGAAACAAGCCAACAGTGCGAACACGATCTGGCTCGACTGGCGGCGGCCGGCGCTGCCGGGTGTCGTGGCAGCGATATGTGACCGGTTTATCCGCGGCCGGCAGTTCGATTTGAGCGGCCTGACGATCGTCACCCCCGGGATGCGGAGCCGGCAGCGACTCCTGGAATTGCTCGTCGATGCGGCGGAGCGGCAGGAGTTGATCTTCACACCGCCGGAGTTGCTGCCGTTGTCGGCCTTACCCGAGCGATTATTGCCGGGAGGCGGGTCGTACGCCAACTCGGTTCAAGAGTTGATCGCCTGGGTTCTTGCAATCCAACAAACCGATCGGAGCTGGCTGCCGCGTTCGGTGATCGATTCCGCCTCGGCGGATCGGTTGGCGACGTGGCTCCCCTGGGCTCAGTTGTTGCAGCGACTCCACAGCGAACTGGCCAGCGACGGTTGGTTGTTTGCGGATTTGCGGCGGGCGCTCGTCGAGCGCCGCTTGCCGGTCGACCGCAGTGAGCTGGCGCGGTGGGATTCGCTGATTCAAGTTCAACAAGCCTACTTCGCTCAGCTCCAGCAGCTAGGCTGTGCCGATCGGCAGCAAGCCTGCATCGCCGCGGTGGCTCAGCAGGCCTGCCGGCTCGAGCGCGACCTCTACCTGGTCGGAATGGTCGACCTGAACCAGGGACTTCGGTCGATGTTGGCCCAAGTTGCCTCGCGAGTTACCCCCGTGGTGTTCGCCGATCCAGACCAACACGATCACTTCGACGCGCTCGGTTGCCTGGTGATCGAGCGCTGGTTGGAATCGCCGCTCGAATTGCCGGATGCGTCGCTGCGTTTCGTCGATCGGCCCAGCGATCAGGCCCACGCGGTGGTCGAGATATTGGCGGGGCTGGGTGAAAAGGTCCCCGCCGACCAGATTACGATCGGCGTTCCCGACTTGCGGGTTGTACCGCATTTGGTGCGGCGGCTGGACGCCGATGGAGTTGCCACGCGACGGCTGGCCGGCAAACCGCTGGTGGAGACTTCGTTGTGGCAATTGTTGGCGGCAACCTCCCGCTACGTGGAGAGCGGAGGCTACGCGGAATTCGCCGCTTGGGTGCGACATCCCGATGTCTTCGATTACTTGTGCCGGGCGACCGGCGAAAGCACCTTTCTGGGCGAGTTGGATGATTTTCAGAACCAGATGATTCCGACGGCGATGGATGTGCGGCAGGTGAATGCTTTTCGCGGGTCGAGTCGTTTGGCGGCGGTGACGACTGCCGCGCGCGAGCTGCTGGCGCCACTCTGGGGCTCGCCGCGGGGTTTGGCGAGCTGGGCGGAAATCTGCCGCCATTTTCTGGCGACGATCTACGGAACGGCCCAGCTCGATGCGTCCGACCCGGCCAGCGAACGATGGTCCGCGGCGGCTGCAACGATCAACGCTCAGCTGGAGAACCTGCGGACGCTGCCGGGGGAAGGCCTGCCGCCGGCTTCGGCTGGAGACGCGATCCAAATGCTGTTGGACCTGGTGCGCGACGAGTCGATTTCGCCGCCGCCGCGTCCCGGTGCGATCGACTTGGCCGGGTGGCTGGATTTGCCGCTGGATGATGCTGCGGTCACGATCGTCGCCAGCTTCAACGATGAAACGATCCCCTCTTCCGTCGCCGCCGATCCGTTCCTCAATAACTCGCTCCGCCAGTCCCTGGGGTTGATGGACAACTCCCGCCGCTACGCCCGCGACGCCTACGCGCTGGCCGTGCTGGCTTCTTCCGGCAGGCAGCTTTGGTTGATCTCCGCGCGATTCGATACCGACCACAATCCACTCCTCCCCAGCCGACTGTTGTTCGCCTGTGACGACGCCACGATGATTCGGCGGGCGCAGGCGTTTTTCGATTTCGCCGGGCCTATTCCTCAGGGATTGTGGCTGGGCCGCGGCGGTTCGTTGCCGCGGCGGCAGCAATGGCCGATCCCCCAGCCGCGAACCGAATGGGCGCGCGTCTCTCAGTTGCGGGTCACCGACTTCAAACAGTATCTGCAGTGTCCCTACCGATTTTTTTTGGGGCGAGTCCTGCGGCTGCAATCGCTGTCGGACGACTGGCATGAGATGCCCCCGTATGTCTTCGGCCAGTTGGCGCACGACGTCTTGGAGGCGTTCGCCCGAGGGAGCGCGGCCGACGCCGAAGACCCCGCCGAAATTCGAGCGTTTCTGGCCGATGCGCTCCAGCAACAGTCGGTGCGAAAGTTTGGATCGGCACCCGCAGCAGCGGTTCGAATCCAGATCGCCCAGATCCAGCAACGGCTCGATGCCTTTGCCGATCGTCAGGCCGCATGGCGCAGTCGAGGTTGGCGGATCCTGGATGCGGAAGTCCCCGACCTGGAACATTGGCTGGAGGTCGACGGCGAGCCGTTTCGGATCTACGGGCGCATCGACCGCATCGACCGAAACGAACAGGACGGGAGTTTCGCGATCTTCGATTACAAAACTTCCGACAGTACGAAGACGCCGGAGCAGACGCATCGCGACAAGAGCGAGTGGATCGATCTGCAGCTTCCGCTGTACCGGCATTTGGCCCGCCACAAGTACCCCGAACTGCAGTTCCCCTGCCAGTTGGGATATGTCCTTTTGCCGCGGACCTTGGCAAAGGTCGAGTTCTCTGTTGCGCCATGGACGGAGGAGGAGTTGCAGGGGGCCGACGACACGGCGCGTCAGGTGATCCAGCGAATTCGGAGGGCCGAGTTCTGGCCGCCCACCGATCCGCCGCCTTATCCGGATACAGAGTGGACTCGAATCTGCCAGGAACACGTCGCCGAGCGTTGGAGGCCGACATGCGAAACATAGACTCAAACGCCGTGCACTCCACACCCGCCGCGGCAGCTCCCGGAGGATGGCCGGCCAACCAGCTCATCCGCGCGTCGGCGGGAAGCGGGAAAACCTATCAGCTCTGCCTGCGGTATCTGGAGCTGTTGTGCCGGGATGCGGCGAGCCACGGGATCTTGGCGATGACTTTCACCCGGAAGGCCGCGGCGGAGATTCTCGACCGCGTCGCCAAGCTGTTGGCGGCGGCGGCGCAATCCCCAACCGTGGCGGCGGAGGTCGCCGAGCAAATTCGCGATTCCCATTTCGATACGACACGAGCCACCCAGCTGCTGCGGCAGTTGGTTTCCAACCTGCATCGGCTGCAAATCGGCACGCTGGATAGTTTCTTCTCGCGCGTGTCGCGGACAAATAGTCTGCACATGGGGTTGCATCCGCATTGGGAGATCGGGGAAGCCGCGGCGCTCGACGAAATCCGGCGGGCGGCGATCCGCCGCGTCTTGGCCCAGGACAAGACGCTGGATTTGTTGCGGCTGATGGCCAAAGGGGATGTGCACCGCAACGTCAGCGACATGATGCTGGACGCGGTTGAGCGGCTGTACGAAGTTTATTTGGACTCGCTGCCCGGCGCCTGGAGTCCGTTCCCCGATGTGCGGCCTCCGGCGGCGGCCGAACTGGAAGAGATTCTGCAGGAGATCGAGTCGATTCCGCTGGCAGACTCCGCTGGCAAGGTCCGCAATTCCGATGTCGCCAACGCCCGCGCAGAGGACTGGGACCAGTTGGTCAAGGCGGGGTACTTTGCCAAGGTGGCCGCCGGCGAAACGCTGTATTCGAGGAAGCCGATACCGCCCGACCTTTTGGTCGCGTACCGCCGCTTGGTGGAATACGTTCGAGCCGCACTGGTGTCTCAAGTGCACCAGGCGACACAAGCCACGTATCAACTGCTGCGAGAATTCGACGCGCACTTTACCGAACTCAAGCAGCGTGCGGGCTTGTTCGAATTCAGCGATGTGACGCGTTGGCTCCAGGCGAGCGGCGAGTCGTTGAGCGACGCGGCTTGGGTTTCCAGGCGACTGGATCTGCCGGTCGAACACTTGCTGTTGGACGAATTCCAAGATACCTCGCCGCTGCAATGGCGGATCGTGCAACCGATCGCCAGCCACGTGGCGGGCCCCGGCGTCCCACGGACTTTTTTCTGCGTGGGAGATATGAAACAGGCGATTTACGGCTGGCGCGGAGGCGTCGCCGAAGTGTTCGACCTGGTCGAAACCCAACTGCCGGGCTTGGAGCCGCGCGATCTGACCACCAGCTTTCGTTCGTCGCCGATCGTCATCGACACGGTCAATCGCGTCTTCGAAAATCTGGCTGACTACAAGTCGAACGACACCGACACCAACGCCGCGGTCCGGCGATGGGGAGAGCGGTTCCGCCATCACACGACCGTGCGCAACTCGTCCGGCTATTGCGAATTGCGAGCCGTGGAAGGGTGCGACGACGACGAGCCGTTGGTGGAATTCCTGGTGCAGACGATCCGACCCGTGTTGGCCGCCGATCCGAATCTGTCGGTCGGGATTTTGGCTTATTCCAACGCGGAGATCCCGCCGATCATCGCCGGCTTCCAGCGAGCCGGCTTGGCGGCCAGCGAGGAAGGAGGCACCCCACTCGATGACTCCGCCAGCGTCGACGCGATCCTCTCCCTCCTGCAACTGGCCGACCACCCGGACGACACCAGCTGCTGGTTCCACGTCGCCGGCAGCCCGCTGGGTGAATTGCTGGGGATTCCCGAATTCACGACGGAGCACCCTCGGAACC
>JBGSLW010000170.1:0-8683 GCA_041740495.1 Pirellulaceae bacterium
AACAGGAGCAAACAGAGGGAACAGAGATCGAGAGAGAAGGAAAGTCAGAAGATGATCTGACGTCTCCTTTTCTCTCCCGACCGTGCCTTTGTTTACGCCTGAATAAACCTGGTTCGCCCCCCCGCGAACTTCGACCGAGAACGAGTCACCACGAAGGACCCGAAGCGCGCGAAGAGGGAATTGGACGATCTCTCGAACCGAGGGGTGGGGGGGGGGGGCGGATTCCCGATCAACTCCCGTTCGAACAGACTGAAAATGGCATCCAACCATTCGCCCTCTGATTCCTTCGTGCTCATCGCGTTCGTCGTGGTCAATCGGCAGCCATTCGACAGTGTCCAGCCGCAGCGAATTCGCGAGCACGACGGACCGGCTGCAGCTGGCGTTGGGCGGTGCGCCATCTATGCGAAGTTCTCTCGCATGCTCCGCCGGCGGTCCGCGGATAATGAGGGCGCCCCTTTTTCACAGCCGATTTCTCTCAAAATCTGACATCCTGCGCTGATTTGTTTCGCCGACTGCCCGGCCATGTTTACACTATGAATAGACGAAAAAACATGGTTGGCCTGAACAAACGCGCGGTGATCCATATCGTTTAAGCGCTTGCCCGCCGTGGTTTCTGGTGGTCGCGCTGGCCCAAATCCAATACACAGATCAATCACTACAACAGGAGCCTTCCTTATGATTCAGCCCGTTAACGCATGGCGCGTAGGGACGGCGCTAATTATCCTGTCGCTGATCTCCGCCATGCCAATCGTGTCGCGGGCTCAGGATTTCGACCCAACGCTCACTGCAGCCAATATCGACAAGGCGATCCAGGAAGCCTATGTCAAGTATGAGAATCTGGCCGAGGGGAAGAATGCCGATTACATTCCGGCGCTCGCGGAGGTGGATCCAAAAATCTTCGGCGTCGTGCTGGTGACCGCCGACGGCCAAGTGTACAGCCGAGGCGACATCACTTCGCAGGTATCGATCCAGTCCATTTCCAAAGTCTTCACGTTGGCTCGCGTGATCGAAGACCTCGGCGCCGAAGCGGTGGAGGAAAAAATCGGAGTGGACCCCACGGGCCTGCGATTCAACTCGATCGTGGCCATCGAACTGCAAAAGGGCAAGGAGATCAACCCACTGGTCAATCCCGGCGCGATCGCCGCCACCAGCCTCGTGAAAGGGGATACATCCGGCGAGAAGTGGGATAACATCCTGAAAACGCACAGCGATTGCGCCGCCCGCCAGCTGGAGGTCAACCAGCCGGTGTACGCGAGCGAAGCGGCAACCAACCAGCGCAATCAATCGATTGCCATGCTCTTGAACGCATATGGCCGGATGTACTTCGACCCGGCGCAAGCGACCGACATCTACACCAAACAATGCGCTATCAATGTGAACGCCAAGGACTTGGCCACCATGGCGGCCACGCTGGCCAATGGTGGCGTCAACCCGATCAGCAAGAAAAAAGTCTTATCGCCGGACACCGTCGCTCACGTACTGCCGGTCATGGCGATGGCCGGCCTCTATGATGATTCCGGCATCTGGTTTTACCATGTTGGTTTGCCGGCCAAGAGCGGCGTCGGCGGCGGGCTGATTGCGGTCGCGCCCGGCAAATTCGGCGTCGCGGCTATTTCGCCGCCGCTGGATGCGGCCGGCAACAGCGTCAAAGCACAAAAGGTCATTGTCGAGATCGTGCAACGGCTGAAAGCGAATCCCTATATGGTCCAAGCGAAGTAGGCTCGGCTTTCAGCGACGGCAATCCCTCGATAGCAATAATCTCTTGGACGATTTCGCATGTTGATTGACTTCGTTTCCAGCCGCCGGGCGATGATGATGTGGAAACTGCTGATCCCGCTTTGCCTCCTGACGGTTTGCGCCAGTCGGCCGGCCCGGGCTCAAACGGCGCCCACCGAAGCGTACCTTTGCCACGATAGTCATTTTCACCTCACGAACTACATCCAGGAGGGCATTGACATCGATACGCTGCTGGAATTGATGGGCAACCGAGTGGGACGAACGGCGTTGTTCGGAATACCGCTGCAGCAGCAGTGGTCGTACGGCAATAGCGGCGACTTCGCCCCGACGTATTACCTGCAATCCGATGCACCTCTTTACTACTATTCGTTTACCGACGCGTACATCGCGATGGCCTACCGGAGGTTGTCCGCGGAAGATCGGGCGCGCATCGATCCGATGATCAGCGGGTTTAACCCCGCCGACATGTACGCCGCGGATCATATTCGGCGGGTTCTGGTTACGTTCCCCGGCGTTTTTTCCGGAATCGGCGAGTTTACGATCCACAAGGAATTCGTCTCGTCGAAAATCGCCGGCGAGACCGCCAGTTTGACCAACCCGGCGCTCGATCGAATTCTCGAGTTTGCCGGAGAAGTCGGCTTGCTGGTGATCATTCACAACGATATCAACATGCCCTTTCCCAAACCGGATCAAGAGCCGTATATGCTCAAGCAGATGAATGAGCTGTTCGCGCGGCACCCGGAAACTTCGATCATCTGGGCACACGGCGGGTTGGGGCGAATCGTTCGACCGTTCCAGGATCACCTGTCGATGTTGGACCGTGCGCTCAACAACCCCCAACTCAAACACGTATGCATCGATCTCTCCTGGGATGAATTGGCCAAGTACATTGTGCAATCCCCGGAAACAATCCAGGCGACTGCGGAGGTGATCAACCGCCATCCCGACCGTTTTCTTTTCGGTACGGATGAAGTAGCCCCCCCAAATCAACAGGTCTATTTGCGAGTTTACGACCTGTACGCGCCGTTGTTTGCGGAACTGAGCGAAGAAGCGAGTGCGAAATTGCGCAAAGGGAATTACGAACGGTTGTTTGACGAAGCCCGTCGCAAGGTCAGGGCCTGGGAAAAGCTGAACGTGAAGTAACCTGGTTGAGGGGCTGGAAACGGGGACGCAGCAGGGCCGTCGCATCAAAATCTTGACGTAACCCTACGACTTGTCGTACTTTACGGCACGTCGAGTTGTCGTGTTTTGGGCGCGGCGGTCCTGGCACAACTTGGGTCTGTTAAAGAGGACGGGCATGGATGCCGTTTCGCTACAGCATGCGAAGGGATTCTTGGTTGGCGGAGCTGAGTCGTGGGAGACGCGATTGTATATCACCAGCCATGGCCTAAACGCCAAGGGCTTAATGGAAGCGATCCGACGACATCGGGGCATCGAGAACACCCAACACTGGAGTTTGGATGAAACCTTCGGAGAAGACTGGCGGCGTCAGCAGGATCGAAATGGCGGAGCTAACTTAGCAGCCATTCGACGATTGGCGTTGAGTCTGCTACGCCAAGAGAAATCCAATAAACGCGGACTAAAGAACAAGCGATTCGCGTGCGCTCTGGATCCCAACTACCTACTCAAAGTCCTCGCAAATGCGAAATTTTGATCCGCCGGCCCTGGTTCGCCCCCCAGCAGACTTCGACTGAGAACGAGTCACCACAAAGGACACGAAGAGCACGAAGAGGGAATTGGACGAAGTCTCGAATCGGGGAGGCGGGGGGGACTGGATTCCTGAACAACGCCCGTGCGAACAAACGGAAAATGGCATCCAACGATTCGCCCTCTGATTCCTTCGTGCTCATCATGTTCTTCGTGGTCAAACGGTCGCCATTCGCCGGTGTCGAGCCGCACCGAAGTCGCGAGCGCGACGGACCGGCTGCATTTGGCGTTGGGCGGTGCGTCATCTGCGCGAATCTGGATGATCTGCGGTTGGTACGGATCGGCTGCCGGTCGAGCGGACGCGTTGCTGCACCGACGCACCACTCGTTTCGGCCTCGGGATGCCGCTCTGCGATGGCACGTTGGCGGCTCGGCCGAAGATGAGTGAAGGGTGGGCAGCGTTCGTAGGGTGAACGTGAAATCTCCTCGGGGATTAACCCCGAGGCATCACTTTGGACCGAAGGGATTTGTAGGGGGCCCGGTGTGTAGGTTGAACGTGAACACTCCTCGGGGATCAACCCCGAGGCATCACTTGGGACGGACGGATTGTGAGAGGCAGCGTTCGTAGGGTGAACGTGAAATCTCCTCGGGGATCAACCCCGAGGCATCACTTTGGACCGAAGGGATTTGTAGGGGGCCCGGTGTGTAGGTTGAACGTGAATACTCCTCGGGGATCAACCCCGAGGCATCCAGGGCGAGCAATGCTGAGGGATGAAGGATCAACTCCGTAGCATCGAGGGGGATCAGCGCCAAGGGAAGAACCCCGAGGCCGCGGTTACCGGGCGTCTTGGTTGCGGCGATGCATTGACCGCGGCGGTGGGCGGTTCGTAGAATGCGGCCTGTTTTCAGCCTCCATCCAGGATTCGCTTCCATGACCACGGAACACTCGGACGCTGCCGAAGTCGATCAGTTGCTGGCGGTTCGCCGTCGCAAGCTGCAGCAATTGATTGAATTGGGCTGCGACCCCTGGGGAGGGCGATTCAACGACCGGAGCTGGATCGGAGAGATCCGAGGGAAGACGGGGGAGATCGAGTTCGTCGGCGAGGCTGGCGAGCGGACTCCGATTCCGACCGACGCCGAACTGGCGGGGGGGGTGAATTTTTCGGAGTGGCTGGCGGCTCGTGGCAAAGGGCAATTGCACGGTCCCACGGTCCGCGCCGCCGGCCGGATTCTGCTCCACCGCGACAAGGGGAAGCTGCACTTCGTCGATATCGAGGACTGGACGGGGCGGATTCAGTTGTTCATCGGCCAAGGGCAGGTCGGGCCGGAGAACTGGAAGCTGTTGGAGTGTCTGGACCTGGGGGACTTGATCGGCGTCGACGGCGAGCTGAAACGGACCAAGACCGGGGAGCTGTCGATCTTTGCCTCGAAGGTCCACGTTTTGACCAAGGCGTTGGAGCCGCCACCGGGGAAGCATGTCGGGTTGACCGATCCAGAATTGCGGCAGCGGGCTCGTTATCTTGATCTGGCCTACAACGAGGGGGTTCGAGACCGCTTCCTGGCCCGGACCAAAATCGTGCACTCGCTGCGGGAGACGCTGGCGGCGCATGAATTCGTCGAAATCGAGGGGCCTACTTTGCACGCCATCGCCGGCGGCGCGGCGGCTCGGCCGTTTACCACCCACCACAACGCTTTGGGAATGGAATTGTTCCTGCGGATCGCGTTGGAACTTCATTTGAAGCGGCTGATGGTAGGGGGGATGGAGCGGGTTTACGAGCTAGGACGAGTTTTCCGCAACGAGGGGATCAGCGTGCGGCACAATCCCGAATTCACGATGCTGGAGGTCTACCAGGCGTACGGCGACTACGATTCGATGATGGACTTGACCGAGGCCCTGATCTCCGGGGCGCTGCAAGCATTGGGGGGAGAAAAAGTGCTGGCATGGGGGGACGCCCAGATCGACTTCACCACACCGTTTGCCCGCAAAACCTATGATGCGCTGGTCAGCGAACATACCGGCGTTGACGCCCGAGACCCGGCTGCGGTACAAGCCTACGCTCGCAGTTTGGGACTGGAGACCGCGGGAAAGCACCCCGACGTCGTCAAAAGTGAAGTTTTTGAGGCGGTGGTCGAGTCCCAACTGGCGGGACCGATTTTTGTGATCGATTACCCCGCGAGTATCTGCCCGCTCACCAAGCGGAAACGGAGTGATCCGAGCATTGCCGAACGGTTCGAACTATACGTGCAGGGGATGGAATTGGCCAACGCCTACACGGAACTGAACGATCCGGATCTGCAACAGGAATTATTCGAAACGCAGTTGGAGGGTTTGCCGGCGGACGATTCGATGGCGCGGATGGACCATGACTTCATTCGGGCGTTGCGGAACGGGATGCCGCCGGCGGGTGGATTGGGCTTGGGCGTCGATCGGTTGGTGATGCTGCTGACCGGCAGCAAGTCGATTCGCGATGTCATATTGTTCCCCTTGCTGCGACCGGAGTCGGCGGGCGACGGGGGCGGATAGAGCTTCAGGCCAAGGTCAAAGGATTGACATGTATATCTGGTTGCTGGCGTGGCGCTATCTGCGCACGCGATTCATCGCACTTGCCTCCGTCGTGAGCGTGACGCTGGGAGTGGCCACCTTGATCGTGGTCAACAGCGTGATGTCGGGGTTCGTCGACGAAATGTACAATCGGCTGCACGGAGTGCTCTCCGATATCGACATCTCGAGCTCCGGGATGAATGAAATCTACGGCGGGGATTGGCGGATGCGCCAAGTCCAATCGCTGTTGGGGGAGGACTTGGAGGCGGTCACCGGTGTTGTGCAAGTCCCGGCGTTGCTGCAGTACGAGCTGCCGAATGGTCGTGTTAGGCAACAGCAGATCATGTTGATCGGTATCGACGACGCGACGTACGGACAGGTTGCGGAATTCGGAGAATTTCTGTCGAACCCAGGCCTCCGCGCGAAATTGGACTTTCAGTTGCGGGAGTGCGGTTACGACGCCGCGTTGGGGGATGCCGGGTGGCCCTACCGCCGTCGCATTGCGGAATTTCGGCGGCAGATGCTGGAGGGATTTGGCGATCCCGCGGCCGTGCTTGATACAGAATTCACGACGGTCCCTCCGGTTCGTGTGAACGCGGCTCCGAACGGGACAGATCTCGATTCCGGCGTTCATTCGGAGGGAAGTTTTGCGGAAGCGAAACCGGCCGAACAGGACTCGGCGTCGTCTCAACCGAACTTTGTCGACTTGCCGTCACGGCCTCCCGATCTGGGGCATTTGGCGGGGGGAGACTTGTCTCAGGACCCGCCGCCGCAAGACGAACCGGCGCCTGGATGGAGCGATCCGTACGCGGCAGCTCGCCAACAGATCAATCCCGAACCGATTTTTGATCCGGCCCGCCACCAATACACCGGGATGATCATCGGCCGAGCCATCGCCAATCGGCATTACATCGACCCGGAGACTAGTGAATCGCGGGACATTTACCTGATTCGGCCGGGGGACGACGTCCAGGTGATGCTGCCCACCGCGGGCAATACGCCGACGGCGATTACGCATCGCTGCACCGTGGTCGATTTTTATCATTCAAAAATGCACGAATACGATTCGATGTTCGCGTTCGTGCCGCTCAGCAAACTGCAACAGATTCGCGGGATGATCGATCCGCAGACCGGAGTGCGGAACGTGACGGCGATCCAGATGAAGTTGAAGCCGGATGCGAACTTGGAGCAGGCCAAGCAGAAGCTTTCCTCGTTCTTTCGCCCCGACGAACCCCCGTTCCTGGCGGTGCAAACGTGGATGGACCAGCAGCGGCCGTTGTTGTCGGCGGTCACGATGGAATTGACGATCCTCAATATCCTGTTGTTCTTGATCATCGCGGTGGCCGGATTCGGAATTTTGGCGACGTTTTATATGATCGTGGTCGAGAAGACGAAGGACATCGGAATCTTGAAAGCGCTCGGGGCATCACGCCGCGGCGTGATGGGGATCTTTCTGGGATACGGCTTGTCCTTGGGCGCGGTCGGCGCCGGGGCCGGAATTGCTCTGGGGCTGGCCTTTGTCGCCAAGATCAACACGATTGCCGACCTGATCAGCTATCTGACCGGTCGCGAGGTTTTCGACCCGACGCTGTATTTCTTCAGCGAGATACCCACGGTGGTGAGCGCCGCCTGCGTGGTTTGGGTGGCGATTGGCGCCGTATCGATAGCGGTTCTGGCCAGCGTCCTGCCGGCGCTGCGGGCTGCTCGGTTGAATCCAGTGGAGGCGCTACGCTATGAGTAGTGTTCGGCAAATGAGTCCGGCGTCCGATGTCGTGGAGTCACCATCGTCCGTCCGATCGGCGATGCGTCTGGCCGATGCGCCCGAGCCGTTGATTTCGGTTCGCGGCTTGAGCAAGAGCTACCACAAGGGGCGGAATGCGATTCCGGTGCTGCGCCAAGTCGACTTGGAATTGGAGGCGGGCGCCTTCACCGCGATTGTCGGCAAGAGCGGATCCGGCAAGAGCACGCTCCTGCACCTGCTGGGGACGCTGGATGCTGCCGATGCGGGGGAAATCTGGTTTCAGGGGGAACGATTGGACCGCTGGTCGGCTCGGCGGAAAGACCGATTCCGCAACAGCCAGGTCGGGATGATTTTCCAAGCCTATCACTTGCTGCCGGAGTTGACGACGCTCGAAAACGTGTTGGTGCCGCGGATGATCCAGAACGGTTGGCTGCAATACCGTTGGAACAAAGCGGCGTACGCTCGGCGGGCCGCCGAGTTGCTGGAGTTGGTGGGGCTGGGACATCGCCTGCACCATCGGCCGTCCGAATTGTCGGGGGGCGAAATGCAACGGACGGCGATTGCCCGAGCCCTAGTGGCCGACCCGGTGTTGCTGCTGGCCGACGAACCGACGGGGAATCTGGACTCCGAGAGTGGACGAGAAGTTCTGGATGTGTTGTTGCGGCTCAAGGAAACGCGAGCGCTGACGATCGTGATGGTGACGCACGACGAAAATATTTCGGCGACGGCCGATCGGACTCTCGTTTTGACCGACGGGCGAATCCAGTAAGAGCCTGTCCCGATAGGTTCGTTTAACGCCAGCCGCATCTTCGTTTAGCGGGCAGCCGCAACTTCGTTTAACGCGCAGCCGCAACTTCGTTTAACGCCAAGCCGGAGGCGCCGGCACGATGGGGTCACGGCATAGGGGAAAGCCGGCGCCTTCGGCTGGGCGTTAAACAAAGCCGGAGGCGCCGGCACGATGGGGTCACGGCATAGGGGAAAGCCGGCGCCTTCGGCTGGGCGTTAAACAAAGCCGGA
>JBGSLW010000171.1:0-32036 GCA_041740495.1 Pirellulaceae bacterium
CCTGGCGCTAGCCTGCGGTTTCTTCGCGCATCCCGCACCGGAAACCGCAGGCTATCGCCAGGCGGCTGATCTCAGGGGACGCGAAACTGGGTATTGGGAAAAGGCCAAGTCTAGCCAAATCCGCGTCGCACACTTCTGTCCAATCCGGTTTTCGGTTTAAATAGTCCCTTTGGGTAGGACCGGAACGGGAGCTACGGAACGGGGAATGACACGATGCGAATTGCGATTGTCACAGGACTTTGTTGGGTGGTGGGTATGATCTCGTCGGGATGGGCGCAATCGGTGGAAAAGGTGACCGAGGTCGAGGGGATCTCCGAGTACCGGCTGGACAATGGTTGCCGAGTCTTGTTGTTTCCCGACCAATCGAAGCCGCTGGTGACGGTCAACATGACGATTTTCGTCGGTTCGCGGCACGAGGGGTATGGCGAAACGGGGATGGCCCACCTCTTGGAGCATCTGATGTTCAAGGGGACTCCGACGCACCGCGACATTCCCAAAGAAATGAAGGACCGCGGCGCGACGAACTTCAACGGGACGACCTGGTACGATCGGACCAATTACTACGAGACGCTCCCCGCCAGTGATGACAATCTGGAGTGGGCGCTTCGGTTGGAGTCCGATCGACTGGTAAATAGTTTCATCCGCGGAGAAGATTTGGCCTCCGAGATGACCGTCGTCCGCAACGAATTCGAGCGCGGAGAAAATGATCCCCGGCGGATCTTGATGCAGCGGATCATGGCGACCGCCTACGAATGGCACAACTACGGCAAGTCGACGATCGGCAACCGCGATGATATCGAGCGGGTGCCGATCAACAACCTCCGCGAGTTCTATCAGAAGTACTATCGCGTCGACAACGTGATGTTGGTGATCGCCGGCAAGTTCGATCCGGACAAGGCGCTGGCGTTGGCGGACAAGTATTTCGGCGCGTTGGCCGCACCGGAGCGGCCGATTCCCGCGACCTACACGCAGGAGCCGGTGCAGGACGGCGAACGCCTGGTCACCTTGCGGCGGACGGGGGACGTGCATTTGGTGGGGGTGGGTTACCATATTCCTCCGGCGTCCCATCCGGACTTCCCCGCGGTCGAAGTGCTGAGCAACATCCTGGGGATGCAGCCGAGCGGTCGACTGTACAAGGAGTTGGTCGAACAGAAACTGGCGGCGCAGGCCAACACTTTTGAAATCGCCGGGCACGATCCGGGGATGCTCCTGGCGTTTGCCGAAGTCCCCACGGGGCAGGATCCCGAGCAAACGCGCGAGGCGTTGTTGAAATCGATCGAGTCGTTAGGCAGCTCGCCGATCGGCGACGACGAGGTGGCTCGGGCTGTCGCGGAGCTGCTCCGGCAACGCGACGATATGTTGGCGGAGACCGAGTCCCTGGCGATCGAGTTGTCCGAATGGGCCGCCTATGGAGATTGGCGGTTGTTCTACCTCCACCGCGATCGTTTGGAACATATCACCGCCGCTGCCGTGCAGAACGTGGCCGATCGCTACTTCCTCCCCAGCAATCGAACGGTCGGGATGTTCGTCCCCACGACGCAGCCGCAGCGGTCGCGGATTCCCTCCGGCCCTTCGATCGCCGAGATGGTCGCGAACTATCAGGGACGGGAAAAAGTCGCGGAGGGGGAGGACTTCGACGTCAGTCCCGACTCGATCGAACGGCGGACGACGCGGGGGACCCTGGCCAGCGGACTGAAGTATGCGTTGCTCCCCAAGAAAACCAAAGGGGAAAAAGTTATCGTTTCGCTCAATCTCCGCTTCGGCAACGCCGCGGATCTGGCCGACCCGGAACTCAACACAGCCTGCGACCTGCTGGCCGATCTGATGGCCCAGGGCGCACAGCAGTTGAACCATCAGCAGATCGACGATCGGTTCCGCGAGCTGAAGTCGACGCTCGCCCAAGAAAGTTCGACCGGGGAAGCGACCTTCCAACTCGATAGCCGCCGCGGGACCGTCGTCGACGCGCTCCAGGTCCTGCGGCAGATACTCCGCGAGCCGACGTTTCCATCCGACGAGTTCGAAATCCTGCGTCGGCAAGAAGTGACGCAAATCGAAGGCCGAAAGTCCGAGCCGATGGCTTTGGGGATCGAAGCGATTCGCCGCAAGCTGATGCCGTACCCTGCGGACGACGTGCGGTACGTCGCCACCGCCGACGAACGGATCGAACGATTACAGCAACTGACCGTGGGGGATATCCGCCGAGTCTACGAACAGTTTTTGGGCGGCCAGCATGGTGAAATCGTGGTGGTGGGGGACTTTGATCCCGCCGCCGTCCTCCCGGTGTTGGAATCGCTGGTGGCGGACTGGAAAGCGCCTAGGCCGTTCGAGCACATCGACGTCTCCGTCGAAGCGGCCACCGCCGCCGACACGATCACGATCGAGACTCCGGATAAGGCCAACGCGATGTACGTCGCCGGGGTGGCCCTGCCGCTGCGGGATGACGACGCCGAATACGAAGCGATGTACTTGGGGAATAATATTCTGGGTGGTGGAGCCCTGTCGAATCGGCTGGCCAACCGGATTCGCCAGCAGGACGGTTTGTCCTATTCGGTCGGCTCGCAGTTCAGTGCGGAATTGCTCGATCGTCGCGCCACCTTCCTGGCGTTTGCGATCATGAACCCGGAGAACCGCGATCGGCTGACGTCTGCGGTCTCCGAAGAGTTTGCTCGGATCCGCGAAAGCGGTGTGACCGGTGACGAGTTGGAAAAGGCCAAGGCAGGTATCTTGGAGCAAATGCGGGCCGGCCGCAGCGAAGATGATGCCCTGGCGTCGATGCTGCAGCGTCAATTGGCCGCCGACCGCACGATGGAGTTCACCAAGCGCCGCGAAGCGCGGATCGCCGCGATGACCAAGGACCAGGTCGATGCGGCAGTCCGCAAACTCGTCGACGCAAAACAATTGGTTCAAGTCGCGGCTGGGGACTTTGCCGCCGCCCAAGCCAAACAAGAGGAAGCATCGCAATCGAACGCGCCCCAGGCGACCCCGGCAGCGGGCGGGTCGCGTTAGTCCCCCAATACCCCTTACCCTCCAAGTCGACTGATGCCAGCATTTCCCGACGTCCCTGTGATTCGTTACGAAGGACCCCAGTCCGATAACCCCCTCGCGTTCCGCTGGTACGATCCAGATCGCGTGGTCGAGGGGAAGACGATGCGGGACCACTTTCGCTTCAGCGTGGTCTATTGGCATACGTTTCGCGGCACCGGCCAAGATCCGTTCGGCGCGCCGACCTTGTTGCGGAAGTGGGATGATTACTCTGACAGCGTCGACAACGCCAAGCGGCGGGCGGATGTAGCGTTCGAGTTCTTCAGCAAGTTGGGATCGCCCTACTTTGCGTTTCACGATCGGGACATCGCCCCCGAAGCCGACAATCTGCGCGAAACCAATCGGCGACTCAACCAGGTCGCCGACCACATCGCCGGACTGCAGGCCGCCAGCGGCGTGAAACTGCTCTGGGGAACTGCCAACCTCTTCAGCAATCCGCGCTACATCCATGGCGCTTCCACCAGTTGCAACGCCGAAGTCTTCGCGTACGCCGCGGCTCAGGTCAAACAGGCGATCGAAATCACCCATCGATTGGGGGGGCAAGGTTACGTCTTTTGGGGGGGACGCGAAGGGTATCAAACTCTGCTCAACACCGACATGAAGCGGGAAATCGATCATCTGGGCCGGTTCCTGCATATGGCGGTCGACCATGCGCGGAAAATCGGCTTCACCGGCCAATTCTTGATCGAACCCAAACCGAAAGAACCGACCAAACACCAATACGATAGCGACGCGGCGGCTTGTATCAACTTCTTGCGGGCATACGACCTGCTGCCGCACTTCAAGCTGAATCTGGAGACCAACCACGCCACGTTGGCCGGGCACACGATGATGCACGAGATGGATTACGCCGGCATGCAGGGCGCTCTCGGGTCGATCGACGCCAACACCGGCGATATGCTCTTGGGGTGGGATACCGACCAGTTCCCCACCGATTACTATTTGACCGCACAGATCATGTTGCTGGTCCTGAAGTACGGAGGGCTTTTTCCGGGCGGAGTCAATTTCGACGCCAAGATCCGCCGGGAGAGCATCGATCCTGTCGATTTGTTCCACGCACATATCGGGGGCATGGACGCCTTTGCCCGAGGCCTGCTGATCGCCAGCGAGGTGCGCAAGTCGGGTTACTTCGAGAATTTCCTGCAGGAGCGATACTCCAGTTGGGACAGCGGGCTGGGGCAGGCGATCGAACAAGGAAAGCACTCGTTGGAGTCGCTCGAGTCGATCATGCTGGAAAAAGGGGACGCCGGACCCAATTCCAGCGGCCGCCAGGAATTGTTGGAAAACGTCTTCAATCGATTCATGTAATCGACGGTATTCCGCCTTCCGTCATTCCGGGCTCTGTCCGCCTTCCGTCATTCCGGGCTGAGACCCGGAACCCACAAGTGGCAGGATGCCCACGCGTGTGGATTCCTGCCTGCGCAGGAATGACGGTAGCGCGCAGGAATGACGGTAGCGCACAGGAATGACAGTAGCGCGCAGGAATGACGGTAACGCCCAGGAATGACGATAACTCGGCGGCGCCAACCGGCGGCGTCGCTAGCATCCTACGATCAAACTTCGAGTTTTTTGCGGCGGTTTCTCCCGATCGATCCCGGGCTGGACTTTCTTAAGTCGGCCAATTCCTCTACGTTTCGCGGCGAACCGCCTGGCGGCCTCCCTGGGATGCTCCCTGCGCGGTTTGCCAGGATGAGGAATACAGCCAGCATTGGACCCGGAGTTCGATTCGTGCGAGAGCTACTGCGTGGACTTACCGGCCGGTTGCGACGCCGACGGATCGACCAAGGTGGGGCGGAGCCGCGGCTGTTGTTTGTCTCGCACGAAGCTTCTCGGACCGGCGCGCCAAAGATCATACTGAACTTGCTGAAGTACATTGCGGGAGCGACGGGGCTCCCTTGCGAGACGATCTTACACAACGGCGGGCATCTGATTGGCGAATTCGCCGCACATTCGCGAGTGCATTGCCTGGACTTGCCGCGTCGAGCCGATGATCACTTGCAACGACGGATGGCAAAATTGTTTCAGCGGCAGTTGAGTGGTCGACCGCTCGTCGCCATCTGCAACTCGATGGAGTCGCGGTTTATCGCCCAGGAACTCCATCGTCAGCAGTTGCCGATCCTGTTCCTGGTGCACGAGCTCCCCTCGTCGTACACGGTGGCCGACTTCGAAATGGTGTACCGCGTGTCGCAACATGTGATATTTCCAGTCGAGACCGTGCGTTCTTCGGTCTTGCACAAGGCCCCCTGGGATCCGGGCCGCTGCTGCGTCTTGCCGCAGGGGTTACTCAACCCAGAATTCGGCACACAGATCGATCGGACCGAAGCGCGGCGAATGGTGTGTGAAGAGCTGGGGCTGCCCCCAGATGCCCTGATCGTCCTGGGCTGCGGCACCCTGGATTTGCGAAAAGGCATCGATCATTTTGCCAACACGGCGCGAGATCTGATTCGCAACTCCGACTTGGAGCGGCCCGTGCATTGCGTTTGGTTGGGTGACGGCCCGCGCTGGACGCATTCTGCGCACCATTACGTGGCGATGGACTTGGTCCATTCCGGGGTGCACTCCCACGTGCATTTTGTCGGGGAGCGGGCTACAGTCGATCCGTATTTCGTCGCGGCGGACGCATTTTTCCTGTCCTCCCGGGTCGACCCGTTCCCCTGCGTGGTGCACGAAGCGATGGCCGTGGGACTGCCCGTCGTGGCGTTCGAGCAATCGGGCGGCGCTGCCGAAGCACTTCACGATGGCGCCGGAGTGCTGGTCCCCTACGGCGATACCCGAGCGGCGGCCGACGCGATTCTGATGTTGGCCCGACAGCCGCTGGCAGCCGAACGCATCCGACGCACGGCTCAGGCGCGCGTCCGCGAACGATATCGTTTTGCCGATTATGCCGACCGTGTGTTGCGGTTGACCGAATCTTGCCTGGGCTACCCGCTGCCACGCGTCCGGCCACTGGCCGCAGCGGCTTCTGGCGAATTAGCCGGGTCGCATTCCGACGCGATCCGTCGCGCCGCCTAGTGTGCAGTTTGTCTGACAGGTCGGACGTGTCAGACGCGTCGGACAGGTCGGACAGGTCGGACGCGTCGGACTTCTAGCGGCGGCGATCCCAGCACACCGCGTTTAGCGATCTTGTGCCTGGCGCGGATTGTAGCTGTCGCTGATAAGCCGGGTTGAGATTTCTGCGCCGGAAGACTGAATCGGTGGGGCAACCTGCGCCGATATCGTTGGCAGACAGCAGCCGTTCTGCTGGCGATATTTGAGCGGCATCCGACGGGAGCGATCCATGGTTGCGAACTGTGAACTCGCCAGGATGTTACTGATTTCCAATGCGGAGTTGGAATACGGCCAAGGACAGGTGTTTGGGCGATGGCGATTTATTCTGGAGGATTTGGATCGAAGGACCAGGTTTGAAGCGACGGATTGGGAACCCGACATCGAACTCGATCGGCTGCATTTGCTGACGGTGATTCGCGGTCTGGAAGAACTCGACCAGCCGTCGCAAGTCACGGTGCTGACGACGGGAAAGTCGTTGGTGCATGGCGTCCAGTTCGGACTGACCCAGTGGCGGGAAAACGGTTGGATGTGGGAGCGGTTTGGGGAGATGGCCCCGATCACCGACGGCGATTTATGGCGGCGATTTGATCGGGCAAATCGTATCCATCGCATCCAGTGCCAATTGGCAACAGAGGCTTTCGCCCCCTCGCCCTGGCCAGTCCTTTCCACCTTGCAACCGGCCGAAAGATCGGGGGGGGCCCTGCGCGGAACGGATCCACCGCAGGGAATTCGTGACCGAGCAGGACGGCTGGCGCGCCGCCTGGCCCGGATCGCGGCCTCGATCGCGCCGGTGTAAGGAGTTTGTGTCGTACTCGGGATCGACGGGCTTTGGAACGTGCAAGGTTCGGTCGATCCCGATGAGGGCCCGAGGGAAAATGTCGACGACGCCAAGTCCATCTCAAGTTGCCAGGCGACCACCTTTGCCTGCTTTGCGCGGCCGGCCGGCGGAGCTGCTGCAGCGAACGGCGCCCAGCCCCGCATCTCCGCCTTCGGTCTTCACCGACTTCGATCTTCACCTGTTCGGCGAAGGTCGGCATTGGCAGATCCACTCGCGATTGGGCGCCCACGCTCGAACCTGGCAAGGCGTCCGCGGTGTGAATTTCGCGGTCTGGGCGCCGCACGCGCGCGCCGTCAGTCTGGTGGGGGACTTCAATCATTGGCGGACGGACGCCGCGCCGATGCAACCGGTCGCCCGCAGCGGGATCTGGGAGGTGTTCGCGCCCGAAGCGACCGAGGGACAGCTTTACAAGTTCCGTATCACCGATTCCCACGGAAGCGTGCGCGACAAGTCGGATCCGTACGCCCGCAGTTGTGAACCGCCCCCTGGCACGGCGTCGAGGATTGCACCGCACTTCGATTTTCGTTGGAACGATGCGGCTTGGTTGCAGCAGCGGACCCGCGGCAATCCCTTAGCCAAACCACTGAGCGTCTACGAAGTCCACCTGGGAAGCTGGCGAAAGAAGTTCGCTCGGCACGACGGGTGGTTTTCCTATCGCGAGCTGGCCGAGCCGTTAGCCGATTATTGCTTGGACTTGGGCTTCACCCACGTGGAACTGCTCCCGCTCGCAGAACACCCGTACACACCCAGTTGGGGATATCAGACGCTAGGGTATTTCTGTCCTACGGGCCGGTACGGGACCGCGGACGATCTGAAGTATTTCATCGACCACTGCCATCGCCGGGGCTTGGGAGTGATCGTCGATTGGGTGCCCGCCCACTTTCCCAAGGATGGCCATGGTCTGGCACGATTCGACGGGATGCCGCTGTACGAGTACGGCGACCCGCGCCTGGGAGAACATCCAGATTGGCAGACGTTGGTCTTCGATTACGGCCGCAACGAAGTCGCTAACTTCCTGATCGCCAGCGCGTTGCATTGGTTGGACGAGTTCCACGTCGACGGGATTCGCGTCGACGCCGTGGCGTCCATGTTGTATCTGGATTACAGCCGCGGTCCGGGGGAGTGGATTCCGAATCGCTTTGGAGGTCGAGAGAACCTGGAGGCGATCGAGTTCCTTCGGAGATTCAACGACCAGGTCCATACCCAATTCCCCGGCGTCCTGACCATCGCCGAAGAATCCACGGCGTTTCCACGAGTCTCGCATCCCACGTCGCAGGGGGGACTGGGTTTCGATCTGAAATGGAACATGGGCTGGATGAACGATTCCCTGGGCTACATGCGAAAGGACCCGATCTACCGCCGCTACCATCATACGTCCTTGACGTTCAGCCTGGTCTACGCGTTCTCCGAACGCTTCATGTTGCCGCTCTCGCACGACGAAGTCGTTCATGGGAAAGGTTCGCTGCTGGACCAGATGCCGGGGGACCCTTGGCAGCGGTTCGCCAATCTGCGGCTGTTGTACAGTTACATGTGGACCCACCCTGGGAAAAAGCTGCTGTTCATGGGGGGCGAGTTCGCTCCGTGGTCCGAATGGGACTGTGATGGCCAATTGCCTTGGCATTTGCTGGCGGAGGATTCGCACGGGCAAATGCGCGAGCTGGTCCGGGAGCTGAATCGCCTCTACCGACTTCAACCGGCACTGCATCAACGCGATCTGGCCGGGGAGGGATTCACTTGGATCGACTGCGACAATCACGACGAAAGTACGCTGGCTTTCCTGCGACACGGCGCGGATCCAGACGAACACTTGTTGATCTGTTGCAACTTTACGCCGATCGTGCGGCATGCCTGTCGGGTCGGTGTGCCAAGCCACCGAGGGTATGTCGAGCTATTCAATAGCGACGCCGCGTCGTACGGCGGAACCGACGTACGGAATCGGGGGATCGTTCAAGCCGCGGGGATCGAATCGCACGGCCGCCGGCACTCGATCGAAGTCACGTTGCCGCCCTTGGGTGTGTGTATCCTCTCCCCCAAGCACGGCGACACTCGCAGGGCGTAGCCGCGGACACTCGATGCGAACCAGATACACGGTGCTTTCCGCGATGGCGCGCAAGCGCCATGTGGCCGCGAAGCCGTTCGATCGCAAGTCGGCGACCAGGCGATCGGCGAGCTCCGAAACCAGCACGGGCGGAACGTCGGCCGACATTCCCCAACCGGCACGCACCATCAACCAGGCCCCGCCGGCGGAAGCGACCTCCCGCTGCTGAAATGCGGTGAGTGGGTGATCGCGGAATAAGTCGGCGGGAGCAATGGCTCGACTTGAGGGCTGGACTGCCAGGAGCATCGATGCGGGGGCCAAGAAAAAACCTTGCTCCCGGGGCGACAAGTTCGAATGGATCGCGGCATCTTCGATGAGGTTTGGGAAAACGAAAACGGGCCATGCTTCGGTGGACCGGTCGGAAGCAATGACTTGGCAAGCGGCGTCCCAGCGTTCATATCGGAGCGGCCTCTGCCATTGACCCGCACGCCAATTGCTCGTGGAAAACGCAAAATAGCCGAGTGACGCCAGCAGACAACCCGTCGACACCAGGCGTGCCAACCCCGGCGGACAGCGTCCCAAGGCGATTCCGGCCAACAACGGCAACCCACCTGTCATCGCAATCACGTATCGATAGTGGCCGATCGACACCAGACCCAGGACCTGGCCGATCAGTGCAGCGAACCAAACGGCCGCCAGAATCAGTCCGCCGAAAAGCCAAGGGTATCGCGGGAGAGCGTCGAACGAATCGCGGGGCGATCTCCCTGGAAATCGGTTCCTCCAGCAGCAGCTCGCCAACGCCAATCCTCCCGGGATTCCGTACGCCAGGGCGGCATAGCGGAATGAACCGAGGAACGAATCGACTTCGGTGAAACTGGCCCAATTCGAGCGAGACTTCCAAAGGGTCGAAAGGGGATCCGCCAGCCCGAAAAGTACGGGTAGGAACAGAAGAGCGGCGGCACTCCACCGAATCGCCAGCGGTCGATACGCAGGACGTATTGCCGCCAAGATCACCACCCCCGCCCAAGTGACAGCGCTCATCAACCCGGCGGTATAGTGCAGAAGAAACAGGATCAGGCCGGACGCAGCCCAGGCCGCAAGTTTTCCCCACCGGCGAAGAGAACCGCCGCCAGCGTCCGCCCGAATCAGCTCCAGCGCAATCAACCATTGCAGTACGGCCACGAACTGGACAAGTGCATACGGCCGCGCCTCCGAGGCATAGAAGACGAACTGTTGATCGACAGCGCTCAAGGCAACCACAGCGATTGCAGGTCCCCACCTCCCGGTTGTTCGATGGACGACGACGCCAATCAACGTCAACAGGGCAAGGCTGGCCAACAGCGAAATGCCGCGAAGCGAAATGGGCGAAGGTCCGAAGGCCTGCGCAGCCATCCACTCCAGCCAAAAATAGAGGGGACTCGAGTGCCCCAGCGAAGCGCGGGGTGTGACTTCATCCCAAGTCGACTCGATCGTCCAAGCGGTTATCCACTCGTCGACCCAAAACGCATCCCGCGCCGCTTCGCAGCGGAGGACTGCGGCGAAAAACAGGCTGAGACTCAAGACCAGCCATCCCGTCCCGAACCGACGTGGCATCGGCGCCTAATTAGTTAAGTCCAGCGATTTGCCTTTCCCCGGTCCCAAGACACAGTTCGCTATTGTAGCCGCGGTCGCCGGACCTCGGTCGGCCACACGCCTCGCCTGCGTGGCCACGCGTTGGAAATGGACCAGGTATTATCGCTTGGACCGCTTCCATCTGGCCTTGGCTGTGGTCGACATCAGATTCTCGGCTGCCGCCGTCAACAGGGTTTGCGCGAGCGACCTCGAGACTTTACTCAAGGTGAGACGCGTGTAGCCGCATTTGCCCCAGGCGCCGGCGCAGGGCTCCAGAGCTTGCGGGTGCGCCTCGAGCAAGCTCTGCTGTTGACTTGGGGTCAAGCGCACGGTTGCCCATCCGGAATCCGTCGGCCCCAACGTTGCAAAAATCTTACCGGCCATCCGAAAATCGGGGTGGCCCATGTGACTTTCTTCCACGCAATTGGGAATGGCGAGGGCGAGTTTACGGAAGTCTTCAGGTTGCATCTTTTGATTCTAACATTGAGGAGGGGCGATTGCTGCTGCCGGCCTCAAGCATCGACCCACATCCACATCAAGCGCCCCCCTGTTTAACGCCCAGCCGAAGGCGCCGGCTCCGCTCAAGTGCCCTGTTTAACTCCCAGCCGAAGGCGCCGGCTCCGTCATGTACATTCGATGTACAAGCCGGCGCCTTTGGCTGGGCGTTAAACGATGTACAAGCCGGCGCCTTTGGCTGGGCGTTAAACGATGTACAAGCCGGCGCCTTTGGCTGGGCGTTAAACGATGGATCGGCCGGCGCAGTTTACTTGTCCGCGGGCAAGTCGGCGAGCTCCAACAACGACAGCGGTTGCTTCCCGCGTATTTGGTCGGTGTACTTCAGCGTCTCCTCGCTGGGCTGGAAGAGCATTACCAGTTCGCGGGTGATATCGACTTGCTCGACCCCTTCCGCCACCAAGTCGCACTCCATGGCAATCGCCGCCAGGTTCTTTTCTTTTAGTAAAGCTCGCATCGGTTCGTGCACTGGTTGGAGCAAGTCCCCGACGGGGACGCGCCCGAATCCTTGGAAATGCAACAATCGCTGGTGCGCCGGGCCCCAAGCCTCCAGCTCGGCCATCTTCTTCTTGTCGTTTGCCTTCTTGGCTACTTCGTACTCCTTCATTTTTTCGCCGACAGGATTATGGCTGGAGCGCGCCCAAGCGATCGCAATTGCACGGCTCTCGTATACGCCAATCCGGACCTTTCCGGATGCCGCAACCGCCGGTTCCTGCCCTTGCAGCCCCAAGGCCCAAACCCCCAAGACGACTCCCAATCCAACGGTTCCAAAAATTGCCAAGCGTTTCATCGTCGATTCCTCAGTATTGTCTGAACGAGTACCTGTGAATGTTCCCGCGCCGCGAATTCCGCGACGACCGAATTCATGTTGCAACGCGCGTGCCAAGACGACAAATACGAAAAAGTAGCTGTTTTTGCGTAGGAATTGCTGTCGAAGTTGTGTTTCCATTGCGCAAAAGATGTACATCTGTGTACAATAAATGTATAGTGAAATGCGGCGTGGTTCTCGACGCCTTTAGTCACCAGACCGTCCTTCCACCGAGGCAGGCTCGGTGGGGAGGAGGAGGACTTTTTGACGCCTGAAGTAGTCGTCAGACCGTTCTTCCACCGAGGCAGGCTCGGTGGGGAGAAGGAGGACTTTTTGGCGCCTGAAGTAGTCGTCAGACCGTCCTTCCACCGAGGCAGGCTCGGCGGGGAGGAGGAGGACTTTTTGGCGCCTGAAGTAGTCGCCAGACCGTCCTTCCACCGAGGCAGGCTCGGTGGGGAGGAGGAGGACTTTTTGGCGCCTGAAGTAGTCGTCAGACCGTCCTTCCACTGAGGCGGGCTCGGTGGGGAGGAATTTGCGGCGGACGCGGGGGCGGGGGAAGCAAAAGATGGCATGGTTGACGCGGGCGGAACGCAACAAGATCGAACTCCTAGCCGAACTGACCTATACCAACCCGTTCGTACCAGAACGAATTGCCCTGGAGCGGCGGATATTGGGTCGGGCCTATCGTCCGACGCGGGGAGGTGTGTGGAGCTTCGAGCCCGGTCCGCATGCCGGTGAGAATACGGAACGGATTCGACAGCAGATCGAAGAACTGGCCGAGGTGCTCCGTTTGAGGTTAGTCGGCGGCGCACGAGGCGACGATCGCGAATATCAGTTATACGACGACCTGGTCTTGCACCTGCTGTACTTTCGTATGGACCAAGGCGCCCGCGCCGCTGGCGATCCGGCCTGGGTCCGCAGCCCCGCCGCTTGGGCGAAATTCCAATCAGACCATCGGCGGTACTTGGACTGCGGTGATATCGCGTTCCCCAGTCGGGGCGCCGGGCCCCACTTGTACGCGATGATCGATCAAATTCACCGCGCATTTCACAACATCTTCCACAGCGTGATCGGGCGGTCCGGCGCGGTAAGCCGGCTGCGGGCCGCGATTTGGCAGTCGATCTTCACTCACGACATTCGTCGTTATCATCGGTCACTGTATCGCCATATGAACCAGATCGCCACGTTGATCATCGGACCGTCCGGGACCGGCAAGGAACTGGTGGCCAGCGCCGTCGGCCGCTCGCAGTACGTCCCCTTCGATCCGCGGAACAATCGCTTTGCGGTGGACTCGACCGAGAGCTTTTTCGCATTGCATCTTGCGGCACTCCCCACGACGCTGGTCGAATCGGAGCTTTTCGGGCACGTCCAGGGGGCCTACACCGGCGCAGTGCGCGAGCGGAAGGGGTGGCTGGAGGTTGCCGGACCTAACGGTGCGGTGTTCCTGGACGAAGTGGGAGAGATCGATGCCAGCGTTCAAGTCAAATTGCTGCGGGTCCTGCAGAATCGAACGTATCAGCGATTGGGCGAGGTCACGACGCGTGAATTCGTCGGCAAGTTCATCGCGGCCACCAATCGGGACTTGCGGCGGGAGATCGAACGCGGGGCGTTCCGCCAAGACTTGTTCTTTCGCTTGTGCGCCGACGTGATTCGCACCCCGACGCTCCGCGAACAATTGAGCGATGTCCCCGAAGATCTGGAACACTCCATCCGTTTCATTGCCCGCCAGTTAGCCGACAGCGAAGCAGACGCGTTGACCGCCGAAGTCTTAGTCTGGATCGAGCGTCAACTGCCGCGGGACTATGCCTGGCCCGGCAATTTTCGCGAATTGGAGCAATGCGTGCGGAATATCCTGGTCCACAACGCGTACGACTTCGGGGCATCCGCGCCGCTGGGCCCCGCCGGCAAACTTGATTCGACTGCCGCCGCCATGGAGACGCTCGAACTGACCGCGGAAGAAGTCGCGCGCCGTTACTGCACCTACGCTTTCTGGCGGAAACAGAATTACGAAGCGGCTGCCGAGCAATTGAAGCTCGACCGCCGCACACTGCGCAGCAAGGTCGACGCGCAGTTTTTGAAGGAATTGGAGAGTTGAGCTAGGGAAGTGGTTTCACATTCGCTCTCCCGGATAGAGGTCGCGCCGATTCCTTTAGAAAATCGAACGTTCGCTAGAACTAGTTTCCGCCCCCGGAAGCCGGTGGCTTATCGGCTGCCGCCGGTGCGGAGCTACCCGATGCGCCGCCTTGTCCACCCGCGCCACCTTGGCCGCCACCGTCTTGGCCACCTGCACCGTCTCCTCGTCGTCCACGGCGTTCACCGCGCGGGAACTCACCTTCTTCGCCGCGTTTTCGCACGCTGGCTCGCGAAAGCATCTGGTCCAGATTGGCGGTCCCATAGGCGCCGATCGCGATAACGATCGCCGAATGCTCTTGGTATTCCGGGACGATCGACTCGGATGTGTCGTACTGCGTGTGGTGCGTGGTAGTGTAGTTGGCGCGTCCCCGTTGCCTCCAGAAGAAGCCTGGGGCACCGCCGCCGATAAACGAAGCATGATCGCTTGCTCCGCGGGCCGAGATCGCTTCGATTTCGCTGATCTCGAACGGTGCACGGGAATCCAGCCGTGTGGCGGGTGCAAAGATTTTCTCGATGTCCTCGCGCATATCTTTGGGGACGCCGATCCCCGCCACGTAATTGGTCCCTCCGTCGTGCACAAAAACCGCAGAGACCTTGTCGACGAACGCCTGGTTGGCTTCGACGAAGGCACGCGAGCCCAGCAGGCCTTGTTCTTCGCCCGACCAGAGCATGAAGCGGATAGTCCGTCGCGGTTTGACGCCGGACGCCATCAAGATCCGAGCGGCTTCGATCGTCGTGGCGCAGCCCGCGGCGTTGTCGGTCGCTCCGGTGGCTCCGTCCCACGAGTCGATATGTCCGCCGACCACGACGTACTCATCTGGGAATTCGGTACCGGGAATCTCGGCGATCACGTTGTATAGCGCGATCGGTCCTTTGCGGAAAAAGTTGCGAATGTCAAAGGCCATTTTCACCGTCTGGCCTTCCTCCAGCATTTTGGCGATTTCGTCGTACTGCGACTTGATCAAGTTGACTTCGGGAATGGTCGGCAGATTCTCCCATTCGATTTCGTATCGGCCGCCCGTCAAAATCAACTCGTCGCGCGTCGGTCGAATGACACCGGCGGGTTCGCATCCCAGAATGGCATCGCGAAGTTTCTGGTAGGTTTCCATCGCTGCGGGATCGCCTCCCCGGCGGGGCGGAGCGGGCGGGAGGAACACCCAATTTCCTTTGAGCTGGTCCTTGGCCATCTCCAGTTCTTCCAGCGTCGTTGGTCCTTTGACTGCGGTCGCCACCGTCCGGCCCTTGGTTCCCGAAGTCCAGGCGTTCGTACCGAACTTCAAATCCATCTCCTTGGGCTCGAGCAATTTGCCGCTGCTGGAACCGCGTTCGAATCCAACGGGGAATTCCCCCCACTTTTCCAGTCGGCAGTTTTGCAAACCGAGCGACTGGAACGTATCCAGCGCCCATTCACAGCCGGCGTTTAATCCTTCGGACGAGGTCAATCGGGGGCCGATGCGGTTGCAAAGATAATCCAAATATTCGTCGACCTTCCCTCCCTGGCGGCCCGCGTCGATGATCGATTGAACATCCGGCGCTTCCGGCGACTTGGATCGCGTCGACTCGACAGGGCTTTCGTCGGTCAAGTCCCCGGTGCTTGCTTCCTCGGTCTGGCCGCCGGTTCGCGGGTTGGCATCTTGCACGGCCCACGACGACTTGCCAACGACGACGACAACCGCGACGAGCGTCAGGAGCATCGCTCCGATCCGACGGAAATGAACGATGGACGGTCGAGACAGAATAGATTGCGACATGCTGTGGACTCCCAGTAGTACAAGTTGGCAGGCAGTATAACCGCCGAGCCTCGGAGGCTCAATTTTTTTTGCCCAAAATTCCGTGAAACGAATTACAGCGCACCGAACGACTCGACCACGTCGCGCGGGGCCGCCGCGTATTCCAATGGTTCCATCGAGCTTCCGGCGCGGCCTTGGCTGAGGCTGCGCATCGAATTGGAGTAACCAAATAGTGCGGCCAATGGGGCGTGGGCTTCGATCAGGGTGATCTCCCCCAAATTGTCGGTGTGCACGATCTTGGCCCGCCGCTGGGCCAGGTCCCCCACAAAATCGCCGTAGAATTCGTCCGGGGTCGTGATCGTCAGCTTCATAATTGGTTCCAGCAAAACCGACCCGGCCGCGGCGAGCCCCTTTTCGAACGCATCCGCCGACGCAATCCGGATGGCGACTTCGTTGGTGGCCTCGTTGAATTCCCCCCCAACGAGACTGACTTTGATTTTGGCCAAGGGGAAACTGCCGATCGGACCGCCTGCCTGGCTGCAATTCCGCAACTCCTCAATAGCGATCTGTCCCCATTCCGGGTTGATGGTTCCGGCGGCCTGGTTGCTGACGCGGACGTCTTGTGCGGCGGGCTCGAACGGTTCCATGCGGATCGTGATTTTGGCGAACAGTTGCTGCCCGGCGACGACGCGATGGCATTCACCCGTGACGGTCGCCGCCTGCAGAATCGTCTCGCGGTAGCTGACCCGCGGCTTGTGGACCTTGACGTTCAAGTTGAAATCGCGGAGCAAGCGGTTTTTGATGATTTCCAGATGGAGTTCCCCCATCCCAGCGATCAAAGTTTGCCCGGTCTCAGGATTCTCTTTGGCGTTGAACGTGGGATCTTGTCGCTTGAGCATCTCCAACGTTTCGTTCAGCTTCTTCCGCTCGGCAGTCGACTCGGGTTCGATCGCCATTTCGATCACCGTCGGGGGAAACTCGATCGATTCAAGTTGAATCGGGGATTTGGGATCGCAAAACGTATCCCCGGTGATTGCATCGCGCGGGCCGATCACGCCGACAATATCCCCCGCGGCGACTCGCGGAATCTGTCCATCGCGAGTCTTCCGGGTGGCGAAAATCTGCCAGAGCTGTGCGACATTTTCCTTCTTGTCCTTGCTGGGGCAGAGAACCCGCGAGTTCTCTCGCAATTCTCCCGAATAGACTCGAACCCAATAGAAGTCCCCGGTTTTGGCCGGCAAGATTTTGAAGACCAGCCCGCAAAAGGGTTCGTGGGGGTCGGGTTTGCGGGCCAACGCCTTTTGAGGATTCTCCGGTTGGAAACCGATCACCGGCGGACGGTCCTCCGGCGACGGCAAGTAGAACTGCACGGCGTCGAGAACGCTGGAGACATTGATCCCCTGCAGCGCCGCGCCGCAGATCACCGGTTGAATCAGTTCCGCCAGGGTCGCCTGCCGCAGCACCGATCGAATCAAGTCGGCGGGGATCGATTCGCCGGCCATCGCCAGCTCCATCATCGCGTCGTTGTAGCTATAGAGATTCTCCAGCAATTCTTCCCGGGCGATTTCCGCAAGATCCAGTAAGGCATCGGGAATCGCCGCGGCAGTCACGGTCTTGCCGTCGTCGGAAAACGTCAGAAATTTCTGTTCGATAAGGTCAATCACCCCGCGGAACGGGTCATTGACATGAGCGGGGCCCTGGCCCACCGGGATCTGAATCACCACTGGATTCCCCTGCAGTCGCCGGCCGATATCGCGCACGACCCGCTCGAAGTCCGCCCCTTCCCGATCGAGTTTGTTGATAAAACAGATCCGTGGGACGTGGTACTTGTTGGCCTGTCGCCAGACCGTTTCGCTTTGAGCTTCCACCCCCTCGCGGGCGCTGAACACGACAACCGCCCCGTCGAGCACCCGCAGGCTCCGTTCAACCTCGGCCGTGAAGTCGACGTGGCCGGGGGTGTCCAACAAATTGATGTGGATCTCTTTCCAGTCGAACGTGACGCACGCCGCGTAAATCGTGATCCCGCGATTCTGTTCCTCGACGTCGTCGTCGGTGGTCGTCGTCCCGCTGTCGACTTTCCCGACGCGATGTTTGGCCCCGCTGAGAAACAACATCCCTTCGGTGACGGTGGTTTTCCCGGCGTCGATGTGGGCAATGATTCCGATATTGCGAATTTGCGAGAGTTTACGGGACATGAGCTTGCTATCGGCCGCTAAAATCACTGATTGTAGCTGAACCCGCGCAGGTGCCAACCGCCGTGGATTGGACCGCCGCGGGGGATCTTTCACCGAGTGACGGCAGTCGCACGGTGAATTCCGCTACTTTTTTCCCGTCCCCTCCAAGATCGCCAGCGCCCCGGCGAACTCCTTGATGGCTCGATAGCGTTCATGCGATGAACAGGTCCAACCGCAGCTGCAGTCGCCGTCGTTCAGCACTGCCGCGTCGGCCATCGGCAGACGTTGGACTTTGGTCCAGGCGTAGGTATTGATTGGCGGACGCCCCCACGGGGCTTCCAAAGACAGTACGGCTGCCAAAAACAGTACGGCTGCCAAAGATAGTACGTTTGACATGTGGCCGCCAACGGCCGATACTGAAATAGAGCAGGTTTCGTCGGAGGGCTTTATGGAAGAAGAATTGGTCGCATTGGTCGCCATGACTTTGATCTTCGGTGGCCCGATGATCTGCTATGTCGTTCAACGGGCGTTGGCGATGATCGAAAATCTCGGCCGAGTTCATCTCGAGTCCAAGCTCAAGACGTTGATGATCGAGCGCGGGTATTCGGTCCAAGAGATCGAGCGGATTTGCAGCGTGCCGGTCGACGCCACCGCGGTTCAGAACGTGATGCGGTCGGACGGATATCCCGCGGCGGTGGGCCCCCAAAAGCCGATTCGGGCGTAGCAAAGACGCGGCGGGGGTGGGCAGGACGGCGTTACGATGGCTTTGGCACGATGGCGTTGGCAAATGGATTGATTCTGGCGATTGGCGGATTGCTGGTCGGAATTCCCATTCTGCTGCATTTCCTGATGCAGCCCAAGCCGAAGCTTCTGCCGTTTCCAGCGCTCCGTTTTGTCATGCCGCTGCAGAAGACGAACAAGCGACAGCTTCGCTTGAAGCATTTGCTGCTTTTGATGCTGCGGGCCTTGGCGATCTTGGCGGTCGCTGCCGCGTTGGCGCAACCTAGCGTCGTTTCTGCGATGTACGGCAACTGGTTGACGCTCAGCGGCTTGGGGTTGCTGGCGCTGTTGACGCTGGTCTTGTTGGTTGCTGCAGCCATCTGGATTCGTCCGCTGAATCGATGGCTGGTTGGGGTGCTGGCCGCGCTCTTGCTGGCGCAACTCGTGGGTGGAGGTGTTCTGGCGGGCCGCGTCTGGGCGAACCGCGAGCAGGCGATCCTGGGTGACCGGATGGCGCCGGTCGCCGCCGCACTGGTCATCGACGACTCGCCGCGAATGGCGTACCGTTTTGAGAATCAAACGTTGCTCGAACGTGCTCAGGCTCTCGGATTCTGGCTGATCGAACAGTTTCCTTTCGATAGCCGGATCAGCGTTTCCTTTCCGCACGGCGACGAAGCGTTTTTCTCCGTCGATGCCAACGCGGCGATCCAGCGGGTGCAGACGATGGAAATCGACTTTCGGCGTTCCGCCATCCCCGCGTCGATCGCCAGCGCCGTACGGTTGCTGGCGGAGAGCGAGTTGGAACGCAAAGAGCTGTACGTGCTGACGGACTTGACGCGCCCCTCCTGGAGTACGACCAGCGAGTCGTTGCGGGAACTGTTGGCGAAGCACCCGGAGATCTCGCTCTACGTTTTGGACGTCGGCATCGATGATCCCAAGAATCTGCGTCTGCAGCAGGTATCGCTCAGAAGCAGCGTCTTGGCGCCCAAGGATTCGTTGGAACTGGAGGCGACGCTGTCCAGCAGCGGATTGACTGCAAACCCGCCGATTTCGCTCTACCTCGAGCAGCCCGATCCGCGCCGACCGACGCGTCAAGACGGCCAAACGCTGGTTCCGGAATCACATTGGACTCGCACGCAGCCGGTGGAACTCAACCCCGCCGGTCCGACGGTCGCGCGGTTCACCATCCCGTTGGATTCTCTGGAGGGACTGCGGCCCGGCGTCCACCATGGCTGGGTGGAAATCGCGGCGGAGGATCCGCTGGAGATCGACAACCGCCGCTGGTTCACTCTGGAGGTTCGTCCCGCCTGGAAGACCTTGGCGATTCATCCTCCCGAAGTCCAACCGGAGAATTTCACGGTATCGCTGGCGGATGAATTCGAAGTGGACGTTCGACCCCAACGAGAATTGGCTTCGGTGAGCTTGGGCGACTACTCGTTGGTGGCGTTCTTGAATCCGACCCCCCTCGTCGACTCGATTTGGACGGAGCTGCGACGCTACGTCGAGGGAGGGGGCTGCGTCGTATTCTTCCTGGGGCATTTCGCCGCCGATCAAGGGATCGCCTCCGCGGAGTTCACCTCGCCGGCGGCCCTGCGATTGTTGCCAGGGAAGTTGACTCGAGTCAGCCAATCACCGGACGAGTTGTATCTGAGCCCGGTGGATTTGAGCCATCCGATCCTGGCGGCGTTTCGCCAGCAGGCGACCTCCGTCCCCTGGCATCGATTGCCGATCTCGTATTATTGGGGAGTCGAGCCCCCGCCGAACGATGACGGGGATTCGATCCAGATCATCACGCGTTACTCCAATTTGCGACCTGCCCTGCTGGAACGCCAAATCGGGCAGGGGCGGGTTATTCTGATGACCACGCCAATCACGGAGCCTCCCCGGCCAGTCGATCACGAGCCCTGGAACGCGCTGTTTTACGGCGGCGACATCTGGCCCAGTTGGTTGCTGGTCGTCGAGACGGCTCGCTATCTGGTTCAGCGGAATGCGTCGTTGCTCAACTTCGAAGTCGGCCAGGCCGCCCAGCTGGTCGATCCTGCACCAGAAAGCCAGCGCGAATTCTGGATGTATTCGCCCCGGGATGAGGAACCGACGAAATTGGCGGCCGATGGAAGGCGCTTGACCTACCGCTTCACACAGACGCCGGGCAACTATCGCCTCCGCAGTCTGAGCCAGGTCGACGAACGACTGGGCTTCAGTGCGAATCTCGACGGACAAGCGACCGATCTGACGCGGATCGGCCGGGAACGACTGGAACAAGTCCTGGGACCGGCGCGATTTCAGCTGGCCCGCGAGCAACGAGAGATACAGCGCGCCCAAGGTGTCGCTCGCATCGGACAGGAGTTCTATCCGGTGCTGGCGCTTTTGACCGCGCTGATCTTGTTGCTGGAATACTTGACGTCCAATTTGTTCTACCTGCCGTTCGCCTCAGTCCGTTGACTACCAGCGTTTGATACGCAATCCGAAGAGGATGTCGTTCGAGTTCGTGTCGGTTTCAAAGCTGGCCGATCCGATCGGTGTGCCGACATCGACGGTGAACTGATCCGTTCCAAAGAACCGGTATTCCACAAACAAGTCGGTTCGAGCGCTCAGGCACCCCGAAACGCCGACGATAAGCTGGTACGCAAAGGACGAATCCTTCACGTTCACGCTGAGCGGAACGGTGGATTCGACCACTTCCAGATCTTGGAAAACGACTCCGGTTCCAACGCCGACGTAAGGATTGAACCGGCTGTTCGGGCGGAAGTCGAAGACGAGATTCGGCATGAACGAGTACATATTCACCGACCCATCCAAGGGCGTCGAACCGATCGACTGACCACCCAAGAACGCTTCGCCGCCAACCACCGAGGCCGAACGGTAGGCGAATTCAAATTCGGTTCGCAGGTGGCGTCCCAAGCTTCGTCCGACGGCGCCGCCGGCCGCCCAGCCGGTATCCGTATCGAGCGACGCGTCCAGGTCGAGCGTCCCGCCGCTTCCATCCGCCGCGTCGATCGAATAATCGATATCTTGGAAGGCGGCCGCTCCACCGAATATCGAGAAGTACCGAGTCGGGCAGGAAGGATCGTAGCCGTAGCCGCCACAGCCCAAACCACACGAGCCGTTATTGCAATTCGCATTGGGGGCGTTTTGAACGGCGCCACCGGTTGGGTTGAGCGGCATCGGGTTGACGGCGGCGCTATTCTGATCGACCACTTGGGCATCGTTGGGGCCCATGGACGAAATGGTCCAATGTTGTGCCGTGCCTGAAACGCTGGTCGGAACGGCGGGTTGCGGTCCGCTTTGGCCGGATGTGGTTGGTACGTTCGCGCACACGGCGAACGCGAACAAAAGTGCGACGCGGGTCTTCATGGGATGGTCCTTCAAGGAATGTTGTGGGCTGGTCAGAGTTCGGGTCGACCGCGCGACGAGTTTTGCGCCGTGCCCAATGCAGGCGGGCTCCGTCGCGGCGTCCCTCTTGGCTATCGAAAATTCGATCGGCGCAAATGACGCAGCGAATCCGGCAAACCCGGGATTTTTGGCACAACTGACACGACCCGGCTGGGCCTAGCCGTTAAGACGCAATTGCCTTTCGCGATCGTTAGACTTTGACACGACCCGCCTCAACCGCTGAGCCCATGCGGCTGGAGCTGGAGGATGGCGTCGCGGATGGAGCGCGGGATTTCCAGCGCCTGGAGATTGCGGTAGTCGTAATACACGATCACCGATTCACCCTCGGCCACCACGCCGGTGCGGCGGTCGCTGAATATCTGGTGGGCGACCGTCAAGCTGGACCGGCCGATGCGGGTGACGCGGATGCCGATGCGGACTCGATCGGGAAACGTCAACTGCTGGCGGTAGTTGCAATGGACGGCCGCCAGGATGGGGCCGATCCCCTCGCGGTTAACGCCCAGCGGCAGCCCTAAACGCTGCAGGTAGGCGATCCGAGACGACTCGAACCAGCGCAAATAAGCCGTGTTGTTGACGTGGCCGAATGCGTCTTGGTCCCCCCATTGAACGGGCCACTCGACCACAATCGGAAATGCAGGCAATGGGTCGTCGTGCATTGGTTATTCACGCGGCGCGTCGGCCGGATGTTTCAACTTGCGATAGAGTGTCTTGCGATCAACTCCCAGAATCCGCGCGGCGCGGGTTTGGTTCCCGCCGGTCGCCGCCAGGACGTGGTCGATGTAGCGACGTTCAATCTCTTCCAGCGATTGGAGTTCCTCCGGGTTGTCCGCTCCCAGCACCACGCGGTCCGCCTTATAGTCGCGAATCTTTTCGGGAAGTTCGGCCACGCCGATTTCGCTGAACGGCGTGAGCGCCACCGCGCGCTCCATCACATTCCGTAATTCGCGCACGTTGCCAGGCCAGTTGTAGGCCAACAACTTCTCGGCGGCGTCGGCGTTGATCCCGGTGACCTGCCGGTTCATTTTTTGGGCGAACGCGCTGAGAAAATGTTGTGCGATCAGGAGGATATCGGCGCCGCGCGTGCGGAGTGGCGGCAATTCGATCTGAATCACATTGATCCGGTAGTACAGATCCTCCCGGAACAGCCCTTCCTCGACCGCCGATTCCAGATCCTTGTTGGTCGCCGTGATGATCCGCACATCGAACGGAGACTCGTGGTCGCTGCCGACCGGCCGGACCACCCGCTCCTCCAGTGCCCGCAACAGCTTGGCCTGCATCGCCTGCGGCATGTCGCCGATCTCGTCCAGGAACAGCGTGCCGCCTTGGGCCTGAGCGAACAGCCCTTTGCGATCGGCTCGCGCATCCGTAAACGCACCCTTGGCGTGCCCGAACAATTCGCTTTCCAAAAGCGGCTCGGGGACCGCCGCGCAATTCAACACCATAAACGGACCGCTGCTGCGGCGGCTGCGGCGGTGGATGCAGCGAGCAACCAACTCCTTGCCGGTGCCGCTTTCGCCGGTCAACAGGACGGTGGAATCGGTCCCGGCGACCTGGGCCAGCTGGACGTAAACCTTTTGCATCGCCGGGCTGTCCCCCAGGACATCGCCGAAGTGCGCTGCCCGATCGACCGCCTCTGAAAGGCGGCGGACATGCTCCTGCAGCCGATGTTGTTGGGTCCCCCGGCCGATCGCGGCCGCCAACAAGTCCATTTCCACCGGCTTGGTGATAAAGTCGTAGGCGCCGGCTCGCAGCGCATCGATCGCCGTCTCCATGTTTCCGAAGGCCGTCATGACGATCACCGGCACGTCGGGGCGAATCTGGTTGATCTCCTGGCAGAGTTGAATCCCAGTGGTACCCGGCATTCGTACGTCGGTCAACACGACATCAAAGGGTTCCTCGCGAAATTTCGCTAACGCGATGGCAGGTGAACTCACCGGAACCGGGTCGTAGCCCCGCATCCGCAAATCCACCTCCAACAGTTCCCCCATCGCACGGTCGTCGTCGACTATCAACACGCGTCCGGACATCTAGCGACTCTCCCTGGGCAAGTACACACGAAAACAAGCGCCACCCGATTCTCGATTAGAAACCTCGATTCGTCCACCGTGCTCTTGCACAATCCCATGAACAATCGACAGTCCCAATCCGGTGCCGACGCCGACATCCTTGGTCGTAAAAAAGGGCTCAAAAATATGCGGCAATAGCTCGGTCGGAACCCCCGGGCCGCTATCCCAGATCGAAACGCACCATGCGGGGTCCGCTTGAGCGGTCGCCGGTTCTGATCCGTTGTCGACTGGGCGGGAGGCAGCCTCCGTCGGCCAGCGAGAAAGTTCGATTTCGATGTGGGAGGGCACGGCGGCAGCGCCCGGGCCGCTCCGCAGATCGCGGTGCGTCGAGTCAACAGCGCCCCGCTCGCCGCCGACCAAAACCGGGCTGGGTTGCCCTTCGGCGCTGATCGCCTGGATCGCATTCACGATAATATTGGTAAAAACCTGTTGCAGTTGTCCAGCGTCGGCAAACGCCGTGCGGGACTGCCCGTCGGACGGAGGCGATGGCGGGTCGACGCGGATCCCTTGCTTGTCGGCCAGCGGCTCCAAAAGCTGGATCGTATGGCGGAGGATCTCGTCCAAGTCGACTTGTTTTCGCTGCGGAGGCCGAGGCCGAGCGAAATCGAGCAACTGGCGGACGATCCCGGTGATTCGTTCCGTTTCGGTGCGAATGATCCGTGCACTTTCCTGGACCTGGCTAGCGTCCAGGCGTCCGCTGCAAATCAAGCCGGCTCGGCCAGAAATCACGTTCAGCGGCGTCCCCAGCTCGTGCCCCACCCCCGCGGCCAACCGGCCCACGGTTTGCAAGCGATCCGAATGCCGCAGCTGTTCCATCATCGCCAGACGCTGCTGCGAATCTTCGGCGATCCGCCGTTTCTGCAGATCCAGTTCGACACACATCCGGTTGAGCGCTGTCGCCAATTCTCCCAGTTCGTCGTTGGTGTCCATGATCAACGGATCGCCAAAATCTCCCTTCCCGATCCGTTCGGTCTTGTTCGACAGTTGTTGCAACGGCCGAATCACCCACAACACGCCGGTAATATAGGCGGTCAAGACCGACCCCAGCGCCAAGGTTCCGATCGCGGCGACCGTCAGCCAGATCCGCAATCGCATTTGCTTGTCCAACGATCGCAAGGGGACGGCGAATTCCAGGAAGGCCAACTGTCGACTGGTCAAATTCACAGGGACATAGATGAAAAGGTTCCGCGCGCCCTGATCGTCATTCCCTTCGACCATGATCGGATCCCCACCGAAGCCGCGCAACATGGAATCGATCGGCAGTCGCGACGGAATGAGACTGGTTTCGGTCGGGTCAAACACCTTAAAGGAGACTTCGATCGCCCCTTGGTTGGGCTCGCTGACTTCCCGCAGGAATTGCTCGACCCCGGGCTTGCCGTTCTCCTGGTACGCCGACACCACCTGCTGATTGAGCAAGTCCGCAAAATTCTGGGCGAACTCTTGCTGGTACTGGTTGAAGTCATCTTGGACGCGGCGGACAGAGACATATCCGGCCACCGCGGTGAGCACCACGATGAACGTCAGCGAGACCGCAAGGATTTTGGTGGCCAGTCGCATACTGCAAGTACCAAGGAATTTCCGATTGCCCGCAGGCGGCAGTGGAGAATTTACCCAAGCGTGGAACGCTGCCCCATCAGCGGCGCGAGTTTCTCTCGGAGATTTCGACTTTTCCGATTGAAAAACGCCCCGACAAAGGGACTGCCCTCATTGTAGGGCGGATTCCTACGATTTGGCACGCCTCATGCAGTACGAGTATCCCCGGCGGGCCGAAGTTGCCCAAACTTGTTCACAAAGGAGTTGCAAAGATGAAATCCAAAACCACCTGGCTATCCAGTCTGTTTGCCGTCGCGGCACTCACACTTGCCGCGGCTGGTTTTGCCACGGCGAACTTTTTCGACGAAGGGACGGCGTCCACCGACTCGGTGAAGTACGCCATCCATACCCCTCCCCCCATTTCCGCACAGGAAGCGGAATCGTCGATCGCCTCCGCAAAGCAGCTCTCGAACGCGTTTCGCGTGGCGTCCGAACGCGTGCTCCCGTCGTTGGTGACGATCGAATCCCGCGCCAAAACGCCGCCGCAAGGACTGGCGCATCAACGCGGCCGGATGCCGCAGGAGCCCAATCCGTTCCACGGAACTCCGTTCGAAGATTTGTTCCGACAGATGCCGCAACAAGGGCTTGGGTTCGATATGCCGCAGCCCCAGCCCACCGAAGGGAGCGGCTCCGGTGTGATCATCGACTCTTCGGGACTGGTCATGACCAATAACCATGTCGTCCTGGGGGGCGAAAACGTCGAGTGCACTGTGCGGCTGTCCGACGGCCGAGAATACTCGGCGTCGAAAATCTCCACCGATCCCAAGACCGATATTGCGATCATCCAAATCGATGGGGCCCGCGATCTGGTCCCCGCCCAATTGGGGGATAGCGATCGCGTCGCCGTCGGCGACTGGGTTCTGGCGCTCGGGCAACCCTTCGGCCTGGAGAGCACCGTGACCGCCGGGATCATCAGCGCCAAGCAGCGCGGCGTCGGGATCACGGAGCGAGAGAGTTTTCTGCAAACCGATGCCGCGATCAATCCCGGCAACAGCGGCGGTCCGTTGGTCAACCTGGATGGCGAAGTCGTGGGGATCAACACCGCGATCTCCACTCGCAGCGGCAGCAACGCCGGCGTCGGTTTCGCCGTTCCGATCAATCTGGCCAAGTGGGTCGGCGATCAACTTGCCTCAACCGGGGTCGTCCGCCGAGCTTACTTGGGCGTTGGGATCCAACAAATCAACGCGACGATCGCCGACAAACTGGGGGTCAAGCCGCGCTCCGGTGTCGCGGTGACGATGGTCCAGCCCGGGACGCCGGCGGCCGATGCCGGTCTGCAGGTCGGAGACGTGATCACCAACTTTGCTGGAGTCTCGGTCGCTACTCCCAAGGAACTGCAGGTCGCGGTGGAGCGAGCTGAAATCGGTCGTCCGCACCAGGTCGACATCGTGCGGGACGGGAAGACAGTGACGCTTTCGTTTATTCCCGCCGAGCAGCCAGCCAACTACAGCGTGGCCGGTTCGCCGTCGATGGAACGCTCCACCCCCGACGTTCCAGGAATGAATCGGTTCGGTCTGCAGTTGTCCGACCTGACTTCCGATATCGCCTCCCGACTGGGAATGGCGGGCGCCGAAGGCGTGGTGGTTACGGGCGTGGCCGATGGCAGCCCCGCCGCACAAGCCGGATTGGAGGTCGGTCAGGTGATCAAACAGATCAACCGCCAACCGGTGCGAAGCGCCGCCGAGGCGGAAGAACGCCTGCAGCAGGCCAATCTGAATGAAGGGATCTTGTTGCTGGTGCAAACTCCAAACGGATCGGCGTTTGTGGTCATGCAATCCAGCTAGTCCGGTAGAAACCCCAATTCGTTTCGTTCGCACTCAGCGACGAAACGCCGTAAGCCAGCGACCTGCACTTCCTCCGCAGGGCGCTGGCTTTTTTCATTGTAGAACAGTTGTCCTCAACTGTTCGCGGCTGAGAAAGACGGAGCAATTGAGGACAATTGCTCTACGCTGAAATGTAGAACAGTTGTCCCCAACTGTTCGCGGCTAGGAAAGACGGAGCAATTGAGGACAATTGCTCTACACTGGCTCACTCAATCCTCGAATACGCTACTTCGCGAGCATTCGATCGTAGATGGCGGCCAGTTGCTGCGCCATACTGACATCGGAAAAACAGCGTCGTTGCCGTTCCCAAGCCGCGCGGCGCATCGCAGGCCAGGAAAACATTCCCCCGATGAGCGCTTCCAATTGCCGCGCCAATTCTTGCGGATCGCCCGCGCGAAACAGCAAGCCCTCCTGGCCATGCCGGACCGCTTCGGGAATTCCCTCGACATCGCTGGCGATCACAGGCAGGCCCAAGGCCATCGCCTCCAACACGACCATCGGCATTCCTTCGCCGAACAGGCTGGGGAGTATGAACGCGTCCATTTTCTCCAGCCACGGCGTTACCTCCCGGCAGAACCCGGTCCATTCGATCAGATCGGCAACTCCCAGCGAATCGGCCAGCGCCAGGATATCGTCTCGGTACGCGTCGGACTCGAACGGACCGACCGCCACCAAGCGGACGGGCAACGCATCGCGCCGCGCAAGGGCCAGGGCTGCCAGCAGCAACTCCATCCCTTTCCGCGGCCGGAACAACGCGACGGTACCCAAGGTCCAAATCGACGTCGGAGGAGTACGCTCCCGCCAAGCCTGGACCGGGACGCCGTTCGGAACGACGCTCAACTTCTCGGCGGGATGCCCTTGCTGTTGCATGTAGCGACCCAGGCTTTGGGAGACGCAGACCAGCCGAGCACATCGTTTGAGCTGTCGCGTCTCGACCCAGAGATTGAGTCGATTCTGCCAGGTCCGAGTCGAATCGCGGCCGGCCGGGCTATGCACATGATAGATCAGCGGCAAACCAGTTAGCCCAGCGACCTGCCGCGCCACCAGCAGCGATCGCGGCGTGTGAGCATGCAACAGACGATAGCCCTCCTTGTCGACGGCGTCAGCGATCGTCCGGGCGACTCGGCGATCGAAACGCGATCGCATCGGTGTATTCAGAATCGGCGCCGACTGATTTTGCCGGGCCTCCGCGAAGCGCCCTGGCTTGAGACACGCAAACCCAACGCGGTACCCGTGGTCCGGGAGAGCGCCGGCAAGCAAATCCTGCACCCGCTCGGCCCCGCTGAAATGCTCCCCGTTGATCAGATGCAACACGGAGGTCAATTCCCGTGCGGCAGCACGAGCCGCCAGAGGCAAGTCGAGGGTTGCGGGCATTCGAGGGGAGTCCTGGCGGGTATTATCGAATCGAGCGACTCTTTTCGAATCGTACCCCACACTGGCGAGACTCCCATGGGGTTTGCCCGATGACGAGTTGCCGCGGGACCGTCGTCAACGGTTTAGTCGGCGCAATCGCTATTACCGCGAGGGCTGGCGAACGGGCGATGCCGCGCCGAGTGGCGGACCCACTGGCTGATCGAGCGCTCGAATCGGCCACAGTTGCGCCGGCGTGTGCTGCTGCTGCATGAGCTGCTCGAGTTGCCCGACAATCTCCGGATGCTGGGAGGCGACATCCTGCTGTTCCCCTGGATCGGCCTGCAAGTTGTAGAGCTCGGTGACGGTGGGGGGCACGTTGACCTGTTTGCGCGGCGGGTTCAACTGGCGGCGAATCGCCTTCCAATCGCCGACGCGGACCGCCTGCTGCCCGCCATAACCGGGGGACTCGCGATAGAGAAACGGGCGCTCCGCCTGGGTTTGTCCCTGGAGCGTCGCCGCGAAACTGATCCCGTCCAAGTCGGCCGGGGTCACAGAATTAGCCGGGGTCACAGCGGGTTGGCCCAGAAGCTCCAACAAGGTCGGTAGCCAATCCTCAAATCCATTCACTCGATCGCTCCGGCTGCCTGCCGCAATCCGGCCGGGCCAATAGACCAATAAGGGGACTCGATAGCCACCTTCGTAGAACGATCCTTTGCGTCCGCGGAAGCCCGCTGCGCTGTTGAAGAACTCGGAATCGGTTCCACCCAGTCGATCGTACAAAGGCCCATTGTCGCTGGAGAAAATAAAGATGGTGTCCTGTCCTAAACCGAGCTCCTTCACCAAATCCAACAGCTCCCCTATGGCGGCATCCAGCCGAGTGATCATGGCGGCGTACGCTGCCCGCGGAGTGCGATGGGGTAGGTAGCCGCGGCCCCCTGGATACGGCTCGTCCGGGAACTTATCCAGGAAAGGGCGCAGCGAATCGTCCGGAACCTGTAGGGCCAGATGCGGAATGGTGGTGGAATAGAAAAGAAAAAACGGCTCGCGTTGGTTCTCCCGGATAAACTTCAACGACTCGGCGTGAATCAGGTCGGGCGCGTATTGTGTTCCGGAATACGAGGTGTAGCTGGCCGGGTCGTTGGGATCGGCGCCTTCCGGCAGCTTCTGGTGGGCGGCGAACTTCGGGTTATCCAAGTCGACTCGGTCGCGATTCGACCAGAGATGATCGGGGTAGTAATTGTGGGCCTGCGCCTGGCAGTTGTAGCCGAAAAAGCGATCAAAGCCTTGTGCGAGCGGATCGCCAGAACTGCCGACCGGCCCTAACCCCCATTTCCCAAAGCAACCGTTGCGGTATCCAAGGCCTTTCAAGTGAAGCGGCAGGCGAAGTTCGCCGGCCGGGACCGCCTCCTGCCCTTCCTGCTCCGGCCCCAGGCCCCCGCGGTTGTCACGAATATATGCGTGTCCCGGATGCTTGCCCGACAACAGGACGCACCGAGCTGGCGCACAGACGTTGTGCCCGGAATAGTGGGCAGTGAACCGCATCCCCCCCTCCGCCAGGCGATCGATATGCGGAGTCTGAAAACGCTTTTGGCCGTAGCAACTGAGATCGCCGTATCCCAAGTCATCCGCCAAGATGAAAACGATATTCGGCTGTCGGACTTGTTGGGATTGGGCTACGGCTAGAGGGATTGTAAATGCCAGAATCGCCGACGCTGAAATTCTCAAGCGAAAGAGTGTCGATAGCCGCAGGAGCTTTCGGCATTTTCGAAGTCGCATCGTATTCGTCCTCACTCCCATCGGTTCAATTCGGTCGCGGATTCTCCAGGCAAACCGCAACCAAGTGGCTTTGTTTGGTTCGGATTTTCTCATGCCCCGCGCTTGCCGGCAACCGTCATTCCGTCATTCCGGGCTGAGACCCGGAATCTATGGGGACTGGAGGCCCATTCCGTCATTCCGGGCTGAGACCCGGAATCCACAGGGGGCAGGACGCCCACGCAGGTGGATTCCTGCCTGCGCAGGAATGACGTTGAGCGCAGGAATGACGTTGAGCGCAGGAATGACGTTGAGCGCAGGAATGACGTTGAGCGCAGGAAGGACGTTGAGCGCAGGAATGACGGCGGGGGCAGGAATGACGGCGGGGCGCGGCGAATAACGGCTTCAAAAAAATATTTAACCAAATGGTTGACAATACGTTCTCTCCGGATATATTAAACCAAATGGTTAAGCAAAGATCGGCGGAGTTGGATCGCGTGTTTCATGCGCTGGCGCATGCGGCGCGGCGGCAGATGCTGCGCCGCCTGGCGGAAGGGGAGCGGACGTTGAGCGAGTTGGCGGAGCCGCTGGCGATGTCGTTCCCCGCGGCCTCCAAGCACGTTCAGGTCCTGGAGCAGGCTCGGTTGGTGAAGCGCCGCATCGTCGGGCGCACGCACATTTGCCGCCTGGAGACTGGGCCGTTGGCTCAGGCCACCGACTGCCTGGACGAATTCCGCCGAGTTTGGGAGGCCAACTTCGATCGACTCGACGCCGTGTTGGAGGACTTGAAGAGTCAGGCGCGGGGCAAAAAACCGTAACTTACTAATGACTGGAGAACAAACGATGGCGAATGCACTACAGATTGCGACCCCCACGGACTTGGAAATTGTGATGACCCGTGAATTCGACGCTCCGCGCGAGCTGGTCTGGCAGGCGATGACCCGGCCGGAACTGGTGCGGCGGTGGATGTTCACGCCGCCCGCCTGGACCTGGGCCGAGTGCGAAATGGATGTGCGGGTCGGCGGCAAGTTTCGCTGGTCGTGGAATGGTCCGGAGGGGACTCTGGCCCTCTCGATTTGGGGGGAGCACCGCGAGGTCACTCCGCCTGGGCGGATCGTCCACACGGAGCGGATGGAAATGGGACCGGGTGCGGGTAGTTGTGGACCGGAATCCAACGGATCGGACAGCGCGGATGGGGGCTCTGCCGACCCCTGGGAGTTGCTGGCCACCCTCGAGCTCACTGAGGTCGCCGGCGCGACTCGGTTGACAATGACGTTGCTTTTTCCGTCCAAGGCTGCACGCGACGGCGCCTTGGCGTCTGGAATGGAGCACGGCGTCGCCGCCGGCTACGAAACGCTGGACGCGATCCTGGCGTCGCCAAGCGCCGTCGCTGTGGCGCGA
>JBGSLW010000172.1:0-10081 GCA_041740495.1 Pirellulaceae bacterium
CAACACTCACTGGTGCTGAGAAACTGCGGCGCAATAACCAGGGTGTTGCTCAGAGCGTGAGGATCCACGCCGGCGGCGGCGGCGGCGGATTCTCTCCCGAGATGATGGTCGATCGCTCGATGGAACGCACCGACAAGAACGGAGACGGCGTTTTGGATTCGAGCGAATTGGGCGAGATGCCGGAACAGATGCGCGGACGAATCGAACAGGCCGATGCGGACGGCGACGGCAAGATTACACGCGACGAATTGCTGCAAAGTATGAAGCGGATGTTTCAACAGATGCAGGAGCAAGGGGGCGGCATGGGTGGCCCTCCGGGGGGCGGTCCTCCGGGTGGTCCGTCGGGCGGAAATCCAGGGGGCGGTCCGAGTGGAACCCCGACTCCTTAGGACCACCGATCGTCCTTGCATTCCCCTTCCATTGCGCCCGCACGGCATTGCTGTTTCATGGAACTTGCTGCTGATATTCGCGAATTGACCAAGACCTATGTCTTGAAAGGGGAAACGGTTCGCGCGCTCCGCGGGGTCACGTTTTCCATTCCGGCGGGGGACTACGTCGCCATCATGGGACCGTCCGGTTCCGGAAAGAGCACCCTCTTGAACTTGCTGGGCTGTTTGGACCGCCCCACCGCCGGATCGTACTTTCTGGGGGCCGACGACGTCGCCAAAATGACCGATGATCAGCTCTCCACGATTCGCGCGACGCGGATCGGTTTCGTCTTTCAATCGTACAACTTGATTCCACAGTTGACGGTGGTAGAGAACATCGAGGTCCCACTGTATTACCAGGGCCGTTTGGGTACCAAAGCCCGGAAACGATGTGTCGAACTGGCGGAAATGGTGGGCTTGGGCGATCGACTTTCCCACCGCCAGACCCAACTCTCCGGGGGGCAACAGCAGCGCGTGGCGATCGCCCGATCGCTGGTCAACGACCCCTATTTCATTCTGGCCGACGAAGCCACGGGAAACCTCGATTCCGCCACGACCGCCGAAATCCTCGCCCTATTCGAACGGCTCAACAACGAGGGGCGAACCATTATCATGGTCACCCACGAGGACGAAGTTTCGGGCCACGCCAAGCGTGTGATCCGTCTGCGGGACGGCTTGATCCAGTCCGACGTCCAACAACCCAATCGATTGACATTCGCCAAATCCACCAACCGCCCCGCCGCCCCGGTCGCGGTTTAGCCTCCGGCCCCGATCCAATCCACGTTCTGCCATGAAGCTCTATCGCACATTCATCCTGGGTATCAAGAGTCTGCTGCTGCACCCGATGCGCTCCATTCTCACGGTGTTGGGCATCTTCATCGGGGTCGCCAGCGTCATCTGGCTGCTGGCAATTGGCGAAGGCATCAGCGTGGAGGCCCAGCGGCAGATCGAGAGCCTGGGCGCCGACAATATCATGATCCGTTCGATCAAGCCGCCCGAAGAGCAGGGCGCCAACTTCCGACAGGTCAACGCTTACGGCATCACTCGCGCCGAAATGAAAATGCTCGAGTCGATCCCGACCATCAAAACGATCATCCCTATCCGGGAACTCCCGAAGGAGTTTACTTACAACGGAAACCCTAACGTCAAGCCAATCCAAGGACGGCTGGTCGGCTGCACGCCGGAATACGCCGAAGTTATGCGATTGGAAGTGGAAGATCCGGCCCGCAGCCACTTCCTCACATCGATCGACGTCAATAGCTCCGCCGCGGTTTGTGTGATCGCTGCGGAACTGGCCAAGCGGCTGTTCCCCTCCGAAGACCCGATCAAAAAGCAGCTTTACCTGCCCGAAGACAAGACCTATTACGAAATCGTCGGTGTGCTCAAGCACCGCGATCCCACCGCGGCGATCGGAGGCTCGCTCGCTGCACAAGATTTCTCACTCGACGTGTACATCCCCTATTCCACAATGCAAAAACGGATGGGGGACACCGTGCAGAAACGCGGTTCCGGTTTCTTCAGCATGCAGATCTTCGAACTCAGCCAGGTCACCGTCAAGGTCGATGACGTCGAGAACGTCCGCAAGACCGCCAAGATCATCGAGGACTCGTTGAAAATGCGTGACCCCGAGCGGCAGGACGTCGCTGTGGTGGCCCCGATCGATTTGATTGAGCAGTCCCGAGCCACCAAGATGATGTACATGATGTTCCTGGGGATGATCGCTGCGATCTCTCTGGTCGTCGGTGGGATCGGGATTATGAACATCATGCTCGCGACCGTGACCGAACGAACGCGGGAGATCGGCATCCGCCGAGCCCTGGGAGCCAAGCAATCCGATATCCGCCGCCAGTTCTTGGTGGAGACGATCGTGCTCTCGGTGATCGGCGGCTTGGTAGGGCTTCTCGTGGGACTTCTCTGTCCGGTGGCGATTGATATTGGGCGCAACTTGCTGGAATCGCTGGCGCCGCGGGCTTACGCCAGTCTGCCCGATGTCGCCAAGATCATGAAGCCGATTATTGTCCCGCTCTCGATCCCGCTGGCATTTGGGATCTCCGTCGCCGTCGGCGTTATCTTTGGGATGTACCCCGCCATGCGGGCGGCCGAAATGGACCCGATCGAAGCATTGCGGCACGAGTAGGCCGACGTTTGTCGGCCCGGCGCTAGGCGCTTCCCCGAGACAACGACTGGCGCAAGGAGAAGGCCCGGCGGCCTCTGGCGTCAGGTAGGGAGCGCTTCCTTGGCGTTCACGCGAGAAACCCTGCCCCGTCTATTTGCGGCTGACGATTGAGGGGTGCGTTGGGTGTTGTCGAGCGACTAGCGCTGTCTTTGGACGGCGAGGTCGAAGAGCACTGTTTCGAAATCGCGCGCGAAATCGCGGGCGCGGCAGAGCGAGGATTGCAGTAGTCGGTCCCGCAATTGGCGGCGCAGTTTGGACAATTCGTCGATTCGTTTTGACCAAGCGACCGCCATTTCGCGGTATTGAACTGCGTCGGCGGTGATGAATTCGTTCAGCTGGGCGTTCGCCAACAAAGTCCGGCTGGTGCGAGCCGCCCAACGATCGCCGATCCATGTCAGGACTGGCACTCCTTGCCAGAGCGCTTCGGTCGTTGTCGTTCCGCCGTTGTAAGGGAATGCATCGAGGGCCAGGTCGACTTGGTCGTAGTAGGCCAGGAACTGGGCGTTCGGCGCGGGAGGAAGGAACTCCAGTCGGTCGGCGGCGATCCCGCGCCGCGCGAACTCGGTTTGGATGTATTGGCGATTCATCATCGAGCCGAGGGCCCGATTGGCCATTCGCAAACGAGAACGCGGCACCGCCGCCAAGATCTCGGACCAGACGTCGATGACCTGCGGCGTCAGTTTGTACTGGCTGACCAAACTGCCAAAGGTGAAAGTGGCATCGGCCAAAGCGGGGGAAGGGGCAACGGGAGGAGCGGCGGTGGTCGGCGGGCCAAACGACAAATAGCTGCCGGGGAGCCGAGCGATTTTTTCGCAGTAGAACTGTTCCTCGTCGGCCGGAGCAACCCACCGGTCACCAATCAGGTAGTCGATTTCGGGCAACCCGGAGGTGGCGTACATATTGAACCAGGCGGCGGTGACCGGCGCGAGGCGATAAGTCCAGAGCCCGAGCCTTGGGGGAACGCTATATCCGTTCAAATCGACGACCAGGTCCAAGCGCGCCGCGCGGATTTCGGTTGCGACCTGGCGATTGGTCAGGTCTTGGGTTCGGTAGAGACGATCGTGGGGTCCGGGAGTGAACCAGGAAAAATCGGCCGCGCCGTCCGAATCCGCGAACAAGTGCACGGCAATGCGGTCGCGATCGTGGTGTTGGATCAAGTTCCACACGGGCCGCATATAGTTGGCATCGCCGAAGTAGGCGGAAACGTACCCCACGCGCAGCGGCGCGCTCGAAGAGGGTGTGCGAATTGGGGCGAGGGCAGCAAAGTCGCTACGCGGCGCCGCCTGCTGTCGTTCGTGATCGTGCAAACGACGGGCGAACTCCGCTCGGGTCGCCAAAATCTCCTCCGCGGATGAGTTGGGATCCCCCGGGATGATGGTGGCCAGGTTGCACCAGGCGTTCAACTGATCGGAGCGTTCCGCCGCTCGGCGAAAGCGACCCACTGCTTGATGGACATTCCCCAGTTGATAATCGGCGGCGGCGCAAAGGAAGATCGCGGTGGAGTCATGCGGGTCGATCGCAAGCGCCTGTTGGGAGACATCCAACGCCTGGGCATATTCACCGAGATCCAAGAGAGCCTCTCCGGCCATCGTCCAGGTCCGGAGATTGGGGCGGCCGTGGCAGATGACTCGGTCCAGGAGCTCTAGTGCCGCCAGGCGGTTGCCCTCCCGGAGCAGTTGTTCGGCGGCATTTTGCCAGTCGAGCGATGACGCGGGGCGCTTGGGTTGCGGCTCTGCGGGGGACGAGCGGCGCGGCGCGGGCTGGCCGGGGTCGAATGGGCCTCGTCGATGGTCCGGCGGTTGGCGTGCCATTTACTCTTGGGAGCCGCTATCGTCCTCCGGCCGACTGGTGGAATAGCGGTCGTCGTCGGTTTCAGCACTTAGCTTATCGCCAACTCGAAGCGTTTGCGATTTTCCATCACATTCCAGTGTGATGGTGCGCAAGTCGATTTGGCGAACGGTCCAGGTGCGTTGGTCGACTTCGAAGGACTCGCCGACCGCGACTTTAAAACGTTTGTCCAAGGTACGGATATAGATCCATGCTCGATCCACGCCGTCGTTTTCTCGCAGGATGGCGGTGATTTGAGTTTCGCGAGCGTGGTAGAACGGCGGGCGAGGTTTTACCTCCGGCGCGGGCTCGCGGGTCTTGATCTCCAACGCGATTTCCTTTTCGACATTTTTGTTTGGCAGGCCGCTGTCGGTGACGCGCACGCGGAGGGTGTACTTTCCAGGTGCCACTTCGCCCGCGGTGAACTGCGCAGACTTGGAGTTTGGGTCGCGTTGTTTCAGTTCTCCTCCCGGGACGTCGGATGACAACAGCTCGAATTTGAGACTGTCGTTGGGATCGTCGTCGCGGGCGGAAACGTTAAACGCGACCTCCCGCCCTTCGAATTCGGATTGATTGCCGGTGGTGATTTGTGGTGCGTTGTTGGGCAAGCCGAAAATATTGCGGTGTTCGATTTGCTGGCGATACCAGTCGAGTTCGTGTTCGCGGCGGACGACTTCAGTTCGCGAAATCGGCTTGGCCGCCTCGGCGTCGGTTAAGGCCAGCGCCTCGATTTCGAGCAGGAGTCCCAGTTTTCCGGTGGGGATTCCTCCGGCCTTTCCACCGCCGGAACCTCCGGCGTGGGGCGTGATCGCCAGAGTGCGGATTCGGTGCAGGATCGGGGCTCGATAGAACTCGAACAGAAATTGATTGAGCTGATCGAGCGTCACGTTGGTGACGTTGATTTTGACTCGCCAACCGTTGAACACTTTGCGGGGCGGCTGTGTCGGTCGGGCCGGATCGCGATACTTGGACTGTTCCGAGAACACGGCCGGGGTCTCGTAGGTGGGTATGTTTTTGCCGAAGATTCGGTCCGAAACATCGATCATCCAGTTGCGATACTCGGCGACGGCCTGTTGAGGGTCGGAGGGGAGGCTGAGAGTCTTGTACGTTTTCAAGCGGCGGGTTGCCGCCCTTTGATTGCTTTGCAACAGTTGGGCCTGGTTGATTTCCGCGTTGACCGAGGCGATTTTGTCGTCGTAGGCACGGAGCGAACTGGTCAGCCAAAGGAATCCAAACAGGAGCAGGACGATCGGCACGAGCCCGCCGGCGGCGATCGCCAAATACTTTTCGCGTTGGGAGAGGTTCTCGAGCATGGGGCGTGCGGGGTTCGCCGTTGGGTTAGGGACGGGGGGGCTGCTTGGAATTGGATTCCGAAGCGGCGTTGGATGGAGCACCATTTGCCGTTTCGGGGCTCGCGGCCTCCTCGGGTTTGGAATCCGACGTGTCGGGCGACGTGTCGGGCGACGCTTCGGCCGGTTGCTCGTCGCCGGCGACGGTCACCACTTCGGGAACAATGGAGTCGATCTTGGCGTTGGCCAGGGGGATCGCCAGGGTAAGGGAAAAAGTCCGCTTATACGGGGGCAATTCGTCGGTCGGGTTGAGCGGACCGGGTGCGACGGTGTAGGGCCGTTCTTGTAATTGCCGCACGACGTCATTTTCGATATCGGCGTCTGCCAGCAGGCCGCTCAGCGAGATTTTTCCTTGGAAGGGAATTGTCTGAACCGAGCCGTTAAACGACTTGACGATCACGTCGTCGGGCAGGGGGAGCCGCGCGCTGATATCGCTCAATTCATCCAACCAGTTGATATCACCACGTTTCCATTGGTCGATCAAGCCGACGTCTCCCAGCAATCGACCGGCATCCTTCGTTTGGGACTTGAGTCCATCGAGCTTGGCTTGCAGGTCGGCGATTTCGCTTCGGCGGCTGGCGATCAGGAAATACGTCATCAACAAGGCCATCAGGGCCAGAGCGGCAGCTCCACCGCCGACGAGATACCAGCGCCGCATATCCCGTTGGGGCTCGGGTCGACGCCGAGGCATCGCGAAATCGATAAGATGCGCTGCCGGTTCGCTGCGCCATTTCAGGGCGCCGAAAAGCGGGGCGCGTGAGCCGTTGTCGGCAGCCGCCGCAGGTTTCGCCCCCGGCTCTACGGCGAGGAACTCGCCAACGGGAACAACCCGCACCGGGAGCTTCAGGTCGTGGTCGATCACCGCCGCCAATTGCCCGTGGGCTTGGTCATCACCGACGATCACGATCCGCTCGATGGTCCCACCCAGGGGCTGGTTGCGCGAAGCGGCGATCGTCCGGCGAATTTCCCGGATCAAGGCTCCGTCCTTTTCCGCCGCCTCGTGGGGCAAGCGGATCGACCGGGTGAGGACGATCAAATTGCGGTACACGACCGAAAGATCCGCTTCGTCCCCGAACTCGTTGACGATGAGCTGGTGGTTGCCGCCGGTGAGTTCCGACTGGATCAGATTGACGGTGGCAAACGGGCGAGGAATGATGTGTTTCAGTTTCAGCCGCGCTGACTCGAGCATCCCGCGGATCGATTTCAGTTCGCTGGCGGAAAGGGTCGCGGCCAGCAACTGAGCCTGATTGCCGGATTGGGCGCTTCCCAAGCGGATGTAATCGACGATGTCGTTTTCGCCGAATGCGGTGAAGTTGTTTTTCGCCTGGAACCGTACGATATCCGGCAGTTCTTCGTCGGGAACCTGCGGGAGCGTGAGTTGGCGCATCTCGAACTGCTCGCGGTCGACCACGACAGCGGCATCGTGCCCCTTGAGGTTTTCAGCGGCGACGACGTTGCTCAACTCCTCGCGGACCATCGCCAGGTCGGCCGATTCCGGCAACGACCGCTCGATCAATTTGTGGACCCGCACCACGCCTTCATCGACGTGGGCCGCCGCGATGCGGAGGACGCTGCCGTGCCAGTGAATTGCGACGAGGGTTTCCATAGAGCGATTGAGGGGTTATCGGGCTGGTACCAAATAGGTCGGCCAGGCAAAACGGGGCCGTCAGGTTATCACGGACGTGAGTGTGTTTTCTTCTTTACTGCTGGAGGGCGGTCCCCAGCACGTCAGCGGAGTACCCCCGCTGCAAATGAGATTTGTCCCTCCAAAATAGGATGCCGGGAAGGGGTAGGGTCCGATCCAAGATCGCCTCGGCTCGCGAATTCCCAATCTGATCATCGTAATAACCGACAACTTCCGCGCGATACACGTCGCCCCCGCAACAGATAAATGGCAGCATTTGCCGCATCGTGGCCAGGTCGACAAAACCCTCAACCATGATCCAGGTTTCGTGTTGCCGGTTCCGATCGGCGCCGTCCGGGTCGTCCAATTCCGTTTCGCGATACTTGAGGATGTTCTCCAGCAATTCTTCGGTCATTCCGGGGATACCGGCCAAAAGTTGGCGCGGCGCCTGCATGATGTTGATCCGGCCCGGAATCACCGCCCCTTGTTGCGTCGTCAGTTGCTCCATGATCACCGGCAAGTAAACGGCCATGTTGCCCGAGTTGATCGGAGAATCGACGACGATCGCTTCATCGGTTCCGGCATACTTGATGGTAGTTCGCCCGTCGATCAAGTCGAGGATCTGGGTGAAGGTGGCGTTGGCCGTTTGATTGAAATCGAGTTGCCCGCCGGCCGTTGGGTCGGCTTCGTCTTCTCCCGTGTAGGGACCGTTTTGCCGGTAGCCGATGATGAAGTCGGTCAGGCGTTGATCGAGGTGGCTGCGGAGGTCGCGCGCGAGTTGTTCCAAGTCCTCGCCGTTGATATTCACACGCTGCAAGCCTTCGCGGTTGGTGTTGGATTCCTTGCTGTACAACGTCAAATAACTGGCCCATCCCAACAACAACGATGGATCGATATCGCCGGCATCGGGGCTGGACACCTCTTCCTGATCCAGGATGCCGTTGTGATTGGCGTCCAAGCCGAAGAGAAGCTGCGGCGTGACGCCGCGGACCAACAACAACTCTTCGATCGTATCGAGCGGGGCGTTCTTAGCCTGATACGGCGGGGACAAGCCTGCGTAATAACCTGACTCGGCTCCCAGCGGACGGACATCTTCATCCTCGTCGATGAAATCCAGGATGGCGTCGGCGATTTCTTCGGTCATCAGCGGCAACGCCATCAGCAGTTGCTGCCCTCCACCGGAATACGCCGAATCGACAAAGACCAATATGTTCAAATTAGCTCGTGTCGATTCGTCGACCAGACCGTAGCGGAATCCGCCCGGATTTCCCTCCTCGTCCAGATTTGGCGCGATGATCGTGAAGCGACCATTGTTGACTGGATTGGCATCGTCAACTCCCACCGAAATCGCCTGGAAATAGGTAGGATTGTCGTACAGTCCGCCCAGTTCCTTGATCGACGATTCGTTTTGCGCAAGGAACAGCCGCGCGTAATCGACGCCGCTATCGACCAGATAGCGGGATTGGACCTGGCGGCCCGCGAGTTTCGTCAAATGCGATTCGGAGACCATCAACTGGGTGAACGAATAGGCGCCCAATGCCAAAAAGATGATCGTGACCAGGACGATGATCAACATCAGTCCGCGGCGCGATAATTCACCGGAAGGACGTTGGTGCGGTGTACGGTGCCTGCTCATGGGGCCCCCCTCGAGTTGCCGGGTCCGCCTCCGCCGCGACCACCGCCGGGCGAATCACCGTTGCCGGGTCCCTGCCCGCCGCGTCCAGGACCTTGCGTGCCGTTCCCCGTTCCTTGGCCGCCGTTGCCCCCTCCCTGCCCTCCACGACCGGGACCGTTACCGCCCGCAGCGGGGGGAGCGCCACCATTGCCGCCGCCACCATTGCCGCCGCCGCCATTGAATCCGCCGGTGGAGGGGGACAGATTCTGTCCCCCGGAGTTATTGCCGCCGCCAGTCCCTCCCGCGGCGGCGCCTCCCGAGTTATCACTCGGGTCGCCATTCGAGGAATCGTCGGCCGTATCGGCGGCGGCTTCTTCCGCAGTGTTCAACCCGCCGCTACGATCTTGCGCCAACTCCTGCTGTTCGGCGGTCAGGATTTCTGCAATCGGCAGGTGCGTGACGCACCGGAAACTTCGCATGGTTTGGGCGTTGTAACCGCCGTACTGGTAGTCCTCCGTCGCGCCCCCGCGCAGGCGGCTCGGATCCAAAATCATCACGAATTCAATCGCCGACGGGAAACCGCCCTGGGAATCGGAGTCCCACTCGCTCTGCCACGATTCGCCATCGAAATAGCGGAAGGCGATCTCGACGACTTCCGGGGCGATCTCGCGGGCGGCCGCGTCGACTTGAAACGCCGTCGCCAAGCCAGCTTGTCGCAGCGAAACCCGATCCACTTCGCGGCGGAACAATCCTCCGTTGAATTTTCCGCCGGCAGTATCAAACGAGACGAAATAACTCACGGATTTCAAGTCGGTCGGCAACGAAAGGTAGCTTCCCACTTCGCTGGTGTGGAGGACCGGGTGGTATTGATCGATGCGGGGCAGGCGGCTGATATCGACCACCAGTTGGGTGCTGGAGCCAAACAGGATGGGGCGGTCGATCGGCGGCTCTTCGGATTCGCTCGAGGTGGAGGCGCCGCTGCTTGTCCCACCGCTCTGGGCATTACTTCCACTTTGCCCGCCGGCGGACGCTCCCCCGGAACCCCCTCCGCTCGCCGCAGCG
>JBGSLW010000173.1:0-11690 GCA_041740495.1 Pirellulaceae bacterium
AACCCCTACTCCTACTCCTACTCGTACTCCTACTCGTACTCCTACTCGTACTCCTACTCGTACTCCTACTCGTACTCCTACTCGTACTCCTACTCGTACTCCTACTCGTACTCCTACTCCCTCCACTCCCTGTTGGATTGCACCTACCTCCGCACGTTTCGAGTACGAGTACAAGTACGAGTACGAGAAAGTGCACGAGCAGGCCTTCGCCACCGATCCCGAAGGCGAGCGCGGACTAGTGCTCCGCCGTGCGCAAGATGGACTCGAAGGTCGGGGTGGCATTGGGTGCGCTGAGCGAAAACCAGTCAACTTCCCGGTCGAAGTTCTGGGCTTCATGACCGACGCGTGCCAGTACGGGGGGTCGCGCTCGTCGCGAAATCTCGTCTGGATTGCTCTCCACGCTCCGGTCATCCAACGAATGGTGGATATCGGTAAGCACAATCCCCGCCACGGGCAGGTCGCCGCGGTAGTGCGCGGCGGTCACCAGCGTCTGGAGCGTCTGGTTGATGGCGCCCAGCATATTGGGGGCAACCACCACCAGCGGGTATCCGAACTCGTACGCCAGATCCGCGATGTATTCGTCGTCGCTGACGGGAGACATCAAGCCCCCCACACCTTCCACCAGAACCACGTCGCAATGGTCGGCCCAGACATCGAGTCCTTTCCTCAGCAGATCGACGTTGACCGTGCGGCCTTCGGCCTTGGCCGACAGATGCGGGGCGAGGGAAGCTCGAAAGCACTGCGGGCAGACATCGCCGAGCGTCAGAGGTTCTCCAGCCGACTGCCACAACGCCAGGGCCCCTTCGGAAATGGCTTGTTGCCCGTCATCGACGCAGTCGATCGCAACTGGCAGATACACCCCGACGCGTTGGCCGTGGGCGACCAGCCATCGCGCAATGAGTGTGCCGACATAGGTCTTGCCGACATCTTTGTCCGTTCCGGTGATGAATAGTCCGCGGGACGGTTTGCGAGACATGGCGCCTGCGATTCTCCTGGAGGTGTAACCGTTCACGGCAACTTCGATGTTCAACCGTCCGTCGAAGGGATACGCGATTGTACCGCAGAACAGGGGCGCTCCGGGGGAGGGACGGCCGCCAGCATCCCCATGAATTTGTAGATCAACTTGGCCAACGTATACTCCGAAAGTGTGTTGGACGGGTCCGGTGCGACTTCCACCACGTCGAATCCGACGACCTGGTGCTCCCGGCTGACGCGCCGCAGCAGCTCGATTCCGTCCTGCCAGCTCAAACCGTTTGGCTCGGCCGTCCCGACCGCCGGGACAATGCTGGGATCGAAGCCGTCGGCGTCGATCGTAACGTACACGTGTTGGGAGAGCTGTTGACTCGCGGCCGTCGTCCAATCGGCCAACGGGCGGCGTTGGATTTCATGAGCGTACAAGGTGTGGATCGTCGGGCTACGACGGATCAAATCCGCCTCGTCCTTGCACTGGGCTCGGATTCCGACTTGAACCAGGGGGACGCCCAGTTCGTGGACCCGGGCCATCACCGATGCGTGGGAATAGCGGTTCCCCTGATATTCGGCTCGCAAGTCGGAGTGGGCGTCGATTTGCAAAACACTCAGGTCCGGAAACTTTTCGAGCGCGGCCTGGACCGCGCCCAGCGTCACGGTGTGTTCGGCGCCCAACATCACCGGGATCTTCCGGTCCCCCAAGATCGTGGCGACACGCCGGCGAATCAGTTCGACGGCGGCTGCGTCGACGGCGTTCGTGAAATCCAAGGGATCGAGCGTGGCGATGCCGACCGATCGATAGACTTCGGCATCGATTTCCTCGTCGTAGGTTTCCACATAATGGGAAGCGGCTAAGATGGCGGCGGGACCCCGGCGCGAACCGGCGTGGTAAGACGAGGTGTGCTCGTAGGGCGCCTCGAACACCGCAAATCGCGCCGCCGCGTAGTTGTAATGCGCTTCTTCGTCGATCTTCAAAAAGTTTTCGTCGGTCGGTCGATATTCCATCGTTCACCTGAGAAACGCACTTAATCGCGCGGATCCAACAGCTGGCGCGGATCCAGCGATTGGTTCAGATCGAGTTGAGGGAGTCGCGGCAGCGACTTGGTCCAGTACTTGTTCGCCGCGGAGGTGTTGACCACCAGGACCCGCTCGCGCGGATCCAGCCAACCGCGTTGCAGGAGCTCGGGGATCGCCGCCAGGCAGGCCGAGGGTTCCAGACCGAACGAAATCCCTTCCTTGCTGCAGCCCAACCTCTGGGCGGTGGGGAGTTCCGATTCCTCGGCGGCGATCGCCGCACCCTGGCTTTCCCGCAGCGCGTCGAGGATCATGAAATCACCTAGCGCCTGAGGAACACGGATCCCGTAGGCGCAGGTATGCGCTCCCTCGACGCGCGTGGCGAATCGTTCCCCTTGTTCGAAGGCGCGGACGATCGGCGAACAGCCGTTGGATTGGACCGCGATCATCCGCGGCATCACGGAACTGCGCAGCCAGCCCATCTCGCGCAGCTCGCAAAACGCTTTCCACATTCCAACCAGCGCGGTCCCGCCTCCCGTGGGATAGACGATCGCGTCGGGGAGTTCCCCTTGGAGCTGATCGGCGATCTCCAGCCCCATCGTCTTTTTTCCCTCCAGGCGGTACGGTTCCTTGAGGGTGGAGACGTCAAACCACAGCCCCGCGTCGTGCCCCGCCCGGACGATCTTGCCGCATTGGTCGATCAGGCCGTTTGCCAGAAACATCCGCGCTCCGGCGACCCAGCAATCGAAGATGCTGCCTGGGTTCGAGTCGTCCGGCATCACCACCATGGCTTCCATCCCCGCCCGCGCGGTGTAGACCGCCAGCGCCACCGCCGCATTGCCGTTGGAGGCCATCGCCAGGCGGTGGCGACCGAAGTGCCGGGCCATCGTGACCGCCATCGACAGTCCGCGCCCTTTGAAACTGGCGGTGGTCAGTTGCGATTCATCTTTGACCTGCAGGCGCTGCAGGCCCAGGGTTGCTCCCAGCCGAGGGCAATCGATGATCGGGCTGCTGGATTTATGCAGCGTCACCGGCTCGATGGCGGTCCCCGTGGGAAGCAACTCGCGGTACCGCCACATCCCGGGAGGCCGCTCCGCCGGCGGCTTTTTCCGCCAGGCCGAACGAATCCCCGCCAAATCATAGCGGACCCATAACGGCCGGCCGGCGTGCATCGTCTGCTCTTGATCCGCGTCGAATCGAGTCCCGTCCAAAGCGCTTTCGAGATGCGTTACAAATCGCATGAGGCGGAATCTTTGCTAAAACGGAACATCGTTGTCGTCGTACACAGGTTCTTCCCCCATGGGGGATTCGTCGTCCGCCATCGACGGCGCGGTTTGTCCGGCGGCGCCCCCCAATTTCTGAAAGCGCATCGCCTCCAGGCTCACGAAGTACTTGACCTCGCTCCGCGGGTCCTTCTGCCATTTGCGGCCGCTCAAGCGATACGTGATTTCGACCTCGTCCCCCACGCTCAACTCGTCCGCCGCGTCGCAGCCATCCTGGATGAAATCGAACGGCAAGAAATTGACGAACCGTCCCGTGTCCTGTTCGACCACAACTTGCCGCTTGCGAAATCCTTTTTGCCCGTAGGTCTTGGTTGCATCGATAAAGTGGATTTTGCCGCGAATCGTCGGGTCGGCCATGGGACTTGCTCTCCTGAATCAACGTGCTGCACAAATCGAAAGGGACCGCTCATTTTGGCGCACGCGAGCGGGAATTGCGATGGGAGTGGACCGATTTACGCCATGCGGGCGGCCATTTCACAGAGCGCCTTGGCGGTCGCCTCGTTGCGAGCCTCGGCGATCGCCCGCACGATCGGTTCGGTGTTGCTGGGACGCACCAGCAGCCAGCGATCCGACCAATCGAGCCGCAAGCCGTCTTGTCGCGAGACCCGCGCTTCCCGATTGTGCGACTCCAGTTCTGCCATCCACCGCGGCAGTTGCGACGGTTCGATCCGGATCGTCATCTTGTGGATCGCATAGTGCGGCAGTTGGCTGACCAATTCGCTGATCGATTTCTGTTCGGCCGCCAGGCAGTCGAGGACCTGGGCCATCCCCACAAAACTGTCGCGGACGTATCCCACGCGAGGGTCGATCGGCCCGCCGTTCCCTTCGCCGCCGTACACCGCGCCGACCTCGTCCATCTTGGCGGTGACATTCGCCTCGCCGACAGCACTGACGTGGCAAACACATCCGTATTGCGTGGCGATCTCTTCGGACATCCGGCTGGTGGCGCAGTTGACGACGATCGGGCCGGGGGTCTGGCGCAGGCGATGCCGTACCGTAATCGCGAGCGTGAATTCCTCGCCGATATACCGGCCGACTTCGTCGATGATCGCCAGCCGATCGGCGTCCGGATCCTGGCAGAAAACCAACTGGGCGCCGTAGTCAAAGGCCTGAGCGGCGATCGTCCGCAAATTCTCGGCCGTCGGTTCGGGCGGGTGCTCGAAGTGACCATCCGCCTGCTCCCCAATGAACTGGGCATCGACCCCCAATTCGGCGAACAGTCGCCGGGCGATCGCGGCGCCGGACCCGTGGTTGCTATCGAGCGCCACGCGAAACCGGCGCTGCCGAATGCGATCGACGTCGACCGTCGCCAGGACCAGCCTCAAATGTTCGCTCGAGGTCTCCGGCAGTTCGCTGGCGGAGGCGACACGATCGAACGGGGCCCAAGCGATCGCCCGCTGGGTGTAGCGCTGCATGACCTTCTGCCCGGCGGCGGCGGACAATACTCGACCGTCCGGTCCGAACAACTTCAAGCCGTTGTAGGGAGCCGGGTTGTGGCTGGCAGTGATCTGAATCCCTCCCGCGGCGGCATGCTGGCGGACCAGGACCCCGGCCGTCGGTGTGGAGGCGATTCCCGCCGAAAGCACCGAACGTCCACAGGCGTTCAATCCGGCCGTGACGGCTCGTTCCAGCATGGCGCCGGTCGAGCGTCCGTCGCGGGCGACCACCACCGATCCGGGCCCCAGTTCACTGGCGAACGCTCCGACGTACTCGATCGCGATCGCCGGGTCCAAGTTCTCGCCGACGATCCCTCGCAATCCGGAGACGCTGATGATCGGTTGAGCCATGGCGGTTGCCTGCGGTAGTCGGTGAGCGGCGCCGGAGTGCGACGCGGAAATATATCGTGTACGGCGAAGCGGCCGCGCCGGGGCACGACTGGTAATTCGCCTATCAATCCCTAAAATCGAACGTACCGTTGTAGACGCTCGTGGTACCGATCGACCAGGGGACTTGACCGCTTTTCGGTTCACGGGACGCTGGGAGCGCGGGACCATTTCCCAAGCGCCGGCGGGGTGTCTGTCCGCGATAGTCAATAAACCACAAATGCGACGCGGGCTCAAGCATCGCGGCAACTCGCCGGACGACGACCCCCTCCACCTATCCGGCGGCCGGCGCGCATGCGGGTTGAGGCCAAAATTCCATTCCGCGTCGTTTCGTTCAATGCATCGGTGTCTTCACTTGATCGGACCTCCATGATGTCGCGCTCCACCCCCTCGCTATCGAGCCCCGAATTGTTGCAACGGCTGGAGGCCGCTTTGGCAGCCGGCGAATTATCTCGGGGGGCCGCCGAAAATCTGCAACGCTGGCTGACCGAACCCCGCTACGCCAAGTACCTCCCACAAGTCGCGGAGCATATCCAGTCCGAGCAATGGCGCGTCTTGGACGATGTTTTCTGGACGACCATCCCCTTCGGCACCGGGGGACGCCGCGGTCGTATGTACCCGATCGGCAGCAACGCGATCAACGAGCGGACCATCGGCGAAAGTGCCCAAGGCCTGGTCGATTACGTCCGCAGCGTCAAACCCGCCGGACCGTGGTCGTGCGCCATCGCCTACGACACCCGCCATCGCTCTCGCGAGTTCGCCGAATTGTGCGCAGGGATCCTGGTGGCGGGGGGCTTTCAAGTCTATTTCCTGGACGACTATCGCAGCACCCCCGAGCTGTCGTTTCTGGTGCGGTGGAAAAATTGCGACTGCGGGATCATGGTGACCGCCAGCCACAACCCACCCAGCGACAACGCGGTGAAAGTCTACTGGTCGAACGGCGCCCAACTGGTACCGCCGCACGATCGTGGGGTGATCGAATGCGTCAATCGGGTGGAAATGCTGCAGATCGCGGACTTCGCCCAGTCGGTCGCCGCCGGCACGATCCACTTGTGTTTGGCCGAGACCGACGCCGCCCTCTTGGTGGAACACCGGCGGATGATCAACCCGGGTCCGCGCGACCTGCGCGTCATTTACTCGCCGTTGCACGGCGTCGGCGAGTTCAACGTGTCCCAGTTGCTGGAGGCGGACGGATTTCGCGACGTGGAGATCTTCGAGCCCCACCGCGCACGCGATGGCGACTTCCCCAACGTCCCGCAACACGTGAGCAACCCGGAGAATCCGGCGGTTTTTGAAGCGATCATACGCCGGGCCCAGTCGACCGCCGCCGATTTGATTCTGGCGACCGATCCCGACTGCGATCGGATGGGTGCGGCGGCGCCATGGACTCGCGATCCCCGCGGGGAATGGCGGACCTTCAACGGCAACCAGTTGGCCGCCCTGCTGGCGGATTTCGTTTTGCAGAAACGGCAGCGCGCGGGGACGCTCACCCCGCAGCATTACACCGTCACGACGCTGGTGACCACGCCGCTGGTCCGACGGATCAGCGAGGCCTACGGCGTGCGCTGTTTTGACGATAACCTGGTCGGCTTCAAATGGATCTGCAACTTGATGGACCAGATCGGACCCGAGCGATTCGTCTACGGCACCGAGGAATCGCACGGATTTCTGGTGGGCCAATATTGCCGGGACAAAGACGGCGCCGTCGCCTGCATGTTGATGAGTGAACTGGCGGCCGAAGCCAAAGCCGCGGGCCGATCGGTTCACGAGCAGCTGGCGACCCTCTATCGGAAGTACGGCCTCTATCGGGAGCGGCTCATGACGATCCAAATGGAGGGCTCCGATGGAATGCGGCGGATGCAAGTGCTGATGGAAGGCTTGCGGAGCAATCCCCCCGCCCGCTTAGCCGGTTTAGGGATCGCCGCGGCGCACGATTACCGCGCCGGGTTGACTCGATTCGCGGATGGCCGGGAAATCCCGCTGACCGGGCCGCAGGACAACCTGGTGCGTCTGGAGACCGAACAAACAGGGAACACAGTCGCCGTTCGCCCCTCGGGGACCGAACCCAAAGTGAAGTTTTATTTGTTTGCCCATCGGCCGGCGGAACAACTGGGAGATCTGAACGCCGCCGAACGCGAATTGGACCAGCGACTGGAGGCTTTTGAACGCGACTTGCGGAGCTTCGCCCAAGCGCTACCGAGCGCGAAATGACCGAGCCTCCGGATCCCGCCGCATCGCAACCGCATCCGCAACTGGGAAACGCCTACGCCGCGGAGAAGGCCAGGAAACTCCCTCAGACGCCGGGTGTTTACCTGATGAAGGATGCGCAGGGGGTCGTGATCTACGTCGGCAAGGCCAAGAACCTGCGGGCCCGCGCCAGCAGCTATTTCCAGAAGACCGCCGAGTCCGAATTGCGCACCGCCCATTGGGTCGATGAGATCCACGACTTGGATACTCTGGAGTGTGAAAGCGAGGTCGATGCGCTGTTGGTCGAATCCCGCTTGATCAAAGATATCCAGCCCCGTCATAACCGCGAACTGAAAGACGACAAGACGTTTCCGTATCTGCAGATCACCACCGGCGAGGATTTTCCGCGGGTCGAGATTACGCGCGAGCCGGCGGACCGCGGCGTCAAGTTATACGGTCCATTCGCCAACGTCGGGTCGCTGCGCGGGGCCGTGCAAGTCCTCCAGCGGATTTTCAAGTTCCGCACGTGTGGGTTGGACATCCAAGCCGACGACCCGCGTTGGCGCTGGTTCCGACCCTGTTTACTGGCCAGCATCGCCCAGTGTACCGCCCCCTGCAATCTGCGGATCGACAAAGAAGCGTACCGCCGCGACATTCGCCGGCTGCAGATGTTTTTGGAGGGGAATAAGTCCAAACTGTTGGCCCAACTGCACCAGGAGATGCAGACGGCCGCGGCCGATTTGCAGTTCGAAGACGCCGCCAAGCTGCGCGATGAGATCAAGATGCTCGAGTCACTGGATGATCGCGGGGAGTTGGATACCCACGTCCAGCCCGAGGTCTTCTACATCGACCCAAAAAAGGGATTGGCGGGACTGCGGAAGGTTTTGAAACTGCCGGAAACTCCGCGGACCATCGAAGGGGTCGATATCGCGCACCTGGGCGGGACCGAAACCGTGGCGAGCCTGGTGCGGTTCATCGACGGGCTCCCCTTCAAGCCGGGCTACCGCCGCTTCCGCATCCAAGACGTGGAAGGCATCGATGACTACCGCAGCATCCAAGAGGTCGTGGCGCGGCGATTCCAGCGACTCTACGACGAGAACGACGTGTTCCCGGACATTCTGCTGATCGACGGGGGCAAGGGTCAACTCGCGGCGGCGATGGGCGCCTTCGCGGCACTCGATATTCCACCCCCCATCGTCCTGTCGCTGGCCAAGCAGGAAGAAGAGATCTTTCTGCCCCACCAGAGCGATTCGCTCAAGCTCAGCCGGCACTCGTATGCACTCCGCTTGCTGCAATACGTCCGTGACGAGGCGCACCGGTTTGCCCAACACTACCACCACATCCTCCGCCGCCGCTCGCAGTTGGATTAGGCGTTGTCCCACGACATCCGCCCTACCAAAAATCATCAGCCGCATAGCGCTAGCCTTCGGTTTCTTCACGCATTCGACGCCCAAATCATCAGCCGCATGGCGCTAGCCTGCGGTTTCTTCACGCATCCGACGCCCAAATCATCAGCCGCATGGCGCTAGCCTGCGGTTTCTTCACGCATCCGACGCCCAAATCATCAGCCGCATGGCGCTAGCCTGCGGTTTCTTCACGCATCCGACGCCGGAAACCGCCGGCCAGCGCCCTGCGGCTAATCTCAACGGCACGCGAAATTGTGTTTTGGGACGAAACCTCGCCCGTTGGACAGGCTTCCAGCCCAAGTGGCCGTAGTTTCTAATCTCAGTCTTCCGCGAGTTCACGCGCGGGGGGAACGCGCTCGCCGAAAGAGAATCTCGCGGCCGGCCACCGTCACGTCCTCCATCGGGAATCCTTCCATGTCGTACGAAGATCCACGCTATGCTCGACGCTCCAGCGGTCGCTGGAGTGCCTTCAAAGTCCGCTTGATCATCGGAGCGGTGATTGTGTTGATCTCCGTCATCTCCTTTTATGGAAGCGGCCAGCGCAATCCAGTGACCGGCAAGCACCAACGCGTCGCCGGCCTTTCTCCCGACGACGAAATCGCCATCGGCCTGCATGCCGCGCCGGAGATGATCGCCCAGCATCGCGGCGAATCGCCGGACTTCGCGGGCAATCGCGAGGTCGATCGGATCGGTGTTCGCTTGTTGAATGCGCTGTACCACACCATCCAGGATCGCGGCGGCGGGATCCCTTACGAATTTGATTTCCACCTGTTGGCCGATAGCCAAACGGTCAACGCGTTTGCCTTGCCCGGCGGGCAAGTGTTCATTACGGAGGCGCTGTACGACCGCCTGCAAAACGAAGCCCAGCTGGCCGGCGTGTTGGGGCACGAGATTGGCCATGTCATCGAACGGCACGGCGCCCAACAAATCGCCAAAGGGCACCTGTTGCAGGGAATCGTCGGCGCCGCCGGCGTGGCCGGAGGGACCCAAAGCTCGGCACAACTGGCTCAGATGATCGCCACCGTGACACAACTCAAGTATGGGAGGCAGGCCGAGCTGGAGTCGGATCGCTGGGCTGTCGTGTTGATGGCCGATGCCGGTTTCAACCCAGAGGAAATGATCACCGTGATGGACATCTTGGAAGATGCCGGCGGCGGCGCCGCGCCCCCCGAGATCTTCAGCACGCATCCGAAGCCGGCAAACCGCCGCGAATACATCCGCGACATCCTTCGCGAGCAGTTTCCCGGCGGTGTCGACGCCGCCCTGGGTCGCGGGGCGCCCCTCCACCCGGATGGGGGCGGTTACTATCGGACCGAACGATCCTACTAGACAGGGTTGCAATACTCGAAATTACCAGCGCGACACGCCTGTTTTGCAGTTGCGCGTTTCGTTTTTTGTAAGCTGACACCCCGCAATTTCAGGCAAAATAGTAGGCTTCGTCCCAAAACACAGTTTCGCGTCCCATTCAGATCAGCCGCCTGGCGCTAGCCTGCGGTTTCCGGTGTTGGACGCGCGAAGAAACCGCAGGCTAGCGCCAGGCGGCTGATGTTTTGCGATAAAGCCTTGCTCGACGCGCGAGCGAGTGGGTCGCTGGCCACGACGCGGAAATCCTGGCGACACACTTGTTTGGGCCGCGTGCAGGTATAGATTCCGTTGCTAAGCAATCGCGGAGCTTCAAACCAACAGGTAGCTCGAGGCGGTTTTGATCATGCACCGCAACTCAGGAAACGTATGAAACGCCCGGACCCGCAACGATTTCTCGCGGGATTCGACGTGGATGTAGCTGATCGCTCCAAAGTTCATTCGCCCGCTGGCCCCGAACTGGTAGACCAGCCCTTCGCATTCGGATTGCATCGCCAGCGCTTGCTGGAAGGCCAGGCAACAGCGATCATCGACCGCCTCCGCCTGGATTTCGCATTGGAAGCGAATCCGGTCGCGGTAGATCAATTCCGCGGTGCGACTCCCGGCGATCTCGTGCGACAGCAACAGACGCTGCGTCGGGAGCGGTTGCTGCGTACCTGCCACCAATTCGGCAATCACCAACCCCCCCAGCGTGCCGGTGATCAGATGTCCGACGTTGGTGATCTGCAGGCGGACCTGGTAATTCTGCCGCTCGATCTGCCGCGTGGCAAAGACCTCGAACAACTCGGGGTGCAGGTGCCGCCCGAACAGGTGGAATGCGAGTCGATTGACTTGGGGTCGTACGGACAACATGTCCGTGGTCCTTAAAAAAACTTCAAACGGTCATGGGTGGTGCAATGCCGAGCTCCAGGTTGTCGCAAAAATAAAACGAAGCGACAAGATCGCTTCGTTCCCTCACCAATCCGGCTGGCACAATCCTTTCTACAACTAGATTATAGGCCGGCACAACGGGGCGTGGAACGCAGCTCCGGTTGGTTTCCCCAACACGCCGCTTTTCCACTTGACAAATTCGTGCGCGCCAGTAGAAGTGGACCGTGCGGGGCGTCGACGACGGAACGGAACCCGTGCAGCCCGCCGAAATTCTCAGCCGCGGCGGACGTGGGGAGGGATCGCGTTATTTCCGCGCAACCGCTGAAGATATATCGACCGAAATCGCTGTGCGGATCGAGCAAACTTTGCGGACGATCGTGGGGTTATCCTCTATAATGGGGAGGGTGCCCGCGGTTACTGGGCGGCGCGGAAACTGTCCCATAGACTTTTTTTGGTCCGAGATTTTTTTGCGGGTTCCATGGTTGAGATCAAAGTTCCCGAATTGGGCGAGTCGATTCAAGAAGTCCAAATTGCACATTGGCTGAAAGCCGAAGGGGAGTGGGTGGACAAGGACGAAGATGTCGTCGAGGTCGAATCGGAGAAAGCCTCGCAATCGCTGTCGGCGCCCGCTGCGGGAATCATCGAAAAAATTCTCTTCGGGGATGGGCAGTTCGCCAAAGTCGGACAAGTGATCGCGCAACTGAAGTCGGCGCCCCGACCCTCCGGCAACACCCCGCCTGGTCAAGTTTCGGCGGCGGCTGCGAACTCGCCGGTAC
>JBGSLW010000174.1:0-3751 GCA_041740495.1 Pirellulaceae bacterium
GAGATTCGGCGGCGTGTCGACGCTTCGGGCGTCGCCTTCATGGCGGAGTTGCCGCGCCGGTATGCTCCGGCCACGTTGCGACTGAAGGAATTGATCGCCACCCGCTTGGGGCAGCCGACCTTGTTGTTTTGCCACGAGCGATTGGCGGTGGAGCAGCAGATGGACCCCAAACGCCGCGGCAGCTATTGCCCGGTGACCTGGCGGAACCTGGTCGAGCTGGTCGATTGGTGTTCGTACCTGGTCGGGCGGGGCCCGAGTTCGGTGTATTCGTCATTACACAAGTTGCAGCTCAATCTCGGACACTCGTTTTATCAAATGATGAGTCTGGAGTTCGCCGCGCGGAAAGAGGGTCAAATGCCGGCGATGGCCCAGTTGAGTCTGGGACATTACATTCCGGGGAACTGGCCCGATGCGTTGGCGTACCGCCGGCCGGCCTCGGTCCAAGTCGTCTGCGAGCGGGGGGTGGCGTTCGTCGATTTGCCCGCGACGCTGATCTGGTTCGACGAAGCGGGACAGCACACCGAATCGCTCGATTCGGAGCGACCGGTCGGAGAGCAGATGCTGACGCTCTTTCATCGCGCGGTCACGAGCCTGGTCCGCCGCTCGTCCGACATCACCGACGCCTGCCGCGCCACCAGCGTGGCCTTGGCGGGCGAAAATAGTATCGCGTATGGGCGGCGAATTGAATTGAGCCTGGAATAGACAGGGCGCAAAGGTCGGACGCGTCGGACGCGTCGGACAGGTCAGACGCGTCGGACAGGTCGGACGTGTCAGACAGGTCAGACCGATCGAACCCACCGCTTTTTTGTTGCGATGGTTGCTTGCATGTCGCCGGGGGCTGAATTACAACGTGAGGCCAAGAGGCGCGCCAGGAGTGCGTGGACCGGGGAGTGTCCCGCGCAGCGCGTCGCGACCGCAGAGGACGGTGCGATATGACATCCGGCGATTCGGCGAAAGACGTTCACGGGGGGAATTCTTGGTTCGGTCATCCTCCGCAATTGGCGCGACTATTCACCACCGAGATGTGGGAACGGTTCGGCTACTATGGAATGCGGGCCCTGCTGACGTTGTATTTGGTGACGCACTTTGCGTTTATCGACGATGTCGCAAATGGTTTGTACGGCGCGTTCACCTCGCTGGTCTATTTGACGCCGTTGATTGGCGGGCTCCTAGCCGATCGCTACTTGGGGTATAAGCGGTCCGTCAAGTTCGGTGCGATCTTGATGTCGATTGGGTACCTTGTCTTGTGTTTTGGTGGAACAAAGGCCAAACCCTATTTGCTGTACGAGGGGCAAAACTACACCGTCGATGCGCGCGAAACGGAGCGACAAACGACCGATGCTCAGGGGAAAGTTTCGACGAAGAAATACTCCGAAAAATTCGTACAGATCGATGGTGTTGAGCGCCGGATCGAAAGTACCGACGACGGTTCGTTGTTGTTGTTAGCGAGCGACGCAGCCCCTGGTCAGGACCTGGTGCTCAGCAAGGGGACCTATAAGTTTGACGGGGAACGGAATCCATTTTGGGTGATGCTTATGTTCTCCGCGCTGAGCTGTGTCATCGTTGGCAATGGATTCTTTAAGCCAAACATTTCGACGATCGTTGGCACTCTTTACGAAAAAGGGGATTCGCGGCGCGATGCCGGATTTACGATTTTCTACATGGGAATCAACATCGGTTCGACTTTTTCGCAGTTTCTCTGCCCATTGTTGGCGGATTGGTATGGGTTTTGGGCGGGCTTTCTGTTGGCGGCGATCGGAATGCTTTGCGCTTGGGCATTGTTTCAGTTTGACGGCGGACGTTTGCGTGGTTACGGCGAACCTCCCGAGACGTCCAAGGGAATTCACACCGCGCTGATTTTCGTTGGGTCGATTGCCGCAATTCCGCTCATCTGGTTTTTGCTGAACAACACGATGCTGAACGCGGAAGCTTCCGCGAAAATCGCCAAGGCCAGCGGGGGCGTCTTGGAGTTCCTGGAAAAGAACAGCGACACCTCGTTTCGCATCAAGACGCCCGTCGAACCACCTCAGTTGCCCGCGCGGTTCGCTTTGGAGGGGGACGAGTACGTGATCAACGCGCTGCGCCCGTTGGAGAACGGACTCACCCAAGTCGAATTGGATCCAGCGAAACCGATGACGATTGCGCCGATCGCAACACTGCAACTGGTTTCGCTGGTCGACCCTGAGTCGCGGGCGTCGTTCGAATACGTTGGAAAGAATTCCGATTTCTCTTTGCAGGTGCGATTGCCCGAAGATCAGAAGGAGACTGAGGGGGACAAGATTCTCAAGACGCCCGCCAAATTCGCGATGGGGGGCAAGGTCTTGTTGTGCGAGAAGTTGAACGTTGGAGCGGACCGGTCGGCAGAACTGATTCTGAGCCAATCCACGCCTGGGACCAGCCCACCCGTTTCGACGATTCATCTCTTGTCGGCACCCGATATTTTGAAATACCTGATCAATCTTCCCTTGTTGGGCAAGATCTTATTTGGTTTTTCGATTCTCGCCGTGATCGGTATCCCGATTTGGTCGTTCTTTGCCGGCACGCGCGAGGAAGCAGAAAAGATGATCGTAGCGATCGTTTTAGTGGTTTTCTCGGTCGTGTTCTGGACGTTATTCGAACAAGCAGGTTCGTCGATGACGCTTTTCGCAGACCGGAATACCGATCGGCAAGTGTTCGGCGATTACGTCATGCCGGCCGCACAAACGCAGATCTTCAATCCAATTTTTATCGTCATTTTCGCCCCTTTGTTTTCGATCATGTGGGTTGCCCTCAGCAAACGAGGCCTCGAGCCCTCGATTCCGGTGAAGTTCGCCATCGGTCTGGTGTTGGTCGGATTGGGCTTCTTGGTGTTGGTCTACGGCGCCAAGTTTGCCGGTGTCGATTACAAAGTCGCTCTGTTCTGGCTGGCGATGGCTTATTTGCTGCACTCGTTGGGCGAGCTTTGCATCTCGCCGGTCGGGTTGTCGATGATCACGAAACTTTCGATACCACGCGTCGTCGGGCTGATGATGGGGGTTTGGTTCCTGTCTTCTTCTATGGCGCAATACGTCGGTGGAATCGTGGCTCAGTTCGCGTCGGTCGAGACGGTAGGCGGGCAAGTCACCAACCTGGGAAAATCGCTGACAACCTACGTCGGCGTTTTTCAGATTATCGGGTGGATCAGTATCGGGTTTGGCGTCGTCCTGTTGGTCTTGGCGATTCCGCTCAAGCGGATGATGCATGGCGTGAAGTAGTTGTTGTTTCGATCCACGGTTAGCCGCTGGCGGAAGAAAAATGTGCCGCCAAGCGTTGCCGCAGCTCGGTGGCGTTGAGGCCGTGGACCAGAATCGACTTTTGGGAAGAGGTTTCACCCGCCACCAGTTCCAGCGCGCGAACCGGCAGTCCCAAGGCCTCCGCCAACACCGCCTGGACCGCGCGATTCGCCTTCCCTTTTTCCGGTGCGACCGTCACCGAGACTCGCAACATGCCGGCATGCACGCCGCCCAGTGCATTACGCCGCGCACCGGGTGCAACTTTGAGCTTCAGAAATGTCCCCGTGGGGGTCTCCCGCAAATCCAGGTCGCTCAGTGGTGGTGATGTATTGCTCATGGGTTGGGGGACAGAGTGGCGTGATGCTCCGCGTTGCGAATCCGTGCCTCGCTCAATTCTCCTAAGATTCTCATGACTCCTATTCCTCCCAGCGCTTGCGTCCCGGCGAGCTCGCGCTGCGCGGACCTGCTTGGCACGGCGGCTCACGACGCGGAGCGTCGTG
>JBGSLW010000175.1:0-2316 GCA_041740495.1 Pirellulaceae bacterium
GCCGGCTTTGCCCTCACCGACGCCATGAATGTGCCGGCGCCTGCGGCTTGGCGTTAAACGAAGGATGGTGGAGCCGGCGCCTGCGGCTTGGCGTTAAACGATGGATGGTGGAGCCGGCGCCTCCGGCTTGGCGTTAAACGATGGATGGTGGAGCCGGCGCCTCCGGCTTGGCGTTAAACGATGGACGGTAAAGCCGGCGCCTGCGGCTTGGCGTTAAACGAAGGCAGAGAAAACGGTACCGCAAGAGCAAGAACAGGAGACCGCCCGATGTCGCTGGTAAAGGAAGAACATGTCCTGGTCGTGCCGACCGAGCTTTTTCATGCGTTGGGGTACTTTCAAGGTTTCTGCGACCAGATCGATCGCTATCGCGATTCACTCTTCGATCCAGTCCACACCTCGTATCGACCTCGCAGTGAAGTCGAACAGGATCCCAGTTTCAAGCAGCTGATTCCCTACGTGATCTTCCGAATCGGTGGAGCAGGCAACCCGCAGATCTTTCAATACCGCCGCGGGAAAGGGCAAGGGGAAAAGCGGTTGCATGCGCTTCGCAGCGTCGGCGTCGGCGGTCACATCTCCAGCGACGACGCCGAGAGCTCTCAAGCTTACGAGACCGGGATGGAACGCGAGTTGGCCGAAGAGGTGCGGATCGAAACGACGTACGCGGGGCGTTGCGCCGGTTTGATCAACGACGACTCCAACCCGGTCGGACAAGTGCACTTGGGAATCGTGCACGTGCTCGACGTGGACGAGCCCCACGTCTGGTCGCGGGAACTCGATCTGGTCGATGCCGGGTTTCGACCCTTATCGCAATTGATATCCGAACTGGATCAATTCGAAACCTGGTCGCAGATCTGCCTGCGTTGGCTCGGAGGCCAATAGCCACGAGGCCTGCGCCTCGATATTCAGCCGTCAGTTCGAGGCGTACGCGGTTGTACGCCGAGAAATAACTATCTCGAGCCGACTAGCCACAAAAAGCACAGAAGTCACAAGGGCCCGAGTTTGCCGGTGTAGAACGGGCTTGACCAAGCTGGGAATTCGCAATGTTCGCTGCCCCGGTTCGGCGCGCACGCCTCCGGCTGATGGTTACAAATCGAAGCTATTCGCAATCATCGTCCTTCAGCCTCTCCTCACTGCCTACCGCCAACCGAGTTTGTTCTTTGTGGCTTCTGTGCTTTTTGTGGCTAATTCCCGTCGTTGTGGCAGCGCGTGCGCCTTCGGCTGACGGCTAATCATGGACGGCGTACGTGCGACAGGGCCGCGTGGCGTAGCGGTTGTTACGCCCGGATCGACGTCGATTTATTTTCGGCGATCGTCAGCGACGGGCAGCCGCGTCGCCACAATTCGTTGCAGGCCAATGTCAGGTCGGCCTGGCCGACCGCCTGCATCGAGTTGACGACGACGATCGAGGTGGCGAGCCGGGGGATCGAGTCGATCTGGGTGATCAACTCGGGAATTGGGCCCGCATCAATCACGCAGCAATCGAATTCCTGCTCGGCCAACGAGATCAGCAGGATCAGTTGTTCCATCGTGTTCCGGGCGGGCATTTCCCGCAGCGGCAGCGTGGCCAGCGGAAGGATGCTGAGCGGCAGCGCGTCGCAGTGGAGAAGGTGCTCTTCGTAGCTTCCCGAGGCGTCGTTGCTGGTACCATCATCTGGCCCCAACGCTTGTGCCAGTCGGCCTGCCGAGAGCGACTGGAGCGCTTGCCGCCAGCCGTTCGAGCGGCGCCAATCGTTGGGTGGGGTTAGCCCTAGCCGAAACGCGAGTTTGGGGTTGCGGAAGTCGGCTTCCACCAAGAGGACTCGTTCGCGCGTCATCGCGGCCCAGCGCGCCAGCGCCAGGGCGATCGTCGTTTTGCCCACGCCCCGTTGCGGACCCGTCACCAGGATCCTCTGGGTTTCGTCGCGGGACGCAGAGAGCGCCGAATGACCCAGCCGATTCACCAACGGCCATTGGGTCGCAATCAGCTCGTCCACCACCCGAGGCCACCGCCACGTACAGGCGGACGATTTGGGCGAAGTCCCCAAAGCAGGCGGATGGAGGCAGCTGACATGGGGACCCACGTCGATCGGAGCCGCCGACTCGTCGCCGGCGACCAAGGCTGTCCGGCCCGCTGGATTCGCGGGCGCCACAGGCGATCTCTTGCTGGAACTTGCGATTTCGCTGGACGGCAACGCCGATTCCGGGTCGTACCATTGTGCGAAGGGAGTCTGAGCAATGTGCTGCCGAGTCGGGTCGGTCGGCGGCGGTCCGGCCGCAGAGGTGGCTGGTCGAACCGGACCGGGTACGATCGCTGGTTGGGCGAGGGCCTGCCGGGCC
>JBGSLW010000176.1:0-10258 GCA_041740495.1 Pirellulaceae bacterium
CGCGGCCGCCGTGCCGGGCGACTCCGTGCTGCTGCAGACGGCTCCTCTGCTGGCCAGCGGCGTCTATACGATCCGCGTTTCCAGCCTGGGACTGACGGTCGGCGATTACTCGGTGCGGTTGTTTTTGAACGCGCAGGCAGAACAGGAGTCGGTGCTCGGAATCGTCAACGACAGTTTGGCCACCGCCGAACCGCTGGCGCCTTCGTTCTTGAGCGTCGGCGCTACGGGATTCGCCGGCGAGCGGGCGGGGGTGTACGGCCAATTCGACGGCACCGATGACTTTTACTCGTTGGCGCTCGGCGCGAACGAGTTGTTTACGGCAGGGATCCAGCTGCAGACCATGGGTTCGGGGAGCAACTTCATCGACCCGTTGACGTTGAGCGGTTTCACCGGTCCGACGTCGATCGCCGCCGGGGATTTGAACGAAGACGGGATCGACGATCTGGTCGTCACCAACGACGGACTGGGGACCGTCTCGGTGTTGCTGGCCGCCGGCGCGGGGACCTTTGGCAGCCCGACCGACTACGACATGGGGAATGTCTCGGCGTGGATGGTCAAGCTGGGAGACATCAACGACGACGACCATTTGGACATCGTCACGATCGATGCGTTGACCAGCCAGGTCTACTTGCGCTTAGGGAACGGAGATGGGACGTTTCAAGCAGCGAGCTCGAAGGCGGTTGGGTTCACGCCGCTGGGATTGGAAGTCGCGGACTTGGATGGGGATGGTTTGGACGACGTCGTGACCGCCAACTTCGATGGGAACTCGGTCAGCCTTCTGCAGGGGATGGCGGCGGGGACGCTGGGCGATGCGTCGACGTATTTGCTCAGCTTCGTCTTCGTCGGCATCTCCGGCGTCACCGTGGCCGATGTCGACAGCGACACGTTCCCCGATATTATCACCAGCAACTACGGCTCCGATTCGGTGGCGGTGCTGATCAACGACGGGACCGGCGCACCGACCTTTCCGACGTTTTACCCGATGGGATTCGGCCCCTGGGGCATCCTGGCGGCGGACTTCAATAACGACACACAGATCGATCTGGCAACTGCGAATTTCGATTCGACCAATATCTCGGTCATCTTCGGCGATGGGACCGGCGCGTTTGGCGGCCCGAGCGTGGAGTACAGCACCGGCGGCGATACCCCGATCTGGCTCGATACGGCCGATTTCGACAAGAATTCGACCCCCGACCTCGTGGTGGCCAACGGCAGCTCCAGCAACGTGGCGGTGCTGCTCAACGACGGCAACGGAGTTTTCGTACTCCAGGAGCTGGTTCCGACCGGCGCGAATCCGTACGGCGTCACGGTTGGAAATTTCGACGGAGACGACTCGCCCGACTTCGCCACCCCGAATTTCACTGCCAACACCGTCACGCTCTCGCTCAACAACGACCGAGTCGTGCGGTTGCAGTTGCTGGATGACTTGGGGACGGTGTTGGCGGAGGGAGTTTCCGCGGACAATTTCACCGATGTCATCGCCGGCTACATCACCGGCGCGGCGGGGACGTATTATCTGCGTGTGTTTGGAGCGGGTTCCAGCGAGTACAGCTTGGTAGCCACCCGGGGCGTCGGTTTTGATCTGGAGCCCAACGACGACGTCGCCAACGCAACCTTTGTGGGGGGAGCCACGGCCGCGATGGGGCATGTGACCGGGGACGGCGTCGCCACGCTGTTCAGCTTGCGCGGCACGTTGAGCACCGAACCGATCGTGCTGGCCGGAGACCAGATCACCTTGGGGATCGCCACCGATGGGAGCTTTATCACCAACAACGCCGCCGTGGGAATCCAATTCAACGGCGCGGAGTTCGTCACGCCGGGCTCGCCGATCGCTTCCTTCACTGTGGCATATGGTGGACAAACGTACACTAATAACATTGCCAGCGGATTTTCTGAAATCGACATCCTCTCGCTGCAGGACATCAGTTACGGCGAGGTTCTGGGCGTCCGCATCGTCGGGATGGCCGGGACCGATCTGTTGGTCGAGCGGGTCGTCGTGTTCCGCAAGGACGACAGCTACGTGACGATCGCCACGCGGTTGACCAACGTCGGCGCGGTCGACGCAACGGGGGTCGCCACGATGGAGAGCCTGGATCCCGACCAGGACGAACAATTTTCGGGGAATTTCAGCACAGAAAACGACGTCGTACTGGGTGGGCAATTGGTGTGGGCCCGCGGTGCCGATAGTGACTTGACGATCGGATTGGGCTCGGCGGATCCCAATAGTTCGACGTCTGCGGAGGGATTCGCGAACACCGATCCGTTCGAGATCTTGTTGACGCCCAACGACCCGGATGGAGCGGAAGCGGACATCGCGATCGCGCAGGCGTTTGACTTTGGCACGCTGGCGGTCGGAGCGCAGACGTTCGCCGCGACCTATATGGTCTTTGGCACGTCGGCCAACGACGTGGAAACTCTATTTGCCGGCGTGACCGTGACCGACGTGTCCGACGTCGACTGGTACACAATCACGCTGACGCCGACGCAGACGATTCTGGACATTACCAGCGAAACGTTTGGGGACGGGGCGGGCGAGTTCGCCAATACGCTCGATCCGCGGATCGAGTTGTTCGATGCCGCCGGAACGACGTTGATCGCCGCCGGGACGCTTCTGGCGGACGGACGCAACGAGACGATGTTTGTGACCGGATTGACCGCGGGGGGGACGTACCGTTTGCGGGTCACCGCAGAGGCGTCGACCGCGGGCGAGTACACCGTGAGTGTGGTCGCCTTCAACCAGGCCAAGATCGCGGCCGGGCAGGTGGCTGGGCTCACCGACGTGTGGCAGACCGTCACGCTTGCGACCAGCTTCGTCGACCCGGTCGTCGTGATCGGGCCAATCCGCGAGGCGGACTTGGCGCCGACCAACGTGCGCGTCCGGAATGTCACGGGGACGACATTCGAGATTCGCTTGGACGAGTGGGACTATTTGGATGGAGTGCACGCCGCGGAGACCGCGTCGTATCTGGTGATGGAACGTGGCTACAACGTCCTGGACAACCGCAAGATTTTCGTGGCGGGGAGCGTCCCAGTGACCCAGGCGACGGCGGGAGCGTTTACCAACGTCGGCTTCGGCTACAACTTCGGCATCGCCCCGGCCGTGTTTTCGTCGATCGTGACGGAAAATGGGACCGAGTCCGTGACGTCGCGGATGCGGAACGTGACCAGCACGGGCTTCCAAGTCCAAGTCCAAGAGCAGGAAAATAGCGATCAAATTCATGTCGAGGAGACGGTCCATTACATCGCTTCGCTGCCAGGATTGGGGAATTCGAGCGGCTTGGCGTATGAAATCGCGGTCTTGCCGGCGATCTCCCATCGGGCGTTGCCGCAACGGTTCACGCAGACGTTTGTGACCCCACCGCGGCTGTTGGCGAACATGCAGACCTACAACCACGTCGATCCCGGCAATGTGCGGCTCCGCAACCTGACGGCTCGGAATTTCCAGACCTACATTCAAGAGGAGCAATCGCTGGATGCCGAAGTGGTGCATGCCAACGAACGAGTCGCGTACTTTGCGTTCCGCTACGTGCCGCCGCCCCCCCCGCCTCGTCCGGCAGCCACAACGGCCGGCGGCGAGTTGGCGAGCAAGTCCCCGTCCGCACAGTGGACCGTTGCAACTCGGGCCGAGTCGTTGGATGAGGATCGCTGGTTGACTGCTGACGGTCGCCACTCAGCGCATGAAGGCGCCTACCGACCAACCTACGCCGCACTGCCAACCATCGCCACACGGGTGATCGAACACGACAGTGATCGCAACTGGTGGCGGCACTATCGCCAGGCCAAAGTCGCGATCCTTGAACTGATCGCTTCCGACAGCCAGCTCCAAACGCTGCCGAACCAAACCGAGTTGCGCGGCGCGAAAGTCGATCCGGGAGAGTGGTGAGCCTTTCACTTGCCAAGTTGAAATGCCGCTCGCTTGCCGAGCGGTTCGTTACCGTTCCAGCTAAAAACGGGACGCCTTCCATTCTTCATTCACCCTCCCCGCGGCACGCAAAGAAATCCATGAACCCGCGGGGAGGGTCGGACGCACGATGCGGCCGGGGAGGGGAGTTGCGCTGGCCGCGGCCCTCGTGAGCCGTCGCCAATCTGCGGGGGGGAAAAGAACAGAACACTTATCAGCGCTCATCGGCGCTAATTTCGGGCGTGCCATGGGATGGCAAGCGAACGGCCAACTAGCCCCCACACCCTGTCCCTCACCCCCAAGTCGCAAAGCAAGGGTGTAGAGAAGCCGGTCGTTGTGGTAGCCGGACTTGGGGGAGAGGGGAAGCATTGTGGGGCTGGCGGCTGGGTAGCAGGAAGCGTAAACATCCGCTCGGCAAGCGAGCGGCATTAGGGGTGTGGGGGGAGATACAGATCGTCCGAACGCGAAAAAACGCCAGGGAGAATGGCAGACATAGCGGACATTCCGGAAGACGCGCTGAAAAAATCCGGCAACCCTTCCCGGATGCTTCCGTCCAGGATGCTTCTGGATGCTATGAAGGCGTGACATTCTTCCTCCGTTGCCTCCTGTTCAAGAAAAGAAGATTGGAACAGGAGCAAACCGAGGGAACAGAGAATGAAGGAATGAGGGGAGTTGATCTGCAGTCTCCTTTTCTCTCTCCATCGTGCAAACGAATACGCCTGAATAAACGTTGTTCGACCCCCAGCGAACTTCGACCGAGAACGAGTCATCACGAAGGACACGACGAGCACGAAGAAGGATTTAGACGATTTCTCGAACCGGGGGGGGGGCGGGGACTGGATTCCCGACCGACGCCCGTGCGAACAAACGGTAAATGGCATCCAACCATTCGCCCTCTGATTCCTTCGTGCTCATCGTGTTCTTCGTGGTCAACCGGCAGCCAATCGACAGTGTCCAGCCGCACTGAAGTCGCGAGCACGACGGAACAGCTGCCACTGGCGGGGGGCGGGCTGTGCACATTCTGCGCGAATCAGGCCGATCTGCGGTTAGTACAGGTCGGCTACCATTCACTGGGGAGCAACGCCGGACCGACGCACCACTTGTTTCGGCCTCGGGATGCCACGTTTGAAATGGAATATCGGCGACTCGGCCGAGGAAAATGAAGACTTGGGGGGAGTCCTTAGGTTGAACGTGAAGCCTCCTCGGGGATCAACCCCGAGGCATCGCCGTGGATGGATGGATTGTGGGGGGACGCGTCTGTAGGTTGAACGTGAATGCTCCTCGGGGATCAACCCCGAGGCATCGTTGGGCACGAACGGACTGTGGCGGGTCGCGTCTGTAGGTTGAACGTGAAGCCTCCTCGGGGATCAACCCCGAGGCATCACACTGCCGCGGCTTGCGAGAACTTCTGCGGGCCGGCGGAAAAATTCGCAAATGCCAACGAAGGATCATTCCTCGAACTGGTCGCCCAGCGACTGCCACTGGGCGATGGCGCGGAGAAGGTTGTCGCGTTCGGCCAGGCTGGCGAACAGCGATTCGTTCTGTTCCAGACGCACCTCGTACCGACCCTCGGCCTCGCACTCATCCTCACCGCAGAAGTGCGGCAACTCGGAAATCCACAGCACGCGGTAGAGTGGAATGTGTTTGTCATCCACCAGGGCAAAGATCGACATGGAAGTACCTAGTTTCTCCAGCGACTGACTTCGGTCGTGGCTTGTTCTCGATTGGCGCAGGGGACGATCCGGTAGGAAGCCTCCGCCCGTTGGGGCTCGTCCAACAACGCCAGGTAGTCTTGGAGCCATTGGTCGGCTCGTTTTTGGTCGAAAAAGAATCCGCCGCGGCGAACACTTTTTCGCCCTTCGCGAAATTCGATGAGCGCTGCGTAGTGCGGGTAGGCTGCCACCGGCGACACATAGCGTTGATTTCCCAGATGGTCGACCAGTTCCTGTTCGAAACTCGGCAAATCTTCTGAAAAAAGCTGGCGAAAGTACTGCAGATTGGCGGCGACAGGTTCGTTCGGACTGGCCACCATCCCTTGCAACGGTTGGATCGTGCTGAGCATTTTCAAGTATTCCGCAAACTCGTCTTCTCGTTTCTTCGCCAGGAAGTGCACGGTCGCCCAGGCGGAAGCGTATCCGGTGGAATCGAGCTGTTGTGCGGAAACGGTCTTTTCCACCGTCGTTCCATCCAATCCGTGGAACGAGCGGCCTTGGATATACGATTCTAATTCGAACATCCGGTAGTCGTTGACCACTCCCGCGCCCTTCCAGCCCATATTTTTTCCGAAACTGGTCGGCGCCAGGTATTCTGCGAAGCCTTCGTTGACCCACATCGGCCAGACGCTCAATCGCTGTTGGATCCCGATATTGTGCAGAATCTGGTGGGCCCCTTCGTGGGCGATTGTCGATATCGCTTGGCCGATTGCGAATTCGCGCTCACCATTCGGCCCGGGCTGTTCTTCGAACAAAACGATTTCATTGCCGACGACGTTGTAGTAGGCCATCACGTACCGCGGCATATCGCGATAGGCGCGGAACTCCTCGTAGCTGCCGAACATGATCACGACTTGGGGAAACAACGGTTCGTGGGGCTTGAACCCAAGTCGTTTGGTGTAGGCGATGACCCCGCTCAGCATCCGCTCCAGGATCCGTTTGGTTGCCTGGGCGTATTCTTCGCTGGTGTTGTATAAGAGGACGTAGTTCTTCGACTTCAGGACATTGAAATTGGCGAAGCGTCCCACGCGGAGACTCGCGGCTAATTCGTCCGACTTCAGCGGTTCGAAGGGGCGGTCGGTCGTTTGCACTTGGGTTGCTTTCCGGTCGACGAGACGGCCATCGGGCAGCAAGAGGATGAACGAGTCGCCAACCTGGGCATGAACTCGACCCACGACGACCTTCCCTTGCTCTTCCACCAGCACCCGCGAGTCGGCTGGGACTTGAACGTAGTCGGGAGTCGCCTGAAAACCAAAGGAACGGGGGTCGATCAGCTTCAGGCCGGCCAACTCTTGCGTCGCTGGGGACACTTGGGTGGAGGGGTTGGTCGCGGGCTGCGAGGGCGAATCGGACGACTGGCCAAGCGCCGGGTGCAGGGCGAAACCGCACGATGCCAGCACCAGGCAAGCAAATCCGCAAACAGGGTGGGCGGAGAGTTTTCCTCGACGGGAAGTTTTCCCGCGAAACCACAACGGACTCGATTGAAAAAACCCGGAGGGCGGGGATTGCCCTGTGCCAAGGGTGAAGCTTTGTCGAAACATCCCTGGAAAATCGCTCCTGCAGTTAAAGTCCCCTGAAGCCTCCTTACGGAGATCTGTCCTTGGTGCATCGAATTCTAACAAAAACCGATTCAAGGTCGATTCGTTTCCGTCAACTCAAAAAAATCGAGGAAATATGCCTCAAATTCGGTCCAATCGTCCTGCTGTCAAGCGCGCTGGAAGTTACGTTGCGACGTCTGCGAGATTCCCTACGGAAAATGCCAAAATTTCGCGAAACAACTCCATAGGATTCGGGTTTATCAGTGGGCGGATTTCGCCGAAATTACACAATTATCGAGCTCGGTAGGGCTCGGGATGCAAACGCGATATGACGAGTTTTGCCGCGATGTCGCACCCCGCAAAGGTGCGGTTGGGGTCTGGGATAGCCGTTTTGGCATGGTTGCTCGCTGCCGGTTGGCCTCATGGGTCCGCGGCAGGCTGGCAGGAGGGGAATGCGGAAGCGCCAGTTCCCCCGGCCGGAGCGACAGCTCCGCAACCGGCGGGAGTGGATGAAAAGCCGATTCGCTTCAGCTTCAAGGACGCCGAGTGGCAGGAAGTCATCGAATGGTTCGCGGACCAGGCAAGTTTCTCGCTCCAGCCGATCCAACAATACCCAGAAGGGACGTTTACCTACTTTGACGGCGCCGATTACACGGTGATGGAGGCGCTCGATCAGTTGAATTACGCTTTGGGGCTGCGGGGTTACACGTTGATCCGCAACCGCCGCATGCTGATTCTGGCGGAAACCGAGCAGCGGATCCCGAACGACTTGATCGAGACGATTCGGCCGGACGAGTTGCCGCGCCGCGGCAAGCACGAGCTGCTCAAGTGCGTTTTCGACATTCGCGACCTGATCGACTCGGACGTACAGCAGCAGGTCGAGGACCTTATTTCTTCGAACCGCCAATCGGATTACCACGTGATCCCGTCGGCCGGGCAGATGATCGTGCTCGAAACCGGACAAACCTTGCGGACGATCAACCAGGTCCTGGAGGCGGCTCGGGAGCGGATCAACGAGAACAGCCAGATCGTCAAGCGATATGAATTGAAGTACACCGACCCGGAAACGGTGTTCACCGATGCCCAGTTACTGATGGGATTGACCGGCGACAATCAGACGACCGACGGGAATTTCCGCGTGATGGTCGAACCCTTTTCGCAGACGCTGCTGATGCGCGGGACGAAGCGGCATGTCGACGCGTTCCTGGGCTTGCTGGAAACGATCGACATTCCTTTGGCGAAAGCAACCGATTCCAGCTTGGATGCGCCGTTTCTGCGGACGTATTCGGTCAGCGGGGACTTGGAGACCGTCAACAAGATTTGCCAGACGATGCTGGCGGGGCGGGACGTCCGGTTCACGATCGACGCCTCGGCCGGCAAGGCGCATCTGCGCGGACGCCAGTCGGACCATGAACTGCTCAAGGAAACGCTGGAAATGTTGAGCTCGGGCGCCGGCGATTTCAGCGCGATCCCGCTCAACCATATTTCCACGACCAAAGCGATGAAGATGCTGGAGAAGATCTACCAGCGAGACACCACGTCGACCAGCGAAGACAAGCCGATCACAGGTCCGATTTTCTTCCCGGACGACTCCGCCGATCGCATTTTTGTCCGCGGCACGCCGCAAGAAGTGCAGGACGTCGAGCGGTATCTGGAGAAGATCGACGTGGAAGTCGAGATCGATCCGTCCACACGCAGCACGGTGCGCGTGCTGCAGTTGGACACCACCGCGGTTTCCGAGGACTTGTTCAAGGACTTGTTTTCCTCGCTCGGGCACGATCCTGGGCAATTGCGCGTGGTGATGCCGCGGAGCGACGAAAAGCGAATTCTCAAGGAACGTGGCCGAGTCGCCGAGGGCTTGGACGACAGCGGTCCTTCGGAAGTGAACGAAAACTCACCGCCCGCGGCGGAGCGTCCTGCGGCCAACGGACTGGAGGACCAGTCGCGCCGAGTTCGATCGCCGGAATTGTCGCCGGAATCGGACGAGTCGTGGGCACAGCGGCTGGCCGATTGGAGCGCGGAGGCCGCGCGTTGGTTGGCCTCTCCGGTCGGACACGATGCGGCGTTTGTATCGATCCCCGCCCCCGTGCAAGAGCCTGAATCGACCGACCGAACAACGTTGGGTTCGTCCGCCGCAGATGAAGAGCCGCAAGATGACAGCGTGCCAGGTGCGCCGATCGAACTCAAGGTCACCGACTATGGGATCGTCATTTCCAGCAAGGACTTGGATGCGTTGGACGAGCTGGAGACGGTGATTCGCAATCATTTTTCGGAGACCTCGGAGTTCACTCAGGGAACGGTGTTTTATTTGAAGTACCGCGACCCCAACGAAGCCAAGACGATTTTGGAGTCTTTGATCGGGCAATCGTCGTCCAGCGGCGGCGGCGCGGGCGACCCACTCACCGGACTGATCGGCGGGGCCTTGAATAACGCCGTTCCCGGCTTGGAAGGACTGTTCGGCGGCGGGGGAGGCGGGGGCACCAGCAGCGCCGGGGCGATCTTCACGATGGAACAGCCGGTCGTGATTTACGCCGACATCCCGCTCCGGTCGTTGGTGATCGGGGCGACCGATCGCGATATGGCGATCGTCGAGGACTTGATCGTCAACTACATCGACCAGCCCGGGGCGCCGCAGGGGCCGATGGTGCAAGGAGACTTTTTTCGGATACCGGTTTTGTACCGCGATCCGACCGAGCTGAAGACGATGATCGAACAACAGCTGCCGGACTTGATTCGCCAAGCCAGCGACGCGAACGGACAACAAGCACAGGCCCCGGAACAACAATTCATCCAGCAGTTGCTGCGCCGCGGCCAGCAGGGGAATCAAAACGGTGGGGGAAAAGACCCTGAACTCCAAAAAGCGGTCTTGGGAGTGGACACCAAGGGGAGCGCCCTCCTGGTTTCCGGACCTCCGTATATCTACGAGCAGATTCTGAAAATCGTCGAAACGGTCGACACCAAAGAACTAGGGCAGACGCACTTCCAAATTCTTGTTCCCAACCAAAAGGCGGAGTTGCTGGCCAATGCGCTCAAGCCGATTCTGGGCGAGAAGGCGGAAATCGTGATTGGCGGCGCGGGAACTGGGACCACGGGAGCGTCCGGCGGCG
>JBGSLW010000177.1:0-17636 GCA_041740495.1 Pirellulaceae bacterium
CGGCACAATCGACTTCGTATTCAGCACAAAGCCGGCGCCTCCGGCTGGGCGTTAAACGAAGGGCTCGGCGAACCTACTGTGAAAAAGACGGCACGACCGCCTGCAGCGGGGGAGAGGGTGTGGGAACGGGTGTTCAGCGAAAGTCGCGTGAGCGGATTCGCAAATCGGAGAGGACGGCCGCGAGGTCTTCCAATCGATCGGCGACCAGGTGGATCACGCCGCTGCGATTTTCCAGCTTGCCCTGCGCGATCCACGCCCCGCTGGTCCGGCAGATTCGGCGATAGCGTTCCCAGACTTGAGGTTTGACCACCAGGTTGGCGGTTCCGGTTTCATCCTCCAGCGTGACGAATGTGATTCCCTTGGCGGTGCTGGGGCGTTGCCGCAGGATGACGAGTCCTGCGACGCGGGCTTGGCGGCCATCCGGCAAGCGCGTCAGTTCATCGGCGGTCGCGACACGGGCTTGTTCCAAGTCGGCTCGATAGAATCCCAGCGGATGCCCTTTCAGCGAAAGTCCGGTCGCCCGGTAATCGGCGAAGACTTGCTCCAAGGGGCTGAGTGCCGGCAGCGGCGTCGTCTCGGACTCGACGTCGTCCTCGGTAAGTTCCGCGAAAAGCGGTTGCTCGAGCGGCCGGCGATCCTGCCCCAACGCTTGCCAGAGCGCCGCCCGGCGATCTTGGTGCAGCGAGCCGAAGGCGTCGGCGTGACTGAGCCGCGCCGTGACCGCCTGTCCGACTTGGGTCCGCCGCACAAAGTCGCTTTGCGAAACGAAGGGACCTTCCAGCCGGGCCGCGACGATCTCCTCCCCGACGCGTTGGGGCAATCCCGTGACCAACCGGAGTCCCAGCCGCAGCGCCCAGGCGTCGGCGGCTCGTTCCAATGTGCAATCCCATGGACTGTGGTTGACGTCGATCGGCAGTAGGCCCACGCCATGCCGCCGGGCGTCGGCGATCAACTGGGCCGGCGCGTAGAACCCCATCGGCAAGCTATTGAGGATCGCGGCGGTGAAAGCAGCGGGGTAATAATGTTTGAGCCAGGCGGAGACGTAGACCAGCAACGCGAAACTCGCGGCGTGGGATTCGGGAAAGCCGTACTCGCCGAATCCCCGGATCTGCCGGAAGACTTGTTCGGCGAATTCGTCGGACAGTCCTTTGGCGCGCATCCCGAGCATCAACTTCTCGCGAAACTTCTCGATCACGCCGGTCTTCCGCCAGGCGCCCATCGCCCGCCGCAGCTGATCGGCCTCCCCCGGAGTGAATCCCGCCACCACGACCGCCAGCTTCATTGCTTGCTCTTGGAAAATCGGCACCCCCAGGGTGCGGTGCAGCACCGCGCGGATCTCGTCGTTGGGGTAGGTCACACTCTCCAAGCCGGCCCGCCGTCGCAGATACGGGTGCACCATATTCCCCTGGATCGGACCGGGACGCACGATCGCCACTTCGATCACCAGGTCATACCAGGTCCGGGGTTGCAACCGGGGCAGCATACTCATCTGGCCGCGGCTTTCGATCTGGAACACGCCGACCGTATCGGCCGCGCAAATCATGTCGTACACGCGAGGGTCCTCCGCCGGAACCGTGGCCAGCGTCCAATGCTCCCCCCAATGCCGGTCGATCAACTGAAAACATTTGCGGATCGCGCTGAGCATCCCCAGGCACAGGCAATCGACTTTGAGCAGTCCCAGTTCCTCCAGATCGTTCTTGTCCCACTGGATCACGGTCCGCCCCTCCATCGCGGCGTTTTCGATCGGAGCCAACTCGTCCAATCGGCCGCGGGTCATCACCATCCCGCCGACGTGCTGCGAGAGATGCCGGGGAAAGCCGAGCAGCTCCGCGACCAAATGACAAAAGTGATGCCCGGTCCGAGTTTGCGGATCGATCCCGGTTTCCTGGCAGAGGCGCTGCAAGTCGTCGACGTCGTGGTACCCGTCGACTTGTTTGGCCAACGCGTCGACTCGATCGAGCGAAAACCCGAGCGCCTTGCCGACGTCGCGGATCGCACTGCGGCTGCGGTAGGTGATCACGGTCGCTGCCAGGCCCGCGCGGTCGCGCCCGTACTTGTCGTAGAGATACTGCAAGACCTCCTCGCGGCGTTCGTGTTCGAAATCGACGTCGATATCGGGCGCCTCGTTGCGCTCGCGGCTGATGAAGCGTTCGAACAGCAAGTCGGTCGCGTTCGGATCGACCGACGTAACTCCCAGGCAGTAGCAGACCGCCGAGTTGGCTGCGGAGCCTCGCCCCTGGCAGAGAATCCCGCGCAGACGCGCGAAGCGAACCAGGTCCCAAACGGTCAGGAAGTACGCTTCATACGCGAGTTCCTCGATCAAAGTCAACTCGTGCTCCAACTGGTTGCGGACTTTGTCGGGCAGGCCCGCGGGATAGCGGCCGGCCGCCCCTTGCCAGGTCAATTGCCGGAGAAATTCCAGCGGCGTCTGACCGTCCGGCGCCAGCTCGTGCGGGTACTCGTAACGCAACTCATCCAGACTAAAGGGGGAGCGCCCGACGATCTCCATAGTCCGGGCCAACGCATCGGGGGCGGCCGCGAACTGTCGTCGGCGGTCGGCCAGTGTGCGGAGATGCCGCTGCGCATTGGCGGGTCGATGCATCCCCAGCGCCGCCACAGTGGTCTGATGCTTGATCGCCGTCAGCACATCGTGCAGCGGCAGACGGCTGGGGGCGTGATAGAGCACATCCCCGGCAGCGACCAACGGGACCTGATGGCGGTGCGCGCAGCGCTGGAGCGCCTCCAACCGCTGCGCGTCGTCGGACTCGTCGTACAGCTCCGCCAAGAGGTACGCCCGGTCGCCGAACAATTCGCGGATCGCCGAAATGCCGTGACGGGGGGGCGATGCTCCCGTTTGCAAGTCTCCGGCGGTCGGCACGATCCCGACCAGCAGCCCCGGGTGCAGGTCGGCCAGGTCGGCGAAGTACAAGCGGCATTCGCCCTTGGGAGCACGGCGGCGGCCCAAGGTCAACAGGCGGCAGAGTCTCCCATAGGCCGCGCGATCCCCCGCCCAGACCACCAGACGCGGCGCGTCTTCGAAAATCAACTCGGCGCCGACCACGAGCGGCAGCCCCGCAGATTTGGCGGCGGCGTGCGCCCGCACAATGCCGGCGAGACTGTTTTCGTCTGTAATGGCCAGCGCCGCATAGTCCTGTCGGCAGGCTCGCTCCACCAATTCGTCGGCGTGCGAGGCTCCTGTCAGGAAGCTGAAATTCGATTTGCAATGCAGTTCGGCGTAAACCATTGCTGTCCGCAATTGAGGTTACGGTCTCAAGTGCCCCGTGCCAGTCACTCCGTGCCCGTTACTCCGTGCCCGTTACTCCGTGCGAGGTACGTCCGTGTGCGGTACTCAACCCCATCCACGCTAGCAACGCAATTCTGCGGCGAATTCGCTCTAGGTGAATTGTCGGCCGTCGATTACCGTTGGGCGGCTGCACGGGGGGGGAACACCCGAGCAGGCAGGATCCGCGGCGAGTGCCGTTCAAGGCCGAGCGGTCGCCGCGGGGTGCTCGTCCGACCCGGGCGAGCGGTCGCCGCCCATTGTACCAGGAAATCGCCGCGCATGGATGCTCGTACACTACTGTACAAATGTACACTTATCGGTTTGAGCTTGGGGGCGGGGGTGCCAATCGCCGCCGCCGACTATTCTACGACGAATTTCGTAATCCGGGCTCCGGACGGGAGGCTGGCGCAGCAGGTGGGGCAAGCGGCGGAGGCGTATCGCCGCGAGCTGGCGATCCGCTGGCTGGGCGAAGAGCTCGCCCCTTGGCCGGAAAAATGCCCGATCGTGGTGCGAATTGAGCCCCAGGCGTACGGGCAAACGAGTTTCGGCTTCGCGGTGGGGATGGCGCGTTCGCAGCCGACTGGCTGGCAGATGGAAGTTTGCGGCAGTCCCGAACGGATTCTCGATTCCGTATTGCCGCATGAGATCACCCATACGATTTTCGCCTCGCATTTCGGCAGGCCGCTCCCGCGGTGGGCGGACGAGGGGGCATGTACCACCGTGGAGCATGAATCGGAGCGGTCGAAGAACCATCAGCTCTTGTTCCAGTTCTTCAATGAGCGGCGGACGATTCCGTTCAATCGGATGTACACGATGAAGAAGTACCCGCAGGACATTTATCCGATCTACGCCCAGGGGTACTCGGTGGCCCGGTACTTGATCATGCAAGGGGGGCATCGGCGGTTCGTCGACTATATCGACGAGGGGTTGACGCTCGAAGCGCCCGGCCGGGAAACGGCGGCTTGGGACTCGGCCACGCAAAAGTACTATGGCTTCGAGAATCTCAGCGAGTTGCAGGTTTCCTGGATCAAATGGATCAAACAAGGATGTCCCAACCTGGCCGCGTCGCCGGCGGTGATTCCCACTGGCGTCGCGTCGTCCGACGCGGGGTCCCGCGCCAGCGACATCCCATTTCCGCGGGGGGCTACCCAGCAGATCGTGCAGGCCAATTCCGGCGATTCCGCCATCAATTGGTACCGCAGCCAGGCCACTCGGGTAGCGGTGGAGGACGGGAGCCGACTTCCAGGTGTTTCGATTGCCGTCGGCGAGTTACAGACGCAATACCAACCAGGCTCGACTCGCGGCAGTCGCCCCGTCAGCGATTTGATCGCTGGGGAAACGCACATTCGTCCGACCGATGTGCCGACATTCGACGGAAACGCCTTCTATGGCCAGTCGACGATTGTCCAGCAGTCGACAACGCCGTCGACCGTTTGGCGTTAGGGGGGAATTCTCTCTCTCCACAAATTCCAGATTCTTCGTCGCGCTCGTGCCCGTAAGTGCGCGCCAGAGTGTTGGCTCCTTTCCGGGTACGCCGTCGGCTGACGGTTAGGTATCCACAGGCCGTGAACGATTGCTCGTGCGCGTAAACGAAAGGCGTAATCGTCGACCAGGCTTTGTCCCAAAACATCAGCCGCCTGGCGCGAGCCTGCGGTTTCCGGTGTCGGGTGCGCGAAGAAACCGCAGGCTAGCGCCAGGCGGCTGATGTTAATGGGACGCGAAACTGTGTTTTGGGACAAAGCCTAGGAGTACCAGTACGAAGAAAACTCCTCAAAAAAAAGGAACGGCCGCATTGCTGCGGCCGCTGGAGATACCAAGTTGGTGAGGGGGGATTACACCACGGTATACTCGAACGAGTACACGCGTTGTGAACCGAAGCTATTGCTCCATTCGGAGAAGTAATCTTCGTTCCCGCCGTCGCCGTAGAACCACGCCGCATTGGCGTAGCTACTTTGGACGTACAGCGCGTCGTTTCCTCCACCCATGTAGACGTAAAGGTTGTTGGTCACGTCGACGTAATACAGGGACAAGTAATCCTGATCGGCGCCGGCGTTGAAGAACGCATTGTTCCCAACATACAGTTCACTCACCTCGGCGGCATCGACTCCTGACCCCAGGATCAGCCAGAAGCTTCCACCGACATCCAAACCGTAGATACCGACCCCTTGATTTCCGTAACCCCCATTCACCGATGGGACTTGTTCTGTCTCACCGTCATCGCCCGGACCGGCGTCGATCACGGCGTTGCCGCCCACACGCAGGTACTCGATTTCCGCCGAATCCGCTCCGCTGCCCAAGAAGACATTGAGATGCCCAGCGATGTCCATGTCGTACATCAGCACGCCGCCGAAGAACTCATCTTGGGCTGAGCTCGGTCCCTGGACTTCGTCGTAGTAGTCGCCGCTGTCGTCCCCGGCGCCCGCGTCGATGGTGGCATTGCCCGCCACGTCGTAGTAGGCGATTTCGATTCGGTCGACGTCGTTGCCGGTGTTCACGACCAGGTTGCGGCCGATGTTCGCTTCATCGTCGCCGGACAGCTGCTGGCTTTCTCCCGCGGCCGGCAAGAGGTTGGATCCTCCGTACTGGTCGTCGCCGATCCGCACCAGGTCATTCCCGGTGCTGGTGATAATCACTAGGTCGTTGTCGAAATACGACTCGCGTGAATACGAGGCTCCGACGAAGACCTCATCGTCGCCGCCGCCGGAATAGACGTACATGCTGTCGGCTTCGACGTCCCGAGCGCCGATGTCATCGTCGCCATCGAGTGTGGTGACGGCGATGCTCTGGACGGCATCGGTCTTCCAGAGGTCGACGTAGTCGTTGTGGATGCCACCCAGGATATTGACGCGACCGGCGTCGACCCGGTGAACCGAGATTTCAGCCCCTCCGTCGAACGTTTGAATCACCAACAGATCGCCGATTTCCGAGGGGGGAGCCCAATAGTTCGCCGCCGCTGGCTCTTCGCCGTTTTCCTCGGTGTACTCGCATCCGTCGACGTAGACCCAATCATAACCGTTTTGGGTCTGGACGATCACATCGTCCTGGACGTGGAGACAAGCCAGCTCGACGCCGTCTTCGTGATATCCACCGCGGACGACCAATTCGTTGGCGTACAAGCCGTCGACGTAGACGTCCGAGTCTCCGTTGGCGGTGAGGATACGGGTGAGCCCTGTCGAGGTGCAGTCGTGGAGGAAGACTTCGTCGTAGCCACCAAACGTGCGAACCACCAGGTTCGTGCCCGCTTTCACTTCGCACAAGCCGACTTGGTCATCGCCAGAGCCGGTTTCAATCAACACGCGTTGGCCGACGGTTCCCGGACCGGCGCCGACTTGGTTATCTCCGTTCCCCAGGCGGAGGGTCACCCATCCCGGCAGATAAAGTTCGGGCCTTCCCAACAACGACTCAGGCTCCGGATCAACCTCGAACCCCAAGCATTCCGCCAACGCGTCGATATCGCCGGAGACGCCCAAGGCGTCGTCGCCGTCCTGTAAGTCGACGTCGAGATTGACGACCCCGAAGAAATCGGCCGGCGCCGCATTGCCGTTGACCGTCGTGGCGCCGGAATAGTCGATCCCTTCGACGCGCAGCCCGGTACCATACGTTGCATCGTAAACCGTGGTGACCAGCACGCCGTTGTCGGCGGCGTCGCCAACGATCGACAGCGTGCCGTCGTCCAGGCTCGCCTGGACGTTACCCGACAATAAGAGGCGCGACTCGAGCGACTCCAGATTGAGACGACTGTATTCGTGAGGGCGCGGGCCCTGGCGGGACGAACGAAATTGCCACATGTAGGAACTCCTCTGCTAGAGACAAGGAAGGCATCCTTTGCCAAAAATCGCCACCGGCCGTGACCGGCCGGGGATCCTCGAACAAACACGGCGAAATGCGCTTCACCATCGTCGAGATGGAGAATCGGAAGGCGTGTCGACGGAGTTTCTTGCCTGCCAGCAAGGAATGCCCCCCAACATGCCTCGATGATTGCTGGCTTCCATCCTAGTTGGATGGGGACGTGAATGAAACCAGAGAAACCTGAGAGATTTGCGTTTGATTTTCCGAGTGATTCGCGTTTCGAGTGCGGATTCGGCCCGAGTCGTTGGAACTCGCGTAAAATAGCAGGCAATCCTGGATGCTGGAGGAATGTGCCGATGCGTGCCGATCGATGGTTGACCTGGAAAAGAGTATTGTGGGTCGCAGCTGATCGCCGTCCGCACTCTCGCCGGGGAGCGGTTCGCAGGCAAGATGTTCATCGATGCCACCTACGAAGGGGACTTGATGGCTGCAGCGCGCGTGCGCTTTCATGCCAGCGTACAAGCGGTCGATTACTCCCAGCTGCGGGAACGCTTGCTCACCGACGGTCAATGCCTGGAGTAAAGCCACTGCGTCAATTCATCGATCGAGTGCACGATCGCCAGCGGGTTGTGGCCGACGAGAAGCTCGAGTGGATGCGCACCATAAGAGACCGCCAGGGCGGGCGTTCCCGCCGCCGCAGCCAATTGCAGATCGTGCGTGGTATCGCCGATCATCAGCGTGCGTTCGGGGGTGGTCTGCAACTCCGCGATCAGCTCGTGCAACATCCGCGGATGCGGTTTGGGCTCGGTCTCGTCCGCCGTCCGAGTCGCGTGAAAATACCCTCCGGATTGAGTCTGATCCATCGCGACGTCGAGGCCTCGACGGCTCTTGCCCGTCGCTACGGCCAGGCGGAAGTCGCGTTGGCGGAGCTCGTGCAATAACTCGTGGACGCCGCGGAACAGCTCGACCGTTCGCTCGTACTCCACATAGTGGACTCGGTAGCGTTCCGCTAACTCCGGATACAAGTGGAGCGGTAGATCGGGAGCGACGTGCTGCATCGCCGCCGCCAGCCCCATGCCGATCACATACGCCGCATCCTGCGGAGAGGGAGGCGCGAGCCCGACATCGATGCAGGCTGCCTGGATGCTCTGCACGATCACTGCGGTGGAGTCGCACAGCGTGCCGTCCCAGTCGAAGACAAGTAGATCAAAGGATGGGATGGTAGGCACGCAGCGATTGGTTGAGTTGTGATTCAAGATTCAAGCTTCAAAAGGTGAGACGTGCGAGGTGAGAGGTAAGGTTCAAGAGTTGAGAGCCTATCCCAAGACTTGCCGAACCCTCAACGTGAATCGTTCGGTTGTTCGCCCTGTGGAACGCATACTTCCCCGCCGGACTACTGCGAGATTTCCTGAAAGCGTTGATTTGCGATCGGGTAGTTCGGCCAGAGGTGGAAATCGAAGTGCCACCACTCGAATTCATAGACTTCGAATTGTTCGGCTTCCATGGCGGAGCGCAGCAGGCGGCGGTGCCAGCGTTCCCGGGCGGTCCCTCCGGGATATTCCGGATAGGCCCGCTCGCTGAACTCGTCGTATCCGGAGACCATCGTCACGGGCTGGCCGTTGTCGAGTTCAAACAGCGTCAGGTCGACGGCGCAACCGCGATTGTGCCGCGAGCCGTGTTCGGGGTTGGCGACGAAATGCCGCATTTCCGCGGGCGTGGCTTCCCAGAACATCTTCGTGACATACCAGGGGCGGTAGGCGTCGTGGATCAGCAATCCGTAGCCTCGCGGCTTTAGGTTCCGATGGGCGGTTGCCAACGCGGTTGCGGCGGGTCGTTGCAGGAAAGCCCGCGCCTGGTCGTAAAACTTCGTCCCCATGAAGTTGTTCTCGGTGGCGTAGCGGATGTCCAGGTGCAGCCCCGGCTCCAGTTGGACGAGCTCGACCAGATCGGCAGGGAGTCGTTCGCCGGGCTCCACCGGCGGCTCGGCCGCCCTGGCGATTTGTTGCAGGCGATCGACCGGCAGGAGTGGACGGATGCGGAAGGTCGATTGGTTGTCCAAGTCGGCGCGGCGCCGAGGGAAGGTGACGCCCGCCGCGACGACCGAAGTGGCTGTGCCCTGGGCATCGCGCTCAAACACCAGTCGCTCTCCCGGGTAGAGCCCGTAATTGGGGAATGCGAACCCGCCGTCCGACTCGGCTTGCAGGGGATAATGGAATACCCATTCGATCAGGGTCCACAAGCGCCCACCATCCTCGTAGACAAACAGGGTGTTGTGGTCCCAGCCGTATTCGCCGACCAGCCCGCTCCATTCGGTCGGGATTTCGGGCGGCCGTGGATCGTCGATTCGCTTCCAGGTCTTGTCGCCCAACGTGAATTGTCCTTCGCCGAATTCGATGGGCGGACCGTACGCCTGGACATCATCGATGAAGAATGCTTCCCCGCGGCGGCGAATTTCGTGGTCAAACGTCCCTCCTTGGATCCGGAGTGCTCCTGCCAGCTCGATCAACCGCCGGGTATTGACTCCATCGGAATACAAGCCGACCTGGCTCCGCGCCCAGGTGCGGTCGACTCCCCCGGTGCTTTCCACGGGTTGGACAGGCTGGCCGTCGCGGGCCCTCAGAAACGCGCGGAGGGCTTCGTGGCTGACGCGTTGGACCCAGCCGTTGGCGACATCCAGTGACGCGACGACGATCACGCCCATTTGCTCGCTGGGCAAGCCGATGAACTGGGTGGCATGGCCGTAGATGGCGCCCCCATGTTCAAAGGTCTGGCGGCCATCGAACTTGCCGATCGCAAAACCTATTCCGAATTCTCGTTGCGGTTTTTCGTTTCCTGCGGGAGAGACTGCCAGCATTTCGGCCAGCATTTTGGGGGAGAGAAACCGCTTTCCATTCAATTCGCCTTGCCGAAAGATCAGCTGCATGAAGCGGCCGAGATCGAGGACGGTGGAGTACAAATTGCCGGCGGGCAGGCAGCCCATCTGCAAGTTCGGCGCCGGGAAGCGGCGACCGTCGTACGACCACATTTGGCCGGCGGCCAACCGGGCTTCGATCGCCGGAGTGGAGGCGAAACTGCTCGAGTCCATTCCCAGGGGCGCTAGCCATTTCGACTGCAAGTGCTGGGCGAACGAGCGCCCCACCGCAACTTCCAAGGCCCGGCCGGCGACCGCAACCGCCGCGTTCGAATACTTGGTGGCGCTGCCGGGAGCGTGCACCAATGTGGTGTCGTTCAGGCTGGCGACGGTGGCCGCGAGGCTCGGCGCCGCCGCGTCGAAATAGCTGCCCACGGGAGGCTCCCGCACCAATCCGCTTTGGTGATTCATCAGACGCCGCAACGTAATCGGCTGGTCAAACGGATTGTGCGGCTGGAAATCGGGAAGGATCGAGCGAATGTCGTCGTCGAGTTTCAATTTGCCTTGTTCGATCGCCTGCACGACCGCGATATCGGCGAGAAGTTTGCTGACCGAGCCGACTCGATAGACTGTCGCCGCGGTGGCGGGGCGAGTCCGCTGAGGATCTTCGAAGCCGAAACCGTGCGCCCACATGACGCCCTCGGCATCGACCACCGCGATCGAAACCGCAGGGATTTTTTTCTGCTCGATTTCGGCGGCGATGAAGTGCGAAAGAGAATCGGCTGCTGTCGTGTATCGGTCGGATGCGGGAACGTTCTCGACTTGTGCGGTGGCGGAAGGCAGGAAGAGCCCGCTAAAGCAGGCGAAAGCGATCATCCGACGGGGGGAAAGTCGTGGGGCGAGCATGAAGAGGAACTTCCAGGTCGGGAATAGGGACGGGGAAAAGAAGGCAATTCAAGATTCAAGATTTAACATTCGAGAAATGTTATTCAGAACGGAAAGACGAGCAGAAAAGATTGTAGATCGAATCGTCGCCTTCGACACTCGCCGAGCCTAGCCATCTCGAATCTTGAATCTTGAATCTTGAATCTTGTCTTTGCGACGCGCACGGGCGTCCCCGCTCCGGGGCGTCACGCCAGTCCAATCACGGCTTCCGCCAGATTTTCATTCAGTAACTCGCGGACGCGTGCGCTCCAGGTTACCTTCAGCGCTTCTTTTTCGGCCGTGAAATCGCGTTCCAACTGTTCAAGCTCTCCGCGGAGGGCTTCACGAAACCGCCGAATCAATTCGAAGTCGTCGCGGGCCGCGGAGGCTTGCCGGCGGCGGGCCCAATCGGGATTCGGTAGCCAATTCGCGGAGTGTTGGTTGCGGGCGTTGGCTCCCAAGTCTTGAAACTCGGACAAATCGGGGAGACGCGTGTTCCGTCCCAACGCCGCCAAGGAATCCGTGTACGACCGCAATTGATTCTCGAGTCGGGCGAAGAGCGGCCGCGTCTTGTGGTACTCGCCCGCCAACGCATCTTGAACTTCCCGCTGTCGCCGAGTATTCCCTTGTTGCCGCCGCAGCACCTCTTCGACATTGCGGATAAGGGTCTCCGCAAGTCGGCCGAGGTCGATCACCTCGACCTGCATTTGTTGGAAGGGCGTGGCGACTTGTTGGAACAACGACTCGGCCTGATGCAAGGCGCTCTCCTGCCGCTGGAATTCACCGAACACCGGCGACGATTTTGTCTGCGGGTCGAGCTCGACCACCCCTTGCTCACGGGTGTACGCTTCGAACAGCCGCCGGGCTGCGTCGAACGCGGAGCGAGCTTGTTGCACGCCCAGGTTCACCGCGTCGAACTCGCTGGATCGCTGATCGATTTGGCGGCTGAGTTGGTGTTGTCGCTGGCGGGCCTCGTCGGCTTGCTGGCGAAAGCGAGTCGCCTCCTGCTCCATTTGCTGAAACAAACGGGGAAGGTCCAGTTGCTCGCCCTCCAGTTCGACGATCCGCTGCAACTGGGCCAACAGCTGATCGGCCGCATTTTGAACCCCCACGGCTTGTTCGCGGGCGCGACCCATCGCCAGACTTCGCTGGTACCCGCGGCGATACGTGTCGTCGCCGGCGGTCAAATCGTCCGACACCAGTTCGCCCAACCGCCGGAGCCCGGCGGACTTCAGAGCAAGTTCGTGCTCCAGTTCCCCCTGCAAGGCCGCCAGTTCGCTGCGGGCAGCTTCCAAGTCCGTCCGCTGCCGGCGCTCATCCTCCGCGGCGGTGAAGTCGGCGTTGGCGAATGCCTGCACGTCCTGCTCCAGCAGTCCCAAGAATTCCTGCGACCGTTGGATTTCGTCGATCAACCCTTGCATTTCGATCGCAAAGGGCTGGAGCGACGCATCTGCCCGCAACTCCCCAAGCCGCGCCCGCCACTGGTCGACGGTGCGCCCCATTTTGCGTTGTTCGGGCGGCAACAGCTGTTCTTTGACCATCTGGGCGCGGGCGATGATCAGGTTGTCCGCTAGAATTTCTGCTTGTTGATCGGCGATGGACTCGCGGTGCCCCCGCTCTTGACGACGCGTGTGGGAAAAGGGGAGGTGCCGGCGGAACCACCCAACGACACCCTGCTGTTGTTCGCGAAAGGTGGCAAATTCCTGTTCGAACGACTCCAGCTCGTGCGCGTCCCGCGCTCGTTCGATGTGCATGCGCCGGATGGCGTCGTCGATGGCCTGCGCCAACGCCCCGTTGTCCTCACCGTCGTGGAGGTCGGCCAGCAGTTCCTGGAACATTGCCTGCAGATCGGCGTAATCGGTCGCGCGGCTCAAGCGTTCCAGCCACTGGGCGGAGGTGCTCATCGCGTAATCCTTTTTGCTAGAATGGGCTGATAGCGGTCGGCGCAAATCCGTGTTGGACGCTCGCGACCCTTGGATTATAGTCTTCTGTTCTCAAGAAGGAGAACGATCGTCGAGGCCAACTTTCGCTCCCGCACGTGCGGAAGAGCGCCTCGGCGGAACGACACCGCAAGTCGTTGGACGAGCCCGAATCGCGCCGACGAATTGACTCAGGAGGATCTGGTGTCTAGCCCCGCGTTTGATCTGAAAGACCGTGTCCGTCAGGCCAACGATATCGTCGACCTGGTCGGCAGTTATCTGACGCTGCGCCGGCAAGGAAGTGCCTATGTGGCGCGTTGCCCCTGGCACGACGATCAACGCCCCAGTCTGCAAATCAATCCGAACCGCCAGACCTGGAAGTGCTGGGTCTGCAATCTGGGGGGCGATGTCTTCTCCTTTGTGATGAAGCGGGACAATGTCAGCTTTGGGGAAGCGTTGCGCATTCTCGCGGATCGAGCTGGCATTCCGGTCACCGAACGCCAGGCGGCGGTCCAACCGGGCAGCGTCGACGACAAGCAGACGCTGTTCGACGCCCTCAAATGGTCCGCGCTCCAGTACCAGCAGTATCTGCGGACGTCGCCCCACGCCGAGTCGGCTCGGCGATATCTCGCCGCCCGGCGGATCACCCCAGCCAGTCTCGAGAAATTCCGCATCGGGTTCGCACCCGACGAACGATTTTGGCTGAGCGAACAGGCGCGAGACACGCGTTACGCGGCGCCCATTCTCAAGGCAATCGGCGTCCTGGCGGACAGCACCAGCGGATCGGGAAGTTACGAACGGTTTCGCGGACGGGTGATGTTCCCGATCTTCGACCTGCAGAATCGCGTGGTCGGTTTCGGCGGACGAATACTCCCCGAAGCAGCCGAGCGGCAAATCGCCGAAGGGCAGCGGGAACCCCCCAAATACGTGAATTCGCCGGAGACCCGCGTCTTCTCCAAGAGCGAGAACTTGTACGGACTCAATCTGGTTCGCGACGCCACCCAGAAACCAAACGAATTGATCGTGGTCGAAGGGTACACCGATGTCGTCGCCGCCTGGCAGGCCGGATTGGAGAACGCCGTGGCGGTGTTGGGCACCGCCCTCAACGAACGCCACCTGCGGCTGATGAAACGGTTTGTCGAGCGGGTCGTGCTGGTGTTGGACGGCGACGAGGCGGGCCGCCGCCGCGCCAACGAGACGTTGGAGCTGTTCATCGCCGCCGATTTGGATTTGCGCGTCCTCACGCTCCCAGACAACCTGGATCCCGCGGAGTACCTGGACCGATTCTCGCTGCATGATTTGCAACAATTGGTAGTTGCGGCGGCGGATGCCGTCGACCACAAACTGGCGATCGAATTGCAGGGGGTCGACGTCCAGCGCGACACGCATCGGGCGGCGGTCGCCTTGGAAAACGTGCTGCAAACGATCTCGCGCCGCCCCTCGGCCGCCATCCATGGGGCCAGCCTGCTGCGCGAACAGCAGATTCTGGGCCGAGTCGCTCGGCGATTCGCCGCCGACCATGGAATGCTGACTCGTCGGATTGAGGAACTGCGCGGCCGAGTTCGCTCAGTGCGGCGCACCTCACCCGAGCCTTCCGCTGAGATCACGTGCCGCGTCCGCGACCTGCCGCCGGCGGAACGCGAGCTGTTGGAATTGCTGAGCATCGAGCCGGGGTTGATCGAAGCGGCCAGCGCCCAGATCGAAGTTGTGCAACTGCGGCATCCGGCCTCCCAGCAGGTTTACGCCGAGTTTTGCCGTCGATTCTGGGAGGGGTTGCCAGCCGACGTGTTGAGCGTCTTGACCGAATTGGAAGATCTGGGACTGAAAAGCTTGTTGGCGGAAATCGACGACCTTGCCCAACAGAAGCAGGCGCATGCGGAGGCCTCACCGCAACAGCGGCTGGAGGATGTGATCAAGACATTGGACCGCGATGCGTTGGATGCGGTCAATCGCCAGGCGATTGCGCAGCTTTCGACGATCGCGGACGCGGATGAAGAAATGTCGGCGTTGCAGGAAATCTTGGAACGGGCGCGGCAGCGCCAGGAATTAGCGTCCCAAGTTGGGACAAAGGAGGGAACCTCGTAAGACGGTGGGGCGGTTTCCCGCCGCCCCAGAAACGCCTCGGCCCCAACGGATGGGGCGGCGGGCACACGCGAAATGGTTCATCAAGGAGGAACGTACCATGAAACAGTTGCAAATGGATTTGCGCGCCCTGGTCATCAAAGGCCGCGAACAGGGCTATCTGACCTACGTCGAAGTCACCAGCTATCTGCCCGACGAGGCGAACACGCCGGAGAAGATCGACGAGTTGATCGTCGCGCTGGAGAAGCACGGCATCGAATTGACCGACAACCCCCCGGTGGAGGCGACGCCGGTTGCGGAGGGGCCCACCGCCGAAGATCTGGCGGATGCCGCCGCCGTGGAAGCCGATCTGGAGTCGCTTCATCTGGCGGAAAAACTCCCTCGATCCAACAGCGATCCGATTCGGATGTACCTCAGCCAGATGGCCGAAATCCCCCTGCTGACGCGGGACGAAGAAATCGCGCTCGCCAAACGGATCGAAATCGCTCGCAAACGGTTCCGCCACGTACTGCTCTCCAACGACTACGCCATTCGTGCGACGGTCGCGACCCTCAAACGGGTGTACGCGGGCGAGTTGCCTTTCGACCGGACGATCAAAGTATCGCTCACCGAACGACTGACCAAGGAGCAAATCTCCGCTCGGATGCCGCACCACTTTCAGACGATCGATCACTTGATGGCGGCCAACCGGGCCGACTTCCGAACGATCACATCGCGATCGGCGTCGGCTGCGGAAAAGAGTGCCGCGCGGCGGCGTTTCATTCGCCGGCGCGGGAAACTGGTCACTCTGGTCGAAGAATTGAGCCTGCGCTCGCGGCGCGTCAGTCCGCTGCTGAAGGAATTAGAGAAATTCTGCCAGCGGATGGAGACGATCCAACGCCGCTTGGGCGAGTTGGGTGAAAGTCCGGTCGATCTGGCCGAACGTTCTCGTTTGCAACGTGAATGGCGCTGTCTGGTCGTCCAGTGCAGTGAAAGCCCACGCGGGCTGCGGGCCCGCTGCCAACGGGCGCGGCGCTTTTTCCTGGAATTCGAGAACGCCAAACGCCAACTGTCCAGCAGCAACCTCCGCTTGGTCGTCTCGATCGCCAAAAAATATCGCAACCGCGGGTTGAGCTTTCTGGATTTGATCCAGGAGGGAAATACCGGCCTGATGCGGGCAGTCGACAAGTACGAATATCGCCGCGGCTTCAAATTCTCCACGTACGCCACCTGGTGGATCCGCCAGGCGATTACGCGGGCAATCGCCGATCAGGCGCGCACTATCCGTATCCCGGTGCACATGATCGACGTCCTGACGCGGCTCCGCAACATCGAGAAACAGCTCCAGCAAGAGACGAAGATGACCCCGACCGCCGATGAAATCGCGGTATTGGCGGGGATCGACGCCGAAGAAGTCCGCCGCGTGCTGGATATCGGCCGGCATCCGGTCAGTCTCAACCGCCCTCTGGGGGAAGGCGAAGACGCCAGTGTGGGGGACTTGATCGAGGACGCTCATACCGAGAACCCGGCTCGTTTGGCCAGCAACGGGTTCCTCCGCGACAACATCGAGCGGCTGCTCAAGACCCTGACCTTCCGCGAACGGGAAATCATCCGTTTGCGTTATGGGTTGGGAGACGGGTATACTTATACGCTCGAGGAAGTTGGTCGCATTTTCAAAGTCACCCGCGAACGTGTCCGTCAAATCGAAGCCAAAGCTGTCAAGAAATTGCAAAATCCGGTCCGCAGTCTGCAACTGGAAGGCTACCTCCGCGGGGATGCCGAAGGCTGATCCCCGCTGTTCCCAAACGCGCTGTCACTTCGGGCACGCTGTTGGCTTCGGGCACGCTGCTGGCTTCGGGGATCTCCCGGATCCAGCAGTTTGGGTCCACACTGTTTCCTACCGCCGCAATTTGCCGGCGGTTTTTTTTTTTGAAAGTCTGCCATGTCTGCTTATCAAGTCGATCGTCGAATCCTGGAACGCGTTCACCATAGTCTGCGGCTGCGCACCGACCTGGAGCGGCAACTGGAGCGGGGGCCTCGCCGCGTCGACGTGGTGCGGACCGTGGAGAAGCTTGCTGAGCAGAAAGTCGAGAGCTCGAAACAAGCCCAACAGAAATCCCGCCTGGCCGCGAACGAGAAACAATTGCAACTAAAACAACGCGAAGCCCGGATCGCTGACCTCAAAAACAAACGCAATACGTGCAAGTCGAACCGGGAATACGGCTTGCTCAACGATCAAATCGCCGCCGACGTGCAAGCCAACGCCGTGCTGCAGGACGAGATCCTGGAATTGCTAGAGAACATCGACGAACAGACCAAGGTGATCGCGGAGGCCCAGGCGGCGTTGGCCACGGCCCAGCTAGAAACCAAGAAAACGGCGAACGAAATCGAAGGTCGGCTTAGCGTCGTCCGCGGGGACTTGGAACGGGTCTTGATCGAGTTGCGGGAGGCCGAGGCCAAGCTCCCCGTGGAAATCCGAGCCGATTATCGGCGCCGAGTCGATTCGATGAAGGACGAAGCACTCGCCGCTGTGCAGGGGGATAGCTGCGGCAATTGCAGCCAGGTCCTGACTCTGCAACTCATTCAGGAAATCCAAGCCAATCGGAGCCACACCTGTTCGAACTGCAACGCCATCCTCTACGCCAGCGAACCGTCGGTCGCCCGCGTCTAACCGAGTTGCGGGAGGCCGAGGCCAAGCTCCCCGTGGAAATCCGAGCCGATTATCGGCGCCGAGTCGATTCGATGAAGGACGTAGCACTCGCCGCTGTGCAGGGGGATAGCTGCGGCAATTGCAGCCCGGTCCTGTCTC
>JBGSLW010000178.1:0-16558 GCA_041740495.1 Pirellulaceae bacterium
GCCGGCGCTTCCGGCTGGGCGTATGGCGAAAAGCCGGCGCCTCCGGCTGGGCGTATGGCGCAAAGCCGGCGCCTCCGGCTGGGCGTTAAACGAAGAGTTGGGGGGAAGCGGAACGGTAGGACGACAAATGGGGACGGCGCCTAGTTCGACCGGTGTTCGGCCGGGTCCAGGCATTCTTCCAGACGCGTCAAATTGTCCGCGGTGCTCAACGCCAGATCGATGAACAGCCATTTGCGGTTTTGGAAGTGGAAAACACCGCCGCCGCGCCCTCCCTGATTTTCGTTGCGAATTTGATATCCCAGGCGCTCGGCGATCGACAACAACGACTCCATTCGCGCCAACTGTTGCACAGCCGGTTTCCGATCCATGGGCCTGCCTCCATTGCTAGCCGGTCGATTTGGGTGGTTTGGGTAACGGCGATCGATTGTACCAATCGTGATCAGGGAGCCAACGCCAATCCGCCGATACAACAAGAGTCCGGCCCCCCCCGCCCCTGACCTGAGCGGAGGCCTTGGTACGGCTGATCCCATCGAGATTCCGGCCCGCACCCGCCCGTGGGCCGCTCGTGGCAATACGTCAGCGACCAGGCCTCCTCGCAACGCATGGCAATCGTCCATCGATGAATACTCCCCGTCAGCCCTCCTCCGACTTGGAACATCAACAATCCACCGCACAACTGGAAGCGCGGGTGGCCCAATTGGAGGAGCAACTCTGCCTCTCCCAGAAGATGGCCGCTCTCGGCGAACTCGCAGGCACCACGACGCACGAGTTCAACAACGTGCTGATGACGATTCTCAATTACGCCAAATTGGGTTTACGGCACGGGGACGAGCCCACGCGGACGAAGGCGTTCGAGAAAATCCTGGCAGCCGGTCAGCGCGCGGCCAAGATCACGAACTCCGTACTGGGGATGGCCCGCAACCGCTCGCATGACCTCGAGCCGACCGATTTGCGAGCGATTCTCGAGGAGACGCTCATCCTCTTAGAACGTGAATTGCAAAAGTACCGCGTCCAGGTGGAGCAGGACCTGCACGAAGTTCCCTTCGCCCAGGCCTGCGGCAACCAGATCCAGCAAATCCTGATCAATCTACTGACGAACGCCCGCCAGGCGATGCCCTCCGGCGGTCGACTGATCGTGCGGCTGACGCAGGACCCCGCCCAGCAAACCGTCGACATCGCCATCCGCGATAGCGGCCCCGGGATTCCGGCCGAGCGTCTGCCGAAGATCTTCGAACCGTACTTCAGTACGAAATCGGGACCCGATGCGACCGGCAAAGGGGGGACGGGTTTGGGGCTCTCCGTCTGCCGGCAAATCATCGAACGGCACCGCGGCAAGATTCGAGTCGAAAGCACGGTCGGCGTCGGCACCTGCTTCACGATCAAACTCCCGATTGCGGCGGTTGCGACTGGGTCGCCGATCCTCCCCGTGCCGCAACACACCGCACCGTTCCCATCGGGCCAAACTCCGACCGCCTCGCCGGGCTGATCGTATAGTGTACACGCGTACACTATTTGCCTGGTAGCGTTCTCGCGATCGTGCCAGCCCACGTAGCCACGCGATACGTGTTGAGCACTCTGCCGGCCTACAAGGCTGGCCTACGGTTGTTGGTACCGCGGCATTGCAAGCCGCGAGCGTTGTGAATGCCACTGCCCGCCAGCCTGCGTCTGACGACTGCGTTGCGATTACACTGATCGCGTTGTCAAACGCAATCTTCTCGGGCTCGTGCTCAGTGAAACGGTGCTCGTAATCGCAATCGAGGTGTTTCGATGAGGAGTGGGATTTCGAGCACGAGTACGAGTTGGCGACAGAATGGTTTGTCCGTTCCGGTCGCGAGGAACCGGCGCGCCGCCGCACTATGCCTTGCCGACTAGATTCGACAATCCGGCAAAGAATCTGGGGACTTCCTCGCCTGCTCGGCCGCGGACGACCTCATCAAAAGCGCGAGCCACCGGCGTATCGTCCAGGTTGATCTCCACGCGGCGGCAGCGATCCGGCGTCATCTCCACCAACGCCGCGGCGGGGTAGACCAGCCCGGATGTCCCGATCGCCACAAAGAGATCGGCCTTGGCCAGGGCCCGGGATATTTCGTCCAGGAACAAAGGGTACTCGCCAAACCAGACGATGTGCGGGCGCAGGCGGCCGCGCCACGTGGGGTTTCTTGGGTGGGGGGTCTCCAGACCCAAGTCCTCCCGCCATTCGAAGATTTCACCGGTCTCCAGACACCGTGCCTTCAACAGTTCGCCGTGCATCGCGCGCACATGACGGCTGCCGGCGCGAACGTGCAAGTCATCGACGTTTTGTGTTACCAACAGAAATTCACCCGGCCATTGCTGCTCGAACTCGGCCAACGCCCGATGCGCCGCGTTCGGTTGAACGTTTGGGCTCAACAGCTGTCGCCGGCGCTGGTTGTAGAATTCATGCACCAATTGAGGCTGGCGGGCGAATGCTTGCGGAGTCGCGACATCCTCGACGCGGTGCCCCTCCCAGAGGCCATCGGCTCCGCGAAACGTCGCCAAGCCCGACTCTTGCGATATCCCCGCCCCGGTCAGAACGACGACATTCATCGGGTCGGGGTTCCGTCCTTTTTCTCGTCCGCGCCATCCCCGGCACCGCCGTCGTCAGATTTCGGGGCGTCGTCAGATTTCGGCGCATCGTCAGACTTCGGGGCATCGTCCTTCTTGCCTTCCTCAGGCTTTGCTTCCTCGGTTGGCTTGTCGGCCGGTTTGTCAGTTGCTTCGCCGGCCTTCTCGGCTTCCCCTTCCTTGGGCGCTTCGGTCGCCGGAGGCGGTGGGAGCGCCGCTCCCACATTGACGTACAATTCCGGCACCGCCCCCTTGAGCGAGTCCACCCCGGCGTCGGTGACTTTGGATTGCCACAGGTAGAGCCGCTTGAGCTTCTTCAGCCCCTGCAAATGGACCAGCCCCGCATCGGTGACCTGCGTCGAATACAAGTTCAAATACTGCAGCTCTCCCAAATTCGCCAGATGCTTGAGTCCTTCGTCGCCGATCGCAGTTTTCTCCAAATGCAGCTTCTCCAGCCGTGGCAGCGACGCAATGTGCGCCAATCCTGCATCGGTGATTTTCGTGTTCGCCAGGTTCAGCCAGACGATATTGGGGAGCTGTTTCAAAACTGCCAGCTGCGCATCGCCGATCTCCTGATCTGACAAATGGAATGCAACTTCCAGGTCCTCCGAATCCTGCGCGATTTTCATGACCGATCCGCCGCTGGCCTGGATTGCCGCGATCGGGTCTTGAGCCGGTTCCTGAGCCGAGACCATCCAGGGGACCGACCCGCCGAATGCGACCAAGAATCCCCAAAGAGTCAGGTGGTGTCTGGTGATGTACATGCGCGAACCTTCCGCAGAAATGCCAACCTCGCGCACTCAAACCTCGGCCGTTTCGCCGAACGGATTCTGGCGACGCGGCATCCAACGGCAGAGCGCGATTCCGAAAAAATAAAGCAGCGTCAACGGCACCGCCATCAACATCATACTAATCGGTTCGGCGGGCGTGAGCACCATTGCCAGGAAAAAGACGACCAGGATCGCCACCCGCCATTTCTCCAAGTAGGCTCGCACGCTGAAAATCCCCAGCCAATTCAAGATCAACATCACCAGCGGCAGCTGGAAGGCGATCCCGAACCCCAGCGGCAAGAACAGCACAAAGCTCAACCAATCTCCGATCCGCGGCTGGATGTCGATTCCCATTCGGGCGTTGAACTGGAACAAGAATCCCAACACCGGGTCGAACACAAAGTAAAACGCCAGCAGCGCCCCGGCCACGAACAGCAGGATGCTCATCGGCATGTAGACATAGACGTAGCGCTGTTCGTGGGGATACAGTCCCGCCGCGACGAATACCCAGATCTGATAGAAGATCCAGGGGCTGGCCAGGAACAAGCCGGCGATCGCCCCCGCCTTCATCCAGATCATGAAGCCTTCCGCGGCGGCCAACGACTGAGTCGCCACCGTCATCGGCTCCCAGACCTCCATCTCCGCCAGCGCCAAGCCGGGCGGGGGCAACTGATCTTCCAGCGCCTTCCAGACCAGCAACCGATTCAACCGCCGCCGACCGTCGGCAGCCGCGCTGTCGTCGCCGGAAAACGCTTTCTTCATCTCCGCCAGCGGGTTGGGTGGAGCGGCCGAGAACCAATGCACCCAGGACCGGCGGGGGGACGCAAACAACGAGGCATACGCCGGATCATCGGCCAGATTCTCGCCATCCACCAACGTGTTCAAGATCGCGATCAGCTCGGTCCGATCGGCCGGCGTGATTTCCGACGCGGCAGCGATTCGTTGCACCGCGGTCTGCTGCGAGGGGGCCAGGAGCGAGTACAACCGCTGCAACCGCTCGCGGCGCTCCGCGTCCGCTGCCGACGGAGAACCTCGCGTTGACGTGAGAGTCGAGGGGAGCAGGGCCGCGGCGGCGACTCGAACCTTTTCCGCCGGGACGTCGGGGGGGCCGAACCGATACGGCTCGATCTGGACCTCTTCCAAGGCATTCGGACTGACCGAACGCAACACCTCCACCAACTGCCCAGGGTCGACGCGCACCGTGCGGGGGATGAACGTGCGCTGGTTCAGCAGCGGCAGGACCTCGGGTGGCACGATCCCGCCGTTCCGCGCTTTGAGTTCGTTCGCCGCCCGCTGAAAATTGTATTCCGCGATCGCCCGATTCAGCGGTGTCTGCAGGAACAGCACAACCTTGTCGGCAATCAACATGCCGACCAGGATCCCTATCGCCGCACCCAGCAGGGCTCGGATCAAAACCTTGCGCAGCTCCTCCAGGTGCTCCCCGAAGGACATGCGCGTCGTTTCGAACAAGTCTTCGTTGGGCGGGCGGAGCGGCATGGATGCGGGCCGAGGTCTCGCGAGCGAGTCGCATGGATTGGACGTAAACCGTATCATGGACCAAAACCGCAGTTTTGCAAAGAACCTCGCGATATTCCGCGGCAATCCGCCGCGCCGACCGACGGGGTCGTCACACACCTTCCTCCCCCCACCGAGCCTGTCTCGGTGGAGGACAGGTCTGGCGACGAACCGCCGCGCAACCCAACTCCTCCCCCCACCGAGCCTGTCTCGGTGGAGGACAGGTCTGGAGACTAACCGCCGCGCAACCCAACTCCTCCCCCCACCGAGCCTGTCTCGGTGGAGGACAGGTCTGGAGACTATGAAGGACTAAAGAATGAGTGAACGAACCCATCCCCTCTATCCTCTCCAGTTCCAGCCGATCTTCCGCCGCTATCTCTGGGGGGGCCGCCGCTTGGGGACACAGCTCCACAAGCCGATCGGTCCGGAGCCCGATTACGCCGAGAGCTGGGAAATCGTCGACCATGGCCGGGACCAAAGTACCGTCCTCACCGGGGCGTGGTCTGGACGCTCGCTGCACGAACTGCTGGCACAATACGCGGAACAAATATTGGGTGAACCGTGGGCTGCTCGTGTGCACTCGCCCCAGCGCCCTCCCCAATTGCGCGGACGGTTTCCGCTGTTGCTCAAGTTTCTCGACGCCCACCAGGCGCTCTCCGTCCAAGTCCACCCGAACGACGCGCAGGCCGCCCTGCAGGATCCTCCGGACCTGGGGAAGACCGAAGCCTGGTACGTCCTGGACGCCGCCCCCGACAGTCGGGTCTACGCCGGGCTCCGCGCCGGGATCGGCCGGGCGGAGTTGGAACAGGCCCTCCGCGCCGGGACCGTCGAGTCCGTGTTGCACTCGTTCGAGGCTCGCTCGGGGGATTGCATCTTCATCCCGGCCGGCACCGTACACGCCATTGGAGCGGGGCTGTTGATCTGCGAGATTCAACAGGCCAGCGACACGACCTACCGGCTCTTCGATTGGAATCGAGTCGACGCGGCCGGAAAATCGCGTCCGCTGCACATCGCCGAAGCGCTCGATGTGATCGATTTCGACCGCGGGCCTGTCGAGCCGATTCGTAAACCGCTGCCGGAGAATGTGATTAAATCGCTGGTGGTTTGCGACTACTTTCGCCTCTCGGCGTGGCGACTCACAACCCCGCAACGCCTTGTCGGAGCTGATCGGTTGCGGATCGTAGTCCCGATCACTGGTGCCGCGCAACTGGCAGGACCCGATTTCGAACCAGTCCGATTGGGCATCGGCGAACCGGCGCTGCTCCCCGCCGCACTCCCGCAAGTTACCTGCATGCCGCAGCCGTCGTGCTCGCTGCTGGTGATCGAGTTACCAGACGCCTAAAGGTGGCCGTGGCAGGCTCCGACGCGGCCCTTCGTCCGAAAAATTCAAGGCATCTGCAAATCGTGCGAGCGATTCGCCCACGCGACCACAGCTCGCGGTGCCGGATTACCCTTCGCCCGCTTCACTGTCGTCGTCGGTTTGGGCTCGGCGCCGGCGGCCGCGGCCGGTTGGTTCTTCCTCGGCAGGCGGGGCCGGCTTTTCCGCCAAGCTCCCCACATCCAGCGTGAACATCCCGCGGCCGTGCGTGGCGGCGACCAAGACGAAGTCGCGAGGGTGAACGACCAGGTCGTGCACGAACGTCAGCGGCAGCTTGCTCCCCAAGACTTCCCAAGTCGTCCCCCCATCCTTGGTGACGTAGACCCCCAGGTCGGTCCCGACGTAGAGCAAGTCCTTGTTGCGAGAATCTTCCACAATCACATTCACCGGCCCCCCCGGTATGTTGCCGCTGATGTCCTCCCAAGTCTGACCGTAATCCCGGCTGCGCCAGAGGTAGCACTGGAAGTCGTTGTCCCGTTTGCCGTTCTGAGTCGCGTAGACCGTGCCTTCCTCGAAACGCGAGGCCGCCACGCGGGAGAACCATTTGCCTGACGGCAAGCCGCTGGTGATTTCGGTCCACTCCAGCCCGCCGTTCCGCGTCACGTGCAGCCGACCGTCGTCCGTGCCGGCGTAGATCAACCCGAACTTGAGCGGCGATTCGCACAGCGTGCTGATCGTGGCGAAGGAAATGTTCCCTTGCTTCTCTGGATCGAAGGCGGTCAGGTCGGGGCTGATCCGCTCCCAGTTATCTCCGCGATTGACGCTGCGAAAGACATGCTGCATCCCGTGGTAAATGATCCGCGGATTGTGCGGGGAGAGTTGAAACGGCGCCAGCCACTGGCCGCGCAACGCCGGTTCTCCCTCGGCCGCCTTCGGCACGATCGACTTGGTCCGCCGCGGGTTGAGCGTGGAGCGCATGATCGAGCCGTAGAACGATTCGGAAAACAGCACGTTGTTGTCCTCCGGATCGAGCGCGATGTAGCTGGCTTCACCCCCGGGGATCGGCTTCCAGTTCGATTCCGGACTGCGGCCGGGCCGATGGTTCGATGGCCCCATCCAGCTCATGTTGTCCTGAATCGAGCCGTACACGTTGAAAGGTTCGGCGTTGTCAACCGCCACGTTGTAGAACTGCACGACCGGCAAGTTCTCCAAGTTCTTCCAGGTCTCGCCGCCGTCGTAGGAAATATTGATCCCGCCGTCGTTGCCGTTGACGATATGCTGCGAGTTGTCCGGGTTGATCCACATCGCATGGTGGTCGCCGTGCAACCCGCGATAGTCCGCGGACTGGAAGGTCTTCCCGCCGTCGGTCGATTTCAATAGCGAGACGCCCAGCACGAAAATCGTGTTCTCGTCGGTCGGATCGACTCGCATTTGCCCGAAGACCCAGCCGTAGGTGGCGAACGTCCGCTGCAGGAGCTCCGACTTCTCCGTCGTCAGTTGGAAGGTCTTTCCTCCATCATCCGAGCGGTAGACTTGGGCCCCCTTGATCACATCGGCGCGGGCCCGGTTGTACGAGTCCCGCTCCCCCTCTTCCGCTTTCCGCGCAACGTCGTGGTTGTCGACCACCACATAGACGACTTGCGGATTGCTGGGGGCGACGATGACCCCCATCCGCCCGGCCATGCCGCGCGGCGGGAGTCCCTCGCTGAGATGTTTCCAAGTCTTCCCGCCATCCTGCGTCTTGTAGATCCCTCCGCCGGGGCCCGGAACCGGATCGCTCCATTTGCGGCGGATGCGATGCCACAGCGACGCATAGAGCGTATTCGGTTCGCTGGGGTCCATCACCAGGTCGACCGCGCCGGACATTTCGTCTTCCTTCAAGACCAGCTCCCAGGTGGCGCCTCCGTCGACGGTCTTGTACACGCCACGCTCCGGGTTGGTGGTCCATTCGCGGCCCCCCGCCGCCACATAAACGATGTTCGGATCGGTGGGATGGATCACGATCCGAGCAATATGATGGGTGTCGGCGAGTCCCATGTGGGCCCAAGTCTTCCCCGCGTCGGTGGACTTGTAGACCCCGGTCCCCGACATGCTGCTGCGAAAGATATTGGGCTCCCCTAATCCGACCCAAACGGTATCAGGCTGGGAGGGGGCACAAGCCACGGCGCCGGTCGAGCCCGAGGGGGCGTCTTCGAAGATCGCTTCCCAGGTCGTCCCTTCGTTGGTCGTCTTCCACAAGCCCCCCGACGCCGTTGCGACGTAGTACGTAAACGTCTGTCCGGCTGGAACCGCGATATCGGTGACTCGACCCGACATCGACAACGGTCCGATGTGCGCCCACTCCAAGTCCTTCGTCGACGATTGCTCGCGCATCTCCAGATGTTGGGCATGCCAGGCCAATCGCTGTGCGGAATCGAGCACCGGAGGTTTGGCGTCTTGGGCCACGGACGCCGAGGCGCCGACCCAGGCAACTGCGACGACGCAAGCGGATAACGCAACACGGACACGGGTTAGGTCGAGATGCATGGCGAAAAAACTCCCTCAGCAAGTGTTCCGGGGATGAGGATTGAAACTGTTCGATGTGGCTGATTCTAGTCAAAACATTCGCAGGGAATACCCACCTCTATTGCAGTTTTGGGCGCACTGTAGCGTGAGCTGAAAAATTGGCCGCCTGGCGCTAGCCTGCGGTTTCGGGAATCCCTGGACCGACCGAAACCGCTGGCTAGCGCCAGGCGGCTGATAGTAAGTGTCTGCCAGGAATTAGCGGCGCACGGAAAACTCCGTGAACTCGCCGGTCGCAGGGCCGACCTGCTGTTGCACCCTGTGCGAACAGTGAGCCATTTCACTGGATAGATCGGCCAGAAAGGCCTCGAGGTCCGGCGGAGTGCCCTCCGCAATTAACTCGACGCGGCCATCGTCCAGATTCCGTACAAAGCCCGTGAGCGGATACTGTCCGGCGACGCGCCGCGCCGTGTAGCGAAACCCGACCCCCTGCACCCGACCGGAAAAGTACGCGGTGAGTCGTTGGAGAGAAGCCATGGTCCACTCATTGTCATTCGCGGGGCGGTTGTTGGTCAACTCGCGTTGTCCTTCCTGCGCGCTACCGTCCTTCCTGTGCGCTACCGTCCTTCCTGCGCACAACCGTCCTTCCTGCGCACAACCGTCCTTCCTTTGCACTACCGTCCTTCCTGTGCACTACCGTCATTCCTGCGGAGGCAGGAATCCACACGCGTGTCGGCATCCTGCCACCAGTGGGTTCCGGGTCTCAGCCCGGAATGACGGAAGGCAAACGAAATCCGGAGTGACGGAAGGCAAACGAAACCCGGAATGACGGAAGGCAAACGAAACCCGGAATGACGGAAGGCAAACGAAACCCGGAACGACGGAAGGAAAACGAAACCCGGAATGACGGCAGGGTGACCGCACCACTACTCCCCGGGGACGTGTCCCGGCTGTTGGTACTTTTGTTGATACTTCTGATACAGCCGCAGTTGCTTGTTCGTCAGATCGACCGGGCGGCCTTGGATGTAGGCGGCCAAGACTTCGTTCCGCGTCTCCAGCGGATCGCCGTTGGTGACGATCAACGTCGCGTCTTTGCCGACGTCCAGCGAGCCGACGCGGTCGGCGACACCCAGGATCTCGGCCGGATAGAGCGTGATCGCCCTGAGGGCTTCGGCCGAAGGCAAGCCGAACCCGACGGCGGTTCCGGCGTGCAGCGGGAGCGTGCGAGTATTCCACGTCTCGGAGCGATCGGTGGTCGAAATGCAGAACTGGATCCCCGCATCCAACAAGCGGCGGGGGAGCGTGTAGGCGTGATCGTAGGGATCGCCGCGGCGCAGCGGCATTCGGTAGACCGCGGAGACAATCACCGGCACGTTGTGTTTCCTGAGCAAGTCCGCACAGAGCGGGGCATCGTAGCCTCCTAAGATAATAGTCCGCGCATTCTGTTCGACGCCGAAAGCCACCGCCGCTTGAATATCGACCAGCTGGTCGGCTCGAATGACAAGCGGCAGCTGGCCGTTGGCAGCGGCGCCCAAGGCCTCAAGCCGCAAGTCGAATGGCTGCTCGGCTTCGGCGGAATTCCGCAACAGCGCGTACTGGCGGGCCTGAGCGAACCAATCGCGTAACTCCTCGATCTGTGCCGTCGGGCTGGGGCCTTGCTCTTCATCCGGTCGAGGTGGTCCGCGGCGTCGGCCGCGATTCTGCGACGGCCAGTTGATGTGCAGGGCCGCTCGGTCGCGCAGCGTCATATCTTCATACGTCCAGCCGTCCAGTTGCAGTACCGAAGACTGACCGGAGATCAGTCCACCCTGTGGCGCGGTGAGGGCCAGCAGCACGCCGCCGGCGCGCGTGACGGGGATCACTTCGCTGTCCGGGTTGACCGCCACGTTGGCGACGACGTTTGCGTTGTTTCGACCCGTTTCCGTGTGGTCGATCGTGGCCGCGACCGATGCGATTTCGGTCAGGCCCAATTGCGAGTGCGATTCGAACAGCCCGGGATAGATGTGCTTGCCGGTCACGTCGATCGATTCGGTTCCCTGCGGCAATTCAACCGAGGCACCGACGGCGGTCAATTTCCCGTCGGCGAACAGCACGGTCGCCGACTCCAGCGTGTCGCCGCTGACGGTGTGCACGGTCCCACCCACCAAGGCGATTGGATGATCCTGCGGCGGGGCGGGGACCTGGGCTGCGGCAGGGAGACAGCCCCACAGGCACAGCCCACCGCTCACGGCACAGGCTACCGCGCAGAAGACTGTGCGAAAGCTAACTGGATTCGTGATCGAGCGGCGGCTCGAACCGCTTGTACGACGGCCTTTGTAGGCCGTCACCGTGACAACCATGTTTTCGAAACCCCGCCGATCATGCTGAGCGTGCGGGTGAAATTTTCGGTCATTGTCCCGGCCTACAAAGGCCGGGGTACGATGACGATCGCGAGGCAGCATTCGGTCACGTGCGATTGGTTGGTCGTCTCGCGCACAAGTGTCGTTACTCATCGGAATGCCCTTCGTCATGGTGATGCTCATGCGCGTGGAGTTCGTCGTCGTGGTGATGGGAGTGCCCGCAATACTCGTCGTAGCGTGGCCAAAGCCGCGCCGGGTCGAACCGCCCCCGCTCGGGTTCCGCGGAGTCCTGGCCGGAGCGAAGGACCTTTTGAATCAGTTCGGCCTTCATCGCCGCGTGCTGCTGCGCCACCGTGGCCTCCAGCGCCCGATCGAAATAGCGGCGTCCGTCGATCCACGTCTGTTCGCAGACGCTGGTCACCGCCAGTGGATCGCCGCTCCACAACACCAGATCGGCGTGTTTGCCCGGTTCGATGCTGCCGACGTACGCGTCGATTCGCAGTTGCTTGGCGGGGTTGAGCGTCACGAATTTGAGCGCCTCCTCCGGGGAGAGGCCCCCGTAGCGGACCGCCTTGGCGGCTTCGTGGTTGAGGTGCCGAGCCAACTCGCCGTCATCCGAATTGAAGCTGACGACGATTCCCGCGTTGTGCATGATCGCCCCGGCGTAGGGGATCGCGTCGAACACCTCCATCTTGTAGGCCCACCAGTCGGAAAAAGCGCTGGCCGTCGCGCCGTGCTTGGCCATCGCGTCGGCGACTTTGTAGCCTTCCAAAATGTGCTGGAAGCTGCCGATGGTGATGTCGTATTGATCCAAGACGCGGATCAGAGCCAAGATCTCGTCCTGGCGATAGCTGTGGCAATGGATCCACCGCTGTCCCTCCAGAATCTCGGCCAAGGCTTCCAACTCCAGGTCGCGCCGCGGCGGCAAACCGCGATGCGTCTCCTCCCAGCGCTTTTGAGTATCGCGATACTCTCCGGCAGCGCGGAACGCGTCGTGCATAATTTGCTCGACCCCCATCCGCGTCTGCGGGTAGCGACTGGAGGGAGATTGGCGGTTGCTCTGCTTGACGTTTTCGCCGAGCGCGAATTTGATCCCGGCGGGGGCCTCCGCAAACTTCATCTGCTGGTCGTTCGCTCCCCACCGCAATTTGATCACCTGATTCTGGCCGCCGATCGGATTGGCCGACCCGTGCAGAATGTTTGCGGCGGTCACGCCCCCGGCCAATTGGCGGTAGATCGTGATGTCATTGCAGTCGATGAAATCGCCGATGCGGACTTCGGCGGTGATCGCCTGGCCGACTTCGTTCACGCCGCTGTCCGTCGCCATGTGCGAATGGCAGTCGATAATTCCCGGGGTGAGATGTTTGCCGCTGCCGTCGACCTCGAGTTCCGCGGCGGGGAGTTCGGCCCCCTCCGGGAAAATCTGCAAGATCTTCCCGTTCCCGAACAGGACGCTACCCCGTTCCAGGACCCCTTGCGGGCCGCAGGTCCAAAGCGTGACGTTCTTGATCAGGACGGTGGCCGGTTGAGGGGGGAGGTCGCTGCGGCCGAAATCTCCCAACGGATGTTGGACGGGATGACCGGCCGGCTCGCTGCGCGGCTTTTCGTCTGCACCCCCCGCGCCCTTTTCCTCGTCGTCGGCAGGCTTGTCTGGCGACGCGTCCGTCGGTGATTCTTCTTTGGTCGACTTCTCTTCGGACTCAGCGGATTCTTCCGCGGAGGGCTCGTCGTCGCCGCGGCCTCGTTTCCCTCCGCGTTTAGGCTTTTCCGCCAAGTCGCCGACGCGAGCCGCCTGCAGCTTGCGAACCGTGCCGTCCGGCAAGACGACCGATCCGAGCGCCGAATCGGGTCGGTCGACCACCCACTGAATCAACGCCGTCCCCTTCGCACCAAATTTTTCGAAGTCAAACGAAGCGGAGAAATGTGCGTCTTGGACCGTCACGTCCTTGAGCTCGATCGCTTTCTCGCCGTCGGCGTCGTCGCGATTCAGGGCGATCGAGGCGGAGGGCTTGGCTTTGCTGCGCAACGCCAAGAACGAATGCAAGTCCGATTGCTCGGGGGACTGGATCTCCCACAGGCCGTCGAGCCGAATCGCGGCGGCCGCATCGTACTCATGACGAGCCCCGGCGACCCACGTTTCCACGATTTTCGATTTTGCATCGAACAGGGGGAGATCGCTGACCACCAAACTGGCGAACTTGCCTGGTTCCAGCGTCCCCAATTGACCGTCGACGCCGAACAGGCGGGCCGGCGCCGTGGTCAACGCTTCCAACGCGGCGGTTTCGGAGAGCCCCCGTTCGACCGCCAGGCGAAGTTGCTTCCAAAACTCGGTCGGCTTTTCCAAGCCGTCGGTGGTGAAGGCGATCGGCACGCTGGCGCCCACCAGCCGCGCGGGGTTTTCCGGAGCGTGGTCCCAGTGCATCAGCGCCTCCAACGTGACATTCAACGCAGCGGCAGGGCTTTTCACATCGGGGGGTTTGGGAAAATCGACTGGGAGGATCACCGGTGCGCCGAGCGCCGCGACTTCGCTGAGCCGGCGATACTCGTTGCCGCTTCCCAACAAGACCAGCCGCAAACCGAACTCGCGGGCGAACCGATCCGCCCGGAGTGCAAACAACTCGTTGCTGATCTGAGTCGCGAAGGGCAAGTCCCCAGCCAGCGCCGCTTGCAAGGCCTCCAGCGTTTCGTTCCGCTCCGGTCGCGGCAGACGCGGGTCATTTTGAGCGGCTCGCCAGGCATCCCGATACCAGATCGCATCGTACAACGCCTGTCGGGCCAAGGCATAAGCGCCCATCGGCGATGTCGGGTAGGAGGGACCGTCGCCCGTGTCGCGACCGCCGAAGCGAAACCGTGCGGTCAGCTGCGCGTGCTGCGCCACGTCCCCCCGCAATAACGCCTGGTGCGCCGGGCCATCGGAGATGTGCACCAGGCAGCTGCTCCCGCGGACGATCCCCTCGGTCGGCGCCAAGAGTGCGGCGGTGAATCCCGACTTGCGAAGGTCGTCGCGACCGAGTTTGCTCAAGTCCAACCCGTCGGCGACGCGGACCTCCGGTCGTATCTGTTGATTCCAATACGCGGTCGCCGGCCGACTGACCGCGGCGGTGTCCCAGGGGAGGTAGCTGTCGATGAAGCCGGGGTAAAGGTGCTTGCCGGCGACGTCGATGACTTCGGCCCCCTCGGGCGCTTGTGCATCCGTGCCGACCGCCACGATCTTCTGGCCGTGGATCACCACCGCGGCGTTGTCCAATTGGCGGTGTGCGTCCAGGTGCACCGTCCCGCCGCGCAAGACATACCATTCGGGATTCGCCGAATGCAAACCGACGGTGGGCGGGGTGGCGGGAACCTGCCCGCAAATCGATTCCCACGCCGCGGTCGTCCAACAAACCGCGATCGATAACGCAATCTTGAACGCTCGTCGAGAACAAAGCATAGATGATTCCGGTGCGAAAAAAGTCGTTGGTCGCTCGGACAAACCACGAGTCCAACTATAGCATGGGGATCGCGAATCGATAGCTCCGCGGCAGCGGGTTTCCCTCGAAAAAATTGGTGGGTCAAACGGGCAAGATCCAACTCGTTACCCAGTTTATTTCCGACGCGATCGACCTGGCCGTGTGGCGCGGGTTGGCGACGACCCGCGGGCGCGAGGTCGCAACCGACTTTTAGCCGCTGGATTCTTGGCCCCTCGAAATTTCGCCGCCGGACGTCGAGTCGCTCCGGTGCGCGGCCGAGCCGCCGACGGAGTCCCCGACCCGGTCCTCGCCCCCGCGCCGACGGCTGCTCGTTGGAGCGCCTGGATCTCCGCCTTCTCCAGCCGCCGCGACGCACCGCTGGGCAAGTCCCCCATTCGCAGCGGACCAATCGCAATCCGCCTCAGCGTCAGGACTTTGTGCCCGATCGCCGCCAAGACCCGGCGGATCTCCCGATTCCGCCCCTCGTCCAGCACCATCTCCAAGTCGCTGAAGTTTTTCTGCGACTTCTTCACGCGGACTGTGGCCACCCGCGCAATCCCTTCGGCCAAGCGCACCCCGCTCTGCAGTTGATTCAGCTGTTCGCGCGTCGGTTGCCCAACCACGCGCACCAAGTACGTCTTGGTCACGCCATGCCGCGGGTGCGTCAACCGTTGGGCCAAGTCGCCGTCGTTGGTCAGCAGGATCAGACCTTCGCTCGATTTGTCCAGTCGGCCTACCGAATAGACCCGCGTGTCGCTCGGCACCAGGTCGATCGTACGAGGGCGCCCCGCTTCGTCTCGATTGGTCGAGAGGACTCCCGCGGGTTTGTTCAGCATGTAGTAGACGTGCCGACGCATTCGCACCAGCTCCCCGTCGACTTGGATCGATTGGCGCTCGGGATCGACCTTGGTTCCCAGCGTGCTGGCGACCTGGCCGTCGACGGTCACCCGCCCCGCGGTGATCAGCTCCTCGCAGGCCCTTCGGCTGCCTAGTCCTGCCTGCGCCAGTACGCGCTGCAACCGTTGCAGGGTGGGCGGGTCGCCGGCCGTCGAGTCAGGCGGATTCCCCGCCGAAGTGTGGTTTGAATTCATTATGTCCTTATCGCAATGGTTTGCCCGTGGTAACCCCGTCACCCGCGCGGACCCGTTCGGCCGACGGTCCAACGTCGACACACCGCGAACGACTACCCCCAGGGTATCGCTGCCTTCGCCAGCCCGCGGACCGGCACGAGACCATTCTAATGTCCGTCCGCGACTTCCCGGCGCGCAGCTTGAAATTTGCCCTCGGGCGGGTTCCAATCAGGGGAGCTATCAACCCACGGAGGCCACCTCATGCCGATCACCCCCCCCTTCAACTTGATGCAGTGGATCGAGGATCACCGGGACGAGTTCAAGGTTCCTGTGATGAACAAGCAATTCTACAAGGGAGCGGACGACGTGATCGTTTTCGTGTCGCTCGGACCGAACACCCGCAACGACTACCACGTCAACCCGACCGAGGAGTTGTTCTACCAGCTCAAGGGGGATATTGCGGTGCGGATCCGTCCGCTGGATGGAAGCTCGCCGCGCGATGTTGTGATCCGCGAAGGGGAAATGTGGCTCTGCCCGCGGTTGGTCCCCCACCGACCGCAGCGGCCCGCCGATACGATAGGCTTGATCGTAGAATTCCCGCGCCCTGCCGACCAGAAGGACCAGCTGCGCTGGTATTGCCCTGACGATGTGCACCTGGTTCACCAGGCTGAATTTCAGCTGCAGCATATCGACCGCGACCTCCACAAGATCATGGACGATTTCTGGAATGGCCCGGTCTCCCGCCGCACCTGCCCGGTCGATGGGAAAGTCATCGAGCGCGCTGGGGAATTCGAATTGGCGAGGACCTAGCCGCCTGTGAAAAGCAGAGTGGCGCGACGCTCCGCGTCGCGGATCCCCAACAGCCTGTTGAAATACGAGCACGCAGCGCGAGCAAGTGGGTCGTATTCGACAAATTGCCGCAGATTCTGACCCACTCGCCGGCGCGTCGTGCTAGGCTTTGTCCCAAAACACAGTTTCGCGTCCGATTGAGATCAGCCGCCAGGCGCAAGCC
>JBGSLW010000179.1:0-19445 GCA_041740495.1 Pirellulaceae bacterium
GTACAGGCCTCTGAGCGCCAGGACGTCCCGGCCGCGCGCGCGATCGCCGAGTGGCACAACAGGCACGTCACGGCACACAACCCGATACGTCCAATTCGTCCGCGCATGGGAGAACTACCGATATATAGGGAGGAAATTCGTTGGACAACCGTAGGTCATTGTGGTCGGGATGTCGCCGAAACGGCAAGGAGAAAACGGTGCAGGCTCCGGCTCATGACGATTGTGGCGGGACTGCCGGTTGGACCGTTCCAGCTGTTCACACTGGTCGTCGGCCGTGTGTGCCGGCGCTTTCGGCTTGGCGTTCAACGAATTTAGCCAGAATCGTTGCCTCGAATTACCCGCTCAGCGAAACGTAAGAGCACACTCTTAGTCGGGGGTAGCGAACGATTGCCGCGCGGAATGTTCGGCGCGAAAGGTCAAGGTTCGACAGCGCTCCTGGATCGTCACAGTCACATCGTTGGCCTGATCTTCGAAAAGCTCCTGGAGTAGCGAATTGCGAAACGCCAGACCCGGCAGTTCGTCTCGCTCCACGGGAAACTCGAAGTAGAGCCAAAGGTGTTGGGTTGCTAGTTCGTGCCCGACCCAATGCGGCTGGAGGGGGCGGTCCCCAATCCAGACTTGAAAACGCTCGCGGAGATAGCGTTGGGCGACTTTGTCGACTCGTTCGGTATCGGCATATCGCAACGGCGACTCGCCGGGACCGACCACCCCCACGGCGAAATCGTCTGGGAAGACGCAGAGCGAAACTTCCAACGAGCTGGTTTCGGGGTTGAACGAAACGCTGGCCGTGCTGGCGTGAAATGGGTGGTCGACGGCGGAGAGGTTGCCGAACGCCAGCAGGCTGAGCGCGGCGAAACAAGCGGCGATCGTGTGAGTGGACTTCACGTATGGGTTCCCCAGGGGGACTCGGTTATTGCGAGCCGCCGGTTGCGGAGGACTGCTGCATCGGGTTGCCGCCTCCCCCCCGAGATTGCTTGAAAAGCTGGAATCGGGATTTGGGCATTTGCGGAGGATAATAATTGTCGGTCAAATCGGCGTCGGCGGTTTCTCGGCGCGGATCGAGCGTGATCTGTTTGATTTGCCGGGATGCGACGACCAGCTTCCGGGCGGTCTGGTTGTCGCGGGCCCACACGTCGACCGGAACGCGTACCGTCTCCCGCGAGTCATCGTCGTAAACGATTTCGAAAATGATCGGCATCACCATGCCCCCCTCGTTCTTGAACTCGATCACATAGAAGTTCGCCGAGGTGTTGAGGAGAGCTCGTTCTTGTTCGCTGAGACCTGCCAGGAGCGCCTGGTAGGCTTGTTCATCCTGCGGGGTGACGGCCAGCGGATCGTAACTGTTGTAGAAATCGACCAGTTCTGGGATTTGGTGAATCCGTTTGATCAGCGATTCGTTCCGTTCCTGGCTGAAGGTGCGGGGTTGGGCGTCGCGGTCGGCTCGCTGCAGTCCTTTTTCCACCGCAGGGTTTTGCGTGTCGACGTTAAATTGCCGGACGCTGGCGATCGCCAGGTCGACGTGATCGGTCGAGTAAAACCAGCCTCGCCAGAACCAATCCAAATCGACGCCGGAGGCATCCTCCATCGTGCGGAAGAAATCGGCCGGCATCGGTCGCTTGAATTGCCACCGCCGCGCGTATTCGCGAAACGCGTAATCGAATAATTCCCTGCCCAGAATGGTCTCGCGCAGGATGTTCAACCCGGTCGCCGGTTTGAAATAGGCGTTGGGACCGAATTGAAGTAGCGACTCCGAGTTGGTCATGATCGGGACCTGGTTCTCGCTTCGCATGTAATCCGCAATCGACTGTGGCTCGCCGGTCCAGGACGGATAATTGTCCTCCCATTCCTTTTCGGCCAGATACTGGAGAAAGGTATTGAGCCCTTCGTCCATCCACGTCCATTGGCGTTCGTCGCTGTTGACGATCATGGGAAAGTAGTTGTGCCCGACTTCGTGGATCACCACAGAAATCAAGCCGTACTTGGTGTCGGCCGAATACGTTCCGTCCGGTTCGGGGCGGGGTCCGTTGAAGCAGATCATGGGATACTCCATGCCGCCGACCGGGCCGTTGACGGAAATCGCCACTGGGTAGGGGTAGGGAAACGAAAATTTGGAATAGACATTGAGCGTGTGGATGATCGCCTGGGTGGAGTACTTGCTCCACAGCGGTTCGGCTTCGTTGGGATAGGCGGACATCGCCAGCACGGAATTCCCTTCGACTTCGTGCACTTGGGCGTCCCAGATGAACTTGCGGGAGGATGCAAACGCGAAATCGCGGACTCGTTTGGCGTGGAAGACCCAGGTCTTGGATTCGCTGGCACGGGATTTTTCATTCGCTTTGGCCTCTTCCGGCGTCACCACGAACACGGGTCGTTCGGCGGTGCGGGCCTGTTCGAGTCGAGCGCGTTGGTCAGCCGTCAACACGTCTTGCGGGTTCATCAGTTGGCCGGAGGCGACCACGATATGGTCGGCCGGCGCGGTGATCCGCACCATGTAGTCGCCGAATTCCAGGGTGAATTCCCCCATCCCCAGAAACTGTTTGTGCTGCCAGCCGATGTTGTCGATGTAGGCACACATCCGGGGAAACCACTGGGCGATTTCGTAGATGCAATTGTCGTCCGCCGCAAAGTGTTCGTAGCCGGAACGGCCCCCGACTTCGCGCGCGTTGTTGATGTGGTAGTTCCAATCGATTTGGAACGTGAATTGTTCGCCGGGGCGGAGAGGTTGCGGCAGGTCAACACGCATCATCGTCCGCACGATCACATGAGCCAAGTCGTTGCCGTTGGCCGGATTCCGCACCGCGGTGATGTTCGCGCCCCCGTCGAACTGGCCGCGTTCCAGCAACCGCCGGAGTCCGTCAAAATCCATCCGCTCGCCGCTGAAAAAATGGCGCGACGAATTGGCGTCCGATGCGGGACGATGGATGTTGGGATCGAGTTGCAACCAGAGATAGGTCAGCGTGTCCGGCGAGTGGTTGTGGTACGTGATCTTCTCGCTCCCCACGATCCGACGTTGGACGTCGTCCAGCGTGACATCAATTTCATAATCGGCGGTCTGCTGCCAATACGCATGTCCCGGAGCGCCCGAACCAGTCCGGTAATCGTTGGGAGTCGGCCAAGTTTCTTCGAGCTGGCGGAACTTGTCCTCTTGATCGAATTTCTGGGTCGTCTGCGCAAACAAAGGGCTGCCGACCAGCAGCAGGGCGATCGCCAAAACGGGGGCGAAATACTTCGACATGGGGGACATTCCCTTCCAAATGGTTACTTGGGGAGGCATCGTGATGTGGGTCAGCGTGAAACGTAGAAGCCGGAGTCCGAAATGAAGCGCGTCGAGGTACCGGCGGACCGCACCCACTTCGAATGGCTCCTCCCCATTAAAGATCGGGCAGACGACGAGAGCAAGTCGCAAGGGGGGGCCTCGGCCTGGGATTTTCCACGGCGAACCGGATTGCCGACACGCGCGGTACATCCGCTCCGCAAGAGTTGCCGCAGCTCCGGGCTACTTTTGCAATTCAATCGGCAAGGCGTCGATTTTGGCTGCCAAGATGAAGTCGTTTTCGCTCAAGCCGCCGATCGCATGCGTCCAGATTTCGATCGCGACATGCCGATACCCTTCCAAATGCAAGTCGGGGTGGTGCCCTTCGGACTCCGCCAATTCCGCCACGCGCTGAAAAAACCGCAACCCCGCCAGGAAATTTTTCACTTTCCATTCTTTGCGGATTCGCTTCCCCTCGTGCGTCAGCGACCAGCCGGGAAGATTCTCGAGCTGTTTTCGAGAGTGGGGCAAAGGACAAGGATCGACGCCTCCCTCGCAAGGGACGCACTTTTTCTCCACCAGTTCCGATTCCAAATGGACTTTCATCGCCAACCTCCGTCGATAAACTCGCGACCGACACGATTATATCCCACCGGGACATGGGTCAAGCGTTAGGTCGGTTGCACGTTGGGAAGCCGGTCGAGCAAGTCGGGTACGGAATGGGCGGCATCAGCGGCCCAAGATGGGAAAGCCAGAACTCGGTTTCGGTTGGGGCGTTTGCTGGGAGCCTGGCGGCTGTGTACCGGGGGGCAACGAAGGGGGTGTGCCGCCGGTGGAACTCGGCGACCCGAGTTGTATTGAGGTAGACATCGGAGGGGGCGTGGTCGCAGGCGAGTTCAACGAATTCGGTGAGAATGGGGAGGGGCTGGGAGCACGGATCGCAGACTCCGGATTTCCCGGGAAGGAATTGGCCGAGCCATTCGTTGTCCTGTTGCCGGCGGACGAGACGATCGGCGGAGAACCGTTGGACCATCCGGCAGGACTCGAAGGTGCGGTGGGGAAGCGAGTGCCGGTTGCCGCGGCGGACGACGGCAGACTTCCGGCGGAAGGATCGATCGACAAGGCTCCCAGATTGGTGTTAGGCGTCGCGGTGGGTGGTGTTCCTGAGTTCAAGACCGACGTTGCGTCGGCCTGCCGGGTGGAATTCGAGGATGGCTCGCGGTCGACCTTGATCAACATGGCCACCGCTTGATCGGCTGGGAGGCTCGGTGGTGCGACCGCAAAGGCGTAACTGGCGATATCTTGGTTGTACGCCGCGACGGCGTGATAAAACGCGTCGTGGGCTCGGCGGCACGCGCCGATCGCATACATCGTCTCGGCCAAATTTTTCTGCTGCTGGTGGAACGCGGAAATGAAGCGCGCGACGAGATCGCGAGTTTGCCAGGCGGATTCGGCCAGAGCCGTCAAGTTCGCCAATCCTTCGACAAGCCGCAAATCGATACCTTGCAGGCGCGGATCCAAACCACGGGGAGCCGCCAAGGTCTCATAGTTGGTGACGTATTCGCTTACGAGCGGCAGACTACTGGGGAGGGGCAACGCACGGTTGGGACGCGACGGCATGTATCGCACGAGTTGGACCTGCGCATCGCGCAACGCCGACTCGGCCTCGGCAATCTCCGCCGCGGCCATCGCTCGCTCGGCCTGCACCAGCGGCCCATCGAGAGTCGAGCCGCCCGAGAGTTGAACAACCTGGCTCTCGATAAACCGCGCCGATTCGAGTTTGGCTTGGGCCTCAAAGCAACGCCAATAGGCACGCGTGAGGGGAAGTCGCTGGTCGCCGGGAGCCTGTCGCATCGCCTCGCGGAGGCTCAGCGGCACCCCCATCGAATCCCCCGTCCCTGGTCGCGCAGCGATCAGTTGCAGCATTTGATCTGCCGCCTGCGACGGAAGAGGCGATTCATACGAAACGGTTTGGACCGGCGAGTGATCGACGAGCCCTCCGGCACCGTTTTCGGCAGGCGGTTCGTTCGCCATTGGACGCAGACCTGCCGAAATGGGATTGCCGGAAACCCGCGGCGCGGACTCCGACGGCGATGACGCCGGGGCGACTTCGATTCGCAACGGCTCGGATTGGAGTGGAACGATCTGGGCCGGCGCCGTCTGAGTCGCCGTCTGAGTTGCCGCCGAAAAGGTCGCGACCGGGGGTGCCTCTTGCAGCGCAGCGCTCGCCGTTAGGCAGCTCCAGCCGAGCATCCCCACGACGCTGATAGTCCGCCGGTTCATTGCATTCCCTCCTTGGATTGCCGTGCGATTGAGTCCTGGAATCAAATCAAATCGAGGGGGCGCGGTCAATGTCGACCGACGCTGTCCGCCAGCGTCGGCCGACTACCGATTCATTGTCGCCGCAACCATGTTTGTCTCATTCTGAGACAATTCGAGTGTTTTTGTATAATTTCATACATAAAATTGGTTTTTGGGGGTTTAGACAGGTTCCGATTGAATTTGCAACCTGTAAATTTGAGACAAGTGGGCGCTATTCCAGTATAATCCCAGCGTCCCGTGCAATACCGCCAAACTCAATTCCGAACTCGACAGATAAACAACGGTAAGCCCCCTGGGTTAGCCGTGTTGATACCGAAGTCCACAGAACAGCGAACGACCTGTCGCCTTCTGAGTTTTGCCTCGTTCTATTGCGGTTAACATGCGTTTCTATCGGGAAAAAAGGCGCATTTTGAGTGCCATTCGCCCTTGGGCCACGGGTTCGCGTCGATTTGTCCACTGTCCTCGCCGTGGATTGTCTTTGCTGGAATTGCTTGTGGTTTTGACCATTTTGATCGCTTTGGGTGGGATTGTCGTAGCGACGTTGCCTGGAGTTTTGCAGCGGACGGAGGTTGCGACCGCCGCGGCCAACGTGCCTCAGATCGATGCCAGCATCCGCCAAAGTGCGCTGCTCCGGCAGGGGCGGATCGGGAATCGGTTTGACTCGCTGATCGTGGGAAGTGCCTCGTTGGATGGCGAGGTGGCCAGCTATGTCGGGGGGGCCCAACAGTTTTCCACCGCGAATTTGACGGGGGTCGAAGTGCGGGCGTTGGAGCGCTTGGGGGTGGTCGAATTGGTTCCGGCGGCGACCGCACCGGACAACGCCACGTTTTCCTCGCATTTGCAGCCGCCGGTGAAGCTGAGTGAAAACGCCAAGGTTTGCGTATTAGGAGGGGGGGAATTGGCCCAATCGTTGGCTCGGTCGTGGAATATCGACCCTTCCGAAGATTCGAAGTTTATGGTTGTAGGAGTAGGGAGTCAGTCCACGTTGGTGGGTGCCGGGGCGGAATCGATGTTCCCCGAGGCGCCAGTCCATTTCTCTGACAATCATTTGGCTAATCCGCAAGCGATGTATTCGCGGTATTTGTTGGTGTTCGAACTGACGTTGAAATCGGACAAGCTAGCGGAGGCTCGTTACGTGGGAACGGGTATTCCCTCGCCGGAAGGGTTGCGGACGATCGGTCAGGAGTTGGAGGAGCATTATCGGTCGCCGCAATGAGTGAACGGATTCTGGAACATGCCTCGTAAGCCGAGTGAAGAAAATGGAACGAAACAACACCCAATTGCTTGAAGAGCTGGAAGCGACCAGTTCGCGGAGAGTCACCCGTCGTGCGGTGAGTCTATTGGAACTGCTCGTGGTTCTATTGATCTTGACGGCGGTCTCAATCATAGCGTTGCCGTTGTGTTCGGTCCGCGTGGACACTCCGCAGGGAAAGCAACTGAGTCCTGACGAGATCGTGACGCATTCGACGTTGAAGGTGGTCCAGGCGGCGATTGCCGGCGAAGATGGGGTGATCGAAAACCTGGCCCACGCCCCGAACGCACTTCCCCGTCGGATCAGCGAACTGTTATCGGATAAGCCGCCAGAGCACATCGAGCGGCAGACGCCCGAATTGCGGAGGTACGATCCATTGGTTCGGATTGGCTGGCGGGGGCCGTACTTAATCCCCACCGGGCAATCGAAGTCCGGCCAGCCCGCGGTAGTCGATGCCTGGGGAAACGAGTTGGAACTGCAGGTTGACTTCAACGAAGACGGCGTCGTCGATCGCGAAGAGTCGATGTACATGCGCATTGTTTCGGCGGGCCCGAATGGGATGGTCGAAACACCGGCTGATGTGAAAAGCATGAAACCGGGCGCCAACGCGGACCGCGAACTGACCTTGGAAAAGTGCGGCGACGACTTGGTCATGTTCGTCAAGATCCCCGACTATCGCCAATGAACGGCGTGAAGTTTGGGGGGACGCGGGCAGCACCGACCGGCCTGACGTTGTTGGAACTGGTGATGGTCCTGGTGATCCTGTCGGTGGTCGCCACGGCCGCGGTTCAAGCGTTGCAGCCGCGGGTCGATAACGCGCGGTTCGAGCGAACGCGAGCCATCTTAGCCGATGTCCAGCGGGCCGCCTTGGGAAACAGCGGCAGCCGGCAAGCGGACGGGACCCCGTTGTTGCAGGGATTTGTAGCGGATGTCGGTTGCTTGCCGCCCGCCCCATCCACCAGTCTGGATGGATCCAGCCAGGACCCATTGCGGCCGCTATGGGATCTGCGCGATCCTCTGGCGCAGTCCTTTCCATTTCGCATACGGCCAGGCCCGAGCGAGCCGCACGATTTCTCCAACGTCCAGTTGCCTTGCGGGTGGCGGGGACCGTATCTCGAACCGGGGCTCGGCGCTACTTCCGTGCGCGACGGCTGGGGGAGTCCTTTTTCGGCGTCGCCGATCGATGGAGAGATTCGCGAGATCGTGTGGCAATCCCCCTTGGATCCTGAGCAACAACTGATGCTGGACCTTCGCGGGGCTCGGACGGTCGTCAGCGGGAACCTGGTCGGCGGCGGCGAGATCCCGGCGGGGGTGGAAGTCTACATGTTGGCGCCGGATCCGCGATCGTCCTTGGACGTGTTGCGCGTTGCGCCGGACGAGGATGCGCAGCCCCAGTCCTTTTATTTTGCCGAGATCCCGGTGGGTGTCCGGGCCGTCGTGGTGGTTGTGGAAGGCAGGCAACTGGTGAAATACCTTTACGTTCCGCCGGGAGGGCTGACGCAACTGATCGATATAACGAGTCTCCTGCCGGCGCCCCCCGACGCGGAGAAAGCCAACCCGGCCGAGCCGACGGCTGAGGAGTAACCGACCGTTTCAACCTATGAGCTCGCGTCCTCAATTTTCGGTGTTTCTGGTGACCGCCGGTGAAGTGGTGCGGGCCGACTACGCGCCGCGGGCGACCACCGCGATGGGGTTCATTCGCCGGACGCTGGAGCCGGGGCGCGATTTGATCGCCACGTTGGAGCTGGTGGCGAATGAGCCGGCGCCGCTGGGGAGAAAAGTGCTGGTTCTGGCGACGCAATTGCCCTCGCATCTCCTGCGGTTTCCCGTGGCGACGGTGCATTCGATGCACAACGACGAATTGCGGGAGGCGATGAAGTATGAAATCGAGACGCTCGTCGGAATCGAAATCGAGAACTTGTTACTGGCGTACCGATCGGCCGCTCCCCAAAACGACGAGGAAGCTCGGTTTTGGGTGACCGCGATCCGCCAGACGGAATACCAGGACCTGATTCGGCGGTTTCATGCGCTGGGTGTTAAACAGCTGTACCTGGCGCACCCAGCGGGCGTTTTTTCCTTCGCCGAAAACGCCGGCGTGCGCAAAGAATTGTGGGGAGGCACGGTCTTCGAGTTCGACGGAATCTCCCAGCGGATTCGCGGCATCAGTCGGGCAAATCCCGACACGGGTGCGACCGACGAGGACGTCTTCTGGTTGTGGGGGGATGGGCGGGCAGCGCACGGCAGTAGCCAACCGGCGGTGGAACTCAGCGACGCCGGCGCCTTGCAAGTCGCCTTGGCGGGAACGCTGCGGGAACTGACGTATCCGGATAAATTCCGTGCGCCGTTGATCCAGCCGGAACGCAAGCGGAGCGCCGTCAATCTGCGACCGGTGCTGGCGGCGGCCTTGGCATTACTGGCCGCGACCACTTGTTACTTGCATTGGAATTGGATGCAGTCGCAGACCGCCTACCTGGCGGTGAAATCCCAGGAAATTGCCCGCCCCGCGGTCGACAAACGGCGGTTCGATTCCGAACAGCTGAAGTTGTTGGACCAGGAGAAGCAACTGGAAGCCGATTCGCTTTCCTCCGGTTTGGAGCTGCAGCGAATTCAGTTCTTCCTGGAGAATCAACGCGATCGAATTCCCAAGCTGCTGCGGATGTTGATCGAGTTGCGGTCCGAAGAGATGGTCTTGCAGCATATCCTGTCCGAGAAGGGGGGATTGAACGTCGGCGGGGTTTCGCTGAACGGGGAAGCCGCTCAGGCCTTGGCCACCAAGCTTCGTCCACTGGTTGCACCGCTCGGTTGGAAGGTCGCCGGCGTTCGGCAGGAGGGACTTCAGAAGATGACCAGCGGCGGACCGTGGAACTTTCAGATCGCACTGACCGACGTGGGACCATTCGACAAGCCGGTGGCGCCGACCGAACAAGCTGTGACCACGCTGGAACAATCCGGGAACTGACGATGGAACTCCGACGCGATTCAAAAAGCCGCGAACAATTTCTGCTGGTGCTGTTTCCGGCGGCGATTCTTTTGGCCGTGTATTCGGTCTTCGTGGCGATTCCCGGTCAACAGAGGCTGCGCGCCGAACAGGCCAAGCTGCAATTGACGCAAGCCCAAGCGGTCACCCCGGCCGACGCGGAAAACTCTCTGGGGCAATTGGAGAATGCTCAGCAGAGTTTGCAGCGGATGAAATCGTCGGTCAGCAGCAACCGCGAACAAGTTCGCGCCCTCAGTCAAGCCTGGCGGCGGACCGACAACCGCCTGGCAACCTTCCAACTGATCACCGAAAAGTTGCGGTACCACGACTTGTCCGTGGTATTCCAAGGCTACATGACCGAAGTCGATATTTCGGAGTACCACCAGAAGTTGATCGAGTTGATCAATCGGCAGGAGCCGGAAATCGCCGTGGAATTCTGGCAGATCGAATTGAAGGGTTCGTTTCTCAACGTCACGGAATTCCTCGAGTCGATCGATGGCGACCCGTTGGGGATCATTCCTGTGGCGATCGCGATGAAATCGTCTAGCGATCCGCGAGAACCGAAGAGTTGGACGATCGTCTTCCTGATTTAGCCGGCGGATACCGGCGCTTGCCGATTGCGAGTACGAACTTGAAGCCCACCGAACCTCCTGCCGCCCCACCTTGCGTTGCTCCGAGTGATCTGGAGACATGGTTGGCCCGTTGCCGCGAATGGGGCGCGTCCGATCTGCATCTGGCCGTCGAGCAGCCGCCGCGCTGCCGAATCCAGGGGAAATTGCAGGAATGGCCGGAGGGGAGCGGCCCGCTCACCACGGCCGAGAGCTTAAATCAGATCATCGCGGGAATCATCCCGGCGGGTCACCGCGAACAACTCGAAAGCCGCGGCTCGCTCGACGGAGCGCTCAGCGACGCCTCGGGAACTCGTTGGCGGTTCAACGTGTTTCGCTCCCGCGCCAACTGGGGGATCGCCTTGCGGCGACTGGAGAATTCGTTTCGCAGTCTCTCCGAATTGGGATTGAGTTCGGCGTTGCGCCGCGTCGTCGATCTCGCCCACGGGCTGGTGATCGTGGCGGGGCCGACCGGTTCCGGCAAGAGTACGACGTTGGCGACCTTGATCGATCTGATCAATCACTCGCGTTCCGGGCACGTGATCACGCTGGAGGATCCGATCGAATACGTCCATCGCAGCGCCCGGTGCCTGGTCACCCAGCGGCAGATCGGTGTGGATTCGCCGAATTTTCCCCAGGCGCTGGTCGACGCTTTGCGACAAGATCCCGATGTGATTCTGGTGGGGGAAGTTCGCGACCTGGAGACCATTCGCACCGCGATCACCGCCGCCGAGACCGGACATCTGGTATTGGCGTCGGTGCATGCCGGAGACTGCGTGGGGGGAATCGAACGCCTGGTGAGCGTCTTTCCGGCGGACGAACAAAAGATGATCCAACGACTGTTGTCGTTGGTGTTGCGCGCCGCCGTGGCCCAGCATCTCTTGGTACCAATCGACGCGGCGGCGGTGGAGCCCGCGGCCGCACCGTCCGTCGCCCAGACGCCGCGGCGACGCGTGTTGGCCAGCGAATTGCTCTTTGCGAATTCGGCCGTCGCCAATTTGATCGCCCAAGGCAACGTCAAACAGATTTACTCGGTATTGGAAACGGGAGCCGCGGAGGGGATGCATACGCTCGACGCCAGCCTGGCGCGGCTCTACCGCCAGCGGAGTATCGACGAATCCACGGTCCGTTCGTTGGCGCGCAATCCGCAACTGGTATTGGAGCGGAGGTACCCGAGCGCAGCCCGAGTCTGACTTCGGGGAAAGGGGTAGAACGGGATGGATGGCGAATCGGGGATACCGCCGCTCGAGACGGCGGGTGAATTGTTGCAGATGGATCAGGTGCGGATCGATCCGCGCTGGGCGTTGATGATCCCGGCCAACCTGGCGTTACGAAAACAAGTCTTGCCGTTTACCCAGCAAGACCAGGCGGTCCTGGTCGCGTGCCGCGATCCGCTGGACCTGCAGAGTTTGCAGGCGGTGGAACGGTACATCGGACAGCCGGTGCTGCCGCAGACCGCCGAACCGGAGTCGTTGGAGCGAGTGATCCAGAGCATCTATCAAGACGCCGCCTGGCGAAGTTCCAACCCGAACGCCCCCTTCCAGGCTTCGCTGACGGGAACGCCCGAAGGGGGGGAGATCAGCCCGGATACGGCAGTCGCCTTGAGCGACGAGATATTTCACGCCGCGCTGATTCGGCAGGCGACCGATATCCACCTGGAACCAAGGGCGAATGAACTGCGTATCCGGCTGCGGGTCGACGGGATACTGGAGGATTACCGCACCATCCCCAGTAGCGTGCAGAACCTGTTGATCTCGCGACTCAAACTGTTGTGCGGCATGGACATCGCGGAGCGCCGCGCCCCGCAGGATGGTCGCTACACCTTGTCCGTCGATCGGACGCAAGAGATCGACGTGCGGGCCGCTTCGATCCCCACCAAGCATGGCGAGCGGATGACGTTGCGGTTGTTGGCCAACAGCCGCCAATCGTACTCGATCCATGACCTGGGGATGGCGGAGGACGACTTGGAGCGGTTCCTCGCCTGCTTGCATCGGCCGCACGGTTTGATCGTGTTCACCGGTCCGACCGGTTGTGGGAAGAGCACCACTCTTTATTCCGCGATACGGCATTTGTTGGGAACGCAGCCGCTGAATATCATCACCATAGAGGATCCGGTCGAAACGGTGATCGACGGGATCAGCCAAATCGAGGTCGACGCCAACGACAAAGTCAGTTTTCATAAGGCGTTGCGCGGGGTACTGCGGCACGACCCGGATGTGCTGATGATTGGAGAGATTCGCGACGAAGAGACGGCGGAAACTGCGATCAAGGCCGCTTTGACGGGGCATCTGGTGCTCACCACATTGCACGCGAATTCGGCGGCGGGCAGCATCACCCGCTTGATCGATATGGGGATCAAGCCGTTTCTGGTGGGGGCGGTGACGCGGGCCACTGCGGCGCAGCGCTTGGTGCGCAAATTGTGTTTGCGGTGTCGAGCGGAGGCGCCGCTGAGCTTGGAACAGGCCACGATCTTGCGGCGGCCGGAGCTGGTGGGAACCACAATCTACCGGCCGGTCGGCTGCCGGTATTGCTCCGGGACTGGGTTCTTGGGTCGGACCGGCTTGTTCGAGTTCGTGTTTTTCGACGCCGGTTTGGCCCAACGCGTCGCGCAACATGTGACCGAGAGCGAGTTGTTGGGAGAATTGCGTCGCCGGCAAGCTCGTGAGTTGCTGGACGATGGCCTGATAAAATTGCAGGCCGGCGAGACGTCGTTTGATCAGGTCGCGGCGGTCATCAGTCCCCACTAGAGTCGACGCGGGCCATGCCGATTTTCTATTTCGATGCGCGGACCGCGAGCGGAGGCCGACAGACCGGCGAGATCAACGCCAGCTCACGGGCGGCGGCCGCAGCTCAATTGCACAGCCGAGGGTTGATCGTGACCCGCGTCGAGCCGGCCGGGGACGAGCGGAGTCACCGTTGGGGACTGGATGTCCTCTGGGCAGGTCGGCCGAGCGGGATCGACGTCGAGGCGACGCTGCAGCAGCTGGCGATCCTATTGCGCAACGGGACGACCCTGTTGCAAGCGATCGAGGGGCTCAGCACCTCCAGTACCTCCGCCGCATCGCGGCGAATGTGGCGCGATGTCAGTGCCCATATCCAAGCCGGGCACAACCTCTCCAGCGCGTTGCAACGCGCGCGAGGGATTCCGTCGTTTGTGCCGCAGCTGGTCGCCGTCGGGGAAAAAACCGGCCGGCTGGATCCGGTCTTGCTCCGGGCGGCCCAAGTTCTGCGCAGCCGCCGCCAAGCCCGAACCGAGTTGTTGACCGCGATCTTCTATCCCACGCTGGTCGTGCTGCTGGCGGTGGGGGTCACCTTGTACATGGTGGGGTACTTGATCCCACGGTTGGAGCGCTACTTGCGCAGCCTGGGCAAGGAAATCCCAGCGATGACACAAACTCTGGTCGAGGGTTCACTGTGGTTGCGGACCCATAGCGTCGCGGTGCTCAGCGTGATCGGAATCGTCGCGGCGGTCGCCGTATCGTCCTACCTGTCGCGCGAGGGGCGTTTTTGGATCGATCGAATTCTGCTGCGGGCGCCGGTGATCGGGCGGATCGGCCGACTCCGCGATACCGCGCAGTTTTCCCGCAATTTGGCCTTATTGATCGGGAGCGGCGTGTCGCTTACCGAGTCCCTGGCGACGGTGGCCCAACTCATCGGCAACCAATTTGTCGGTACAATTGTCACGTCCGCGCGCGAAAAGATACTTCAGGGGAATAATCTTTCTTCGGCGATCGAGAACGCCAACGCCTTTACTCCGATGTTGAAACAGATGATCGCAGTCGGCGAGCAATCGGGGGACCTGGAAGGGGTCCTGGTGGAGACGGCGGAGTTTCACGAGGAGCTCTACCGGGCCCAACTGCGGCGTCTGACCGCGATCCTCACGCCGCTCCTGACGATCGGTGTCGGTTTGGTGGTAGGGTATGTGTACATCGCTTTTTTCATGGCCTTGTTCGCGGCCGCCGGCTGATCCGGTTCCGGCGGGCCAACCCATGGTACGGTCAAGACAACAGAATCTGAACGCCAGGTGCGACATGAACGGTATCGTGAATCGAATGGGGGTCGTCGGCTGGGCGGTGGTGGTCCTGGCCGGCGCGGCCTGGGGGGGCGCAGCCTGGGGACAAGACCCGGCGGCCGATCCCACAGCGGAAACGAACGTGATCAAGGAAACGCTAGCAAAAATCCGCGAGATCGAGCAACTGGACAAGTATGTTGCGGAGAATTCGACGCTGAAGGATGCCAACAAGCAATTGCAGCAGCAGGTGACTCAATTGCAGCAGCAGGTCACCAAGTTGACCCAGGAATTGCAGCAGGAGAATGAACGCTTGCGCAAGCAGTTGCTCCAAATGCCGACATTCGAGGTGAAGTCGAAGATCGTGGTGGGGGAGGTCGACGCGGCGGTGCTGCAGTCGGGCGATCGCCATTATCGGATTCGCCGCGATATGGAGCTTTCGGTGCCGGTGGCCGACGGAGTTTGGGTCTTGATGCGTGTCGAGAAAATCACTAAAGAGCTGATTCAACTTCACTTTCCCGAGTTGGAACGCACGATTTACCTCTACGATTAGGGGGCGCTTGGCGTGTGGAACCCGGGGGGGAGAAGTCCTCAACCTCGGTGGTACGCGGATGGGCATTTCGAGACTCGGGAATCGCCGGTGGCGCGCGCTGTTTTGGGGCGCGATGGGCGCCGTCGCGCTGATCGCTCGGCCACTGGTCGCAGCGGTTCAAGAGCCTCCGCCGCCTTCCCCGACTCAGGAATCGCTACCGACGCCGGTGATCACTCTCAGCGACGATCCGCCGGCAAGGACGGTACCCCCGGTCCCTGAGCTCCCGGCGCAAAACATCCCAATGCCAGAGGTCCCGGCGTACGAGATTATTGCGCCGCAGAGCGAATCGACGCCGTATTTGCCGCAGTTGGGAGGCGTATTGATTCCGGGGAGCGGATCGCAGATTCCGGGGGTGACGCCGTATCCCGCGAATTTCGTCCCTCCGGCCCAGCCGCTGGACTTGATCGACTTTCGCAATATTGCCTTGGGCGAAGCGATGCGGACATTCTCGGAGCAATCCGGGATGAATATCGTGCCGTCGGTAGAAGCCAACAAGATGCAGGTCAATTTGTTCTTGCGCAATGTTCGCCCGATGGATGTGTTGGATAGTCTGACCAAGACCCACGACTTGTATTACCGCATCGATGAAGCCTCGGGGATCATTCGGATTTATACGACACAAGAGTACGAGGCGAATTTGAAGAGTTTTCGCGAGGAGCAGACGCAGGTATTTACTCTGCTCTATCCGAATCCTGTCGATGTGGCGGTGGCGATTCGCGACTTGTTCGGCCAGCGGGTCAATTTGAACTTTGGGGTGGGCGACGAGGATTCGATTTTGGATCTCGTGTTTCGTCTCAACCGATTCGACTTGATCGATAGCCGCAGCTTGGGCCTGGGGTCGTTTCAGGGAACCTACGCCCTGGGCGGACGCCGCTTCAGCAGTCTCAACGGTTTGGGGGGGTTTACCTCCAGCAACATGCGGCAGCAGTTTCCCACGCCGAATGCTCAGGTTGTCGACGAGCTGTCGCCGTTGAGGAACTTGTCGGCCGAGCAGATCCAGCAGTTGATCGAAGCGGTTCAAGCCCGGCAGCAACAGGCCGCGGAGCCGGCTCCGCTCCCCACCGAAGATGCGATTGCGCGGTTGCTGGAAGAACGACAGGCGACGATCTACGTGACGGTCGTACGCCGCAACAACCAAGTGGTCGTGCGGACCAGCGATGACAACACGATGCGGCAAATCGCCCAGCTTATCGCTCGACTGGATGTGCCGACGCCGCTGGTTCTGCTGGAGGTCAAGGTCATGTCCGTCTTGTTGGACGACCAATTCCGCAGCGTCTTTGATTTTCAATACTCCGACGGGGGGACCAGCGCGGGGACCTTCACCACGGGTGATATTCTGCCGACCCCGTCCGACGACCTGGTCGGCGACGCCCGCCGGCTGGCTTCGATGTTGCCCGGCGGCTCCGTGTTGAACCAGGGGGACCTGACCTTTCAAGTCGTCAGCAACAGCTTTCGCGCACGGATGCAGTTGCTGGAGGATGACAACCGCGTGACCGTGTTGAATACGCCGTTGCTGTTGACCGCGAACAACGAAGTCAGCCGGATTTTTATCGGGGATACGATCCCGTTCACGATCGGCTTCAATTCGCCGCAAGTGATCACCGGGGGGAACAATAACACGACGATCGCCAGCACGCCGATCACCGAGCTGCGCGACGTGGGACAATCGCTGCTGATCACGCCGGCCATCAACGCCGATCGGACGGTGACATTGCGCATCGTTCAAGAAAACGCCCGCCGCGTCATCAACGGCGCGCGGATACCGGTCGCCAACGCGCTGGGCGGCATCTCCAACCAGGAGGTCGATACGGTCAACCGCAGCACCGTCAGCGGAACGATCGTCGCCAAAGATGGCTTGGCGGTCGCCTTGGGCGGGTTGATCGAGGATGAGGTTTCGGATTCGCGGGAAAAGGTCCCGGTCTTGGGGAGCCTGCCAGGCCTGGGATTCTTCTTTCGCCGCCAAGCCACGGGGCGAACGCGTCGCGAGCTCATCGTGATGATCCGACCCTACGTGTTCAATACACCTGCAGAAAACGCCGCGTTGAGTGCGGAGTTGGTACAGCAACTCAGCGTTCACCCCGCCGCGTTCCAGTGCGACGGCAACATGAATACATTTTCCCCGAACGAAGCGATTCGCGCGATCCCGGATGATTGCCCCCCCCAACACGCGTTCCTGTTTCACAATGTGGTCCCCCGCGTTTATTAGTCTCTCGTCTCTCGAACTTGCGAGCCGTCCCAGTGAGCCTTCCGGTCTGGATGTTGAACCCCCGACGATCGCGAGCGGGCGCACGGAATTTGCACTCCCAACGCGCCGGGGGGGCTTGCCGCGCGATCACAGCGTGGACGGCGGTCGCTCTGAGCCTGTCGTCGTTGGCCGGCTGTCGCTGGCTACCCACCGCGGCCCAACGCGAATCCGCCGACCGACTGGATCGAGTTGCGAAGAATGAACCGAGTCCGGAGTCGCAGGAAACGGACGGATCGTCGAAAGTCGAGGTGACGGCCGGTGGGGTCCTGCTGGGAGATGCCAGCAATCTGGCATTTACCGAGGCGGAGTTCCGGGAAGCGTTGCAGAAAGTCGTCGTCGACCGGCAACTCGGTTCGCTCGATTTCCTACTCAGCATCTATCCCGATCTGGCCCATCAATTGCTGCTGGCTGGCCCCGATTCGCAGCTCGCTGGGTCGGCCTTGGCGGTGATCGGCGATGCCTTTGACCGGGTGTGGCAATCGCCCCAACAACCCGTGTGGCGACCACACGTCGACCGGTTGCAGAACCAGCCGGACGGATTGGAGTTTGTAAAACGTCGGGAAAAATTCTTGCGATTGGTCTCCGAAGAAAAGCTCGACGACGCCTTGGCGCTCCAACTGCGGGTGGAAGCTCGCCGCTTGGAGAGCATTCCGGCGCGAGTCGAGGCAGCGCGTTTAGAAGGTTCAGCCTACTTGATCGCCGATCGGAACGAAGAGGCTATCGAAGTGTTGCAGGAGGCACTGCAACTGGCCGAACCCCTGCCGATGCAAGGCAGTCGCCTGTACCTGCTGTTGGGGGAAGCCTACCGCCATTCGCAACAGCGCGAGGCCTGGCGGGAGGCTTGGATCCGCGGGACGACGTTGGAAAGCAGCATCTCGCGGAGCCAGCTCTTGTGCGATCCAGTCTTCTGGACCAAAGCCGCCTATTTGCGCCCGAGCGGGCAACCCTGGCCCGATCAAGTTGTGCTGGATTTCCATTCGGTGCTCGACCAGTACGGAATCGAATTCCCCAACCAGATCGTGGACGAATCTCTGCGGGAGGCGTTTGTCTGGGCGGTCATCGGAGTTCAAAGCCTCCATCGCCATGAAAGTCAAAATGCACTGTTGGCGTTCAAAAAAGCCGAGGCCATGGTCTCGACCCCCAACCTACGAAGTCAGTTGTTGTTGCACCAGGCCGTGACGATGATCGACGGCGGGCAGGCCGGACCCGCTTCTCCGCTCCTGCTGCGGCTGGCCTCCGAGAAGGGGATCGTCGCCGATCGAGCGCGCGCGGTCCTGGGATCGCTCAAACTGCAGCACGGGGGGACCGCCCAGGGAATCAACCTGCTCCAATCGGCTCTGGCATCGGTCGACCAATGGCCGTTGGAAGAACAACTCCGCGCCAAATCGGACCTGGCGTTGGCCTTGCTGATTCAGGGGAACGAGGCGGAGGGGTTGGCGTTGCAGGAGCAGATGTGCCAGGCGTTTCTGAGCGCCAATTTGCACAGCCACGCCGTCCAATGCCTGCTCAACCAGGCCCAATACTTTCAAAACACGGCCCAAGCCGGTCGTCAGCAGGCAACGCTCGAACGATTGGCCCAGATCCGCGGGGAACCGCGGGGGCGTTCAATGCAAACGGCGAGCCGTTAAGGGCTCGCCGCCGCGGAATTACCTTTCGCGGATTGCACCGCGGCAGGCTCGGATTTTCCAGAGCACGTTACTCGGATCGATCGCCCGGCGAACGAATCGCCTCGTTGGGCGACGGGTTGTCGTTGGCACGTGACTTCAACAGGCTGGTCAGCTGGTACGCGATCTGCAGCGACTCGCGATCAAAGAACCGCTCGAAATAGCCCCCCAGGTGCTCGACCCGGTTAAGTACCAACATCTGATCAAAGGTGAGGCCGTTGCGGAAGTGCCAGGTAGTCGCCTGGGCCACCGGTTGGGAAACTTCACCGCGAGCCAACATCTTGCAGGTTTCGATGACCGAGGGGTCATCGCAATACTCCTCGATCCGAACCACTTTGTACGAACGGAACGGCGCAGGATCTTCTTTGCCGTAATCCAGGCAAACGGTGTTGACCTTGACGCGGCCGATCTTGCCAGCGGGAATATTGAAGGCGCCGCCGCCGAAACCGCCACCCCCCTGACCGCCGCCAAATTGGCCGCCGCCGCCGCCGCCGCCGAATCCACCCCCGGTCCCTTGGGTCTG
>JBGSLW010000180.1:0-9319 GCA_041740495.1 Pirellulaceae bacterium
GCGTGATCGCTGCCGAACCGGCGGGCGCCGACGACGCCTACCGCTCCTGGAAAAGCGGTCAGTGGGTTCCGCAAACCGACCCGCGAACGATTGCCGACGGTTTGTTGACCAGCCTGGGCCAAACGACCTGGCCGATCATTCAACGTCACATCGGACAAATCATCACGGTCGGGGATGACGAGATACGAGTCGCGATGCGGTGGCTCTGGGAACGGGCCAAGTTGCTGGTGGAGCCGAGCGCTGCGACCGTGCTGGCCGCGGTCTGGACCGGCGGCATCGACTTACCCGCCGGAGCGCGGATCGGCTTGATCTTGAGCGGCGGCAACGTCGATTTGGCAACCTTTCGCTGGTGAACCCCCGGCCGTCTGCTCCGCCGCCTGGGGTCGCACAAAATAGCTGCGAAATACTGGGTGGTCGTGCCGCCGCATCCGTCGTTCGAAATGTGTGCGGTAGTCCATGTCATGCGCCGCGGGCGAAACCGGGACAGGGTAGGGTCCCCGCAGCCCGTTTTCTTCCCGAATCACGGCGCAGGCGTCTTCGTAGTACGACTCGACATCGGTCCAGAAGTGAAATTCGCCACCCGGGCGCAGCACACGCATCAGATCGCGGACGAACGCCGGTTGGATCACCCGCCTCTTGTGGTGCCGTTCCTTCCACCAGGGATCGGGGAAATACACATGGACCGCAGCGGCGCAGGCATCCGGGAGCAGCTCCCGGAACAAGCGCAACGCGTCGCCGGCCAAAACGTGCGCATTGGTGCGCCCGTGTTGGGCGAGCCGATAGGCGGCGAACCGCGCGTACTTCTGGGCGATTTCTACACCCAAGAAATTGTGTTGCGGACGCCCCTCGGACGCGTTGAGCAGGAATAGTCCTTTCCCGCTGCCGACTTCGATCTCCAACTCGCCGGGTGTGGCGAACAGCGAGTTCGGAGTCCAAGGAGGTGTCAAGCTGCGGAGTTCGGTCAGCAAATGCTGAAACTCGACATCCGGCTTGATCTTCGGAAGAGAGCGTCGGCCCATCGCCTACCGAGGATTTATCGCGCTGTGGGGTTTGCCACGTTACGGAGTTTTGCCGCGTTACGGAGTCTTTACGCGTTGCCGTTTGGCTTTGCGGGATTTCGAGTTCGCGGGGCGTTTGCCGTGATTGGCTTTTTTGGCAGTGCGATGCGGTTTCGCCATGGCGGGGTGGGTCCTGAATTGGGGGGAATCATGAGTCGGAATCTAGATTAGCAGCTTTGTCGCTTCCCGCAAAGGCTTGATGCGGTCGGCGGGCCATACAATCGCCGGGTCGGCTCCGTTGATTGTGATCGGGTTCGGATTCGTTACAATCGCGTTGAGCAGGACTCGGATGGAGCTGAATTATGTCGCGGAAGGTGATCATCGATTGTGACTTGGGGACCGATGACGCCGTGGCGCTTTGTCTGGCGTTATTCAGTTCGCAAATCGAGTTGCTGGCGGTGACCGCCTGCGAGGGGTGTGTATCCAGCGAGCAGGCCAACAACAATTTGCAGGCGGTGGTGACTCAAATCGATCCGCCGCGCTATCCCCGGCTGGGTTTGGCCGTCCCGACGGCAGGGGCGCCGCCGGTTTCCAGCACGTTTTTGTACGGCGATGACGGGTTGGGGAACAGCAATTTCCCGGTCTCGCCGCTTCAGCATTTGCATTCGGCGGACAAGGTCATGATCGACCTGGTGCGGGCCCATCCGGGGGAAGTGACCGTGGTTTGCCTGGGACCGCTGACGAACGTGGCTCGCGCGTTGCAGCGCGAGCCGGCGTTGAACGGGCAGATCCATCGCCTGATCGCGACGGGGGGGTGTGTCCAGGCGCCGGGGAATGTGACCCCCGCCGCCGACTTCAATTTTTATTTCGATCCGATCTCGGCCCGGAAGGTGTTGCAATCTCGAGTGACGATGTCGCTGATTCCGTTGGACGTGACCTCCGAGGTCGTTTTTGGACTCGATTTTTTGCAGGAGTTGCCCAGCGAGGAGACTCGGGTCGGGCATTTCTTACACCAGGTCCTCCCTCCGGCGTTCCGGACGTACCGGCAGCAACTGGGGCGGGAGACGATTGTGCTCAACGATGCGATCGGCGTTCTGGCGGTGTTGCAGCCGGAGTTGTTCAAATTTGAAGAGATGGCGTGTGACGTGGAGACCAGCGGAGAGATTACGCGGGGGGCCACGGTGTTCGACCGGCGGGTGCGGCCGGAATGGCCGTTGAATGTGGAAGTCGCCACCGCGATCGATGCGGATGCGGCCCGACAGGCGGTAAGCCGGCTATTGGGCAGGGCAGGGGAGATGAGTTCCCGACTGGCGTAATAGAAGTGCGACCGCCGCAGCGCCCGAGTTCATTTGCTGACCTGGTAGTTCTCCCGGTCGTGGATCACCGCTTGGACGGTGGTCCGCTTCCCGTTGCGGAAGACTTCCAGAGCGACGGTGGTACCGACCGGGGTCAAGCTGACCTGGCTGACCAGGTGCGAATCGTTTTCGACGACGCGGCCGGCGAACGTCAGAATCACATCCCCCACCAGCAAATCGGTTTGGGAGGCGGGTGAATCGGGAGTGATCCCCGAAACGCGGGCGCCGAATGCGGTGTTCAATCCCAGCGCCTGGGCGGCATCGCGGTTGTAGCGGGCGTCCAGCGACACGCCCAGGAATCCGCGGCGCACGTAGCCAAACTCGACCAACTCCCGCGCGACGCGGAGCGCCGCGTTGATCGGGATGGTGAAACCGATGCCGTCGCTACCGCCGCTGTTGCTGGCGATCGCGGTGTTGATTCCGATCACTTCGCCGCGTGCATTGATCAGGGGACCGCCGCTATTGCCCGGATTGATCGCCGCATCCGTTTGCAAAAAGTCCTGGTAGCGGACACCGTTGTTCCCCAGTTGCAGATCGCGTCGCCCCTTACCGCTGATGATTCCCGAGGTGACGCTATGGTTCAAACCGAACGGACTGCCGATGGCCAGGGCGTAATCGCCGATTTGTACGGAATCACTGTCGCCCAAGCGCGCCGGGCTCAAGTTGGATTCCGCCAGGTAGAGGAGGGCGAGATCCGAATCGCGGTCGGCGCGGATTTCCGTGGGACGGAAAAACCTCCCGTCCTTCAGTTGCACGTGGATGTCGTCGACGGCGGCGTTCAGGACGACGTGCCGATTGGTGAGGACAAAATAGCGCTGTTTCAACTCGATGATCACACCCGCGCCGGCTTCCTCGACGTATGCCAGTGCCTTGTTGTTGGCTTCATCCGCCTTCTTGGCTTCGATGTGCACGACGCTGGCGGCGGAGTGTTCGACGATGCGGCGGACGTAATTCAACGTTTCGATCGCCTGTTCGCCGGGAGCCTCGGCGGAGGTCGGCGCCAGATTTCCCTGGACGGTCGGGGGAGCGGGCTGACTCCAGCCTGTCGTCGCACCTAGAAGGCAACTCGCCGCAAGCACGGCGAGGGACCAACCAAGGCGAGGGGGCATGATCGACATAATCGTCCAGCGCGTTAGGAGTGGCAAATTGCTTTCAGCATATCCAGGCAACGAACGGCCCGCCAGGAATTTTCGGCGTGATCGGCCGGAAACGCTGTAGGGATGGGTGCACAATCGGCACAATCAGGAGACATTAAAATCGATGTCGCTGATGCGTGTTTCGTCAGCTGAGGCCAGGTCGACCAGATTGGACCAGTCGGTATTGCGTCCCCGCTGGCCGCCGGTCTGCTCGGCTTGCCGTTGGCATTTGATGCACATCGTGGCGTAGGGGAGCACTTCCAAGCGGGCCTTGGGGATCGCTGCTTCGCACGTCTCGCAACGGCCGTAGGTTCCCAGGTCGATCCGCTCGAGCGCCTGCTGGATGTGCGCAAGTTCGCGGCTTTCGACTTCGACCATTTGGGAGCTGATTTCCTCGTGCGAACTATCGAGCGCTGCGTCAAAGACATCGCCGCTCTCGTTGCGCAATTGTTGCAGCAGGCTCAGATCGCCGGCGATCGCCTGCCGCAACGCGTCGCGACGCCTGAGCAGCATCGCGCGGAGCGACTTCATTTCGTTCTTTTTGGGCATGGGTAGGGAGGAACGGACCCGAAATCATTCGCAGGCGATGTGGGTCGCAAACGACTGCGATCAACCGATCCAGAAATCTCTGTTATCCCGTACGCGGCGGGGCGGGCCGATGGTTCGCTCGCGCTTCCCAATTCGGAGGCGGGGGAACGCACGACACGACTCGCGGCAACGGGATAAATCGCGTGTTTTCCGCGAAAAATCGCGCAATTATAGAATGCGGGTTCCGGGGACCGGGGGAATTCCGAAAGATTTGACGAAAAACCGGGGAACGCCCGGCGGGACCAACCGCGCAGCGAACCGGCGGCTTCGACGGCGGCGGAAGCATACCGCTTGCAGCGAGTTTGCGGGCTGGGCAAGTTTTTTTGGCTTGTTCTGTTTCGCCGGCTTAACCTCCGAATTGACCGGGGAGAGATTGGGAGCTAGATGAGTAAGCGACCATGATCGTCTGCGGCGGACTCCCGGTCCGTCGCGTGGACCGAACGGGTCCTCCATCGCCGATCCGTATCCCATACTCCTCGTTCCAATCGGTTGGGGTTCTCCAATGCCAGATGCTGTGCCGGCCAATCCGCCCTCCTCATCCTCCAGTGTCGCCGAGATCTTGGCTCGTATGCAGGCCAATGGTGAATTGCAATCCGATGTTGCGTCGCTCCTGACGTCGGAAGAGCAGGGGACTGGATCACCCGTGAATTCGCGGCCTGCACCGGCGGAGTCTCGCCCCGCGAGCCATGTTCGTGGAGTCCATTCGGATTCGGATGAGACCGATATCGGGGAGTACATGCAGCGGCTGCTCAAGGGGAATTCACCCGATAAGGTCCCCCTACGGCCAGCCGCAGGGAAGGAACCAGCGCTCTCCGTTCGCTTGCCCAACGAAGAGGGACTTTCGCCATGGAATCCCGAAGAGTATGTCCCGCGCGCGGTGGCCCCGGAGAAGAGCCGGAATCTCGACGCGCTGCGGGAGCTCGCCAATCAATCGAATCGGAGCGCCTTGGAGCAGAGTGCGCTGAGCCGCGTGAAATCGCGCTCGACGATGTTCCGCACGGCTTCGATCGGGCTGGCGGCGTTTGGGCTGCTGTTCCTGGTCCTCTCGGGATTCCGCCTGGACCTCTCGATGGTGCTGGGACTTGCAGCGCTGTCTGGTTCCGTGTGGGCTTCCTGGCAGAGCCGGCAGACGTGCCGCCGCAGCATCGCCGCGGCGTTGCCCAATTTGCCGGCGAAGGCCAAATCCGACGGCGAAACGACGCCGCCGGTCGAATAGCGTCGCCGGCAGTTCAAACGCGCAGCCGGTAGCCGATGTCGACTTTATCCAACAATCGGCAGAGCGCGCGAAACGCGATCCCCAACCCATCCGGACCGCTGTAACCCCCGAATTGTCCCCCACGCTTCAAATGCGGTTCCAAGTCGAAAAAGACTCCCGGGATACACCGCTCCCCCAGTCGCCGCGCGAGTTCCGGCAGGCGGGGGCGCAGGTCGCGGAGTATCGCTTCGTATCCGCTGGCGCCTTGCCCGGCGGGAACATAGCGGTGTAAGGCTTCCTCGTCGACGTAGTGCGACGGTCCTTGCCCGGCCGATGCGACCGCGGCGTAGTCCTTGAAGTGAACCCAGCCCAAGCCCTCGCGCATCGCCTCATAATGCCGAAAGACCTGCGCGGCGTCGTTCCCTTGGACCAAAAGGTTCGCTCCGTCAAAAACCAGGACCAATCCTGGGTGATCGACCTGACGATGGATCTCGGCGAGCAAACAACCGCTGTGCCCGACCAGGTTGGATTCGACTTCCAGTCCCAAGGTCAGTCCCTGCCGGTCGCAGATCTCGACGGTCTCCGCAATGCGCTCGACAGCGACCCCCAGGAAGTCGCGCGGGTCTGCATCCTTCGGGGGATAAAACGAAAACCCGCGAATCAACCGCGTCCCTAGCCCCTGGGCGATTTCGCAGGCCCGGGGAATCTCGTTCCGCACATACTCGTTCCACGGCCGAAAGGGCGAGGCGGTCGCGTCGTCGATATCCAACAACTTGACCTTGCCAATCGGCGAGCCCAGCGAACTGATTTGCAAGCCGTAGTCGGCGGCCATCGTGCGCACCTGCTGGATCTGCGGGTCGCTCAAGGCCATCGCATTTTGGATTCCGTCCCCCAAATTGACGAAGCGGAGCGTCGCATACTCCATCCCCAACGCAGCGAACGTGGTGAATTGCTGCAGCAGTGATTTGTCGGCCGACGCTTCGTCGGCAAACCCGGTCAGCAAAACTTGCGGGGGGGACAGGCTCATAGTCGACGAAACTCTCCACAAGCGTTCCAATAGCAGGTCCCAATAACGAGGTGCGCCGCCCAGCATAGCACAGAACCGAAAAGCTGAAACCCGCGGGCCAGGGCGCAACGCTTCTCCAGGAATTCCAACAACGATGACGACCCAACGCACGACGTTCCCCATCGAGGTTCTCCACGATTTCAGCCGCAAGACGTTTCTGCATTTCGGCGTACCCGACGACGATGCGCGGTTGGCGGCGGACGTCCTGGCCCGCAGCGATCTGCGCGGGATCGAGTCCCATGGCGTGGCTCGGCTGCACACGTACTTCGATATGCTGACGTTGGGCCGGATCAACCCCCACCCGCAGGTGAAAATCATCCGGGAGAGTCCCAGCACGGCGACGGTCGACGGCGACAACGGGCTGGGGCTCGTGGTCGGGCCGAAGGCGAATCAGATCGCGCTCGATAAAGCCGAGGCCGTCGGCACGGGCTGGGTGAGCGTCTGCCATTCGAACCATTACGGGATCGCTGGTTACTATGTGCTTCAAGCGTTGGAGCGAGAGATGATCGGCTGGGCCATGACCAACTCGACCAAGCTCGTGGCGCCGTTGTGGGGCGCCGAGCGAATGTTGGGGACGAACCCGATCGCGATTGCCTTTCCGGGTTTGCGGGAGCCACCGATCGTGATCGACTTTGCGACCAGCGCCTGCGCCTTCGGTAAGGTCGAGATGGCTAGGCGGAAGGACGAGTCGATTCCTCGCGGCTGGATCATCGATCGGCAAGGGGAAACGGCGACCGATCCGCAAGCGATGATCGACGGCGGTGCGTTGTTGCCGCTGGGGAGCTTTCGCGAGATGGGTGGGCACAAGGGATATTGCCTGGCGACGATGGTCGACATCTTGTGCTGTGTTTTGAGCGGTGCGAATTGGGGGCCCTGGGCCCCGCCGTTCGCCCTCCGCCAGGAGATCCCCAGCCGCTCCGTGGGACGCGGCATTGGACATTTTTTCGGCGCGATGAAGATCTCGGCCTTCATCGACCCGACCGAGTTCAAACGACAGATCGACGATTGGATTCAAACGTTCCGTGGGGCGAAGGCACAGCCCGGTACCCCCGGTGTGTTGATCCCTGGCGATCCCGAACGGGAAGCTGAGCAGCGGCATCAAACCGAAGGGATCGCCCTGGTCCAGCCGGTGGTCGACGAGCTGCTGGACATCAGCCGGCAGACGGGGATCCCGCTTTAGCGCACTCGGCAGGTGAAGCGGATGATCCCTCCCTGTTGGGGCGCCAACGGGTCGGTGATTTCCCAGCGAAGGATTTGCGAGCCAACCGCGTTGGTCTCGGTCTTGAATTCGCTCGCCACGCTGCACTCGGTCGACTCGGGGACCAGTTCCAATCGCGTGGTGAGGTTGTCCACGATCGTGACGTTCCCCATGGCTTGTGTACCGATGTTGTCGAATCGCAGAGTGAATTCGACTTCGTCGCCGGGGCGGGCATACGATCGGGAGGCGACTTTGACCAGCCGGAGTTTCGGTTTGTCGTCGTTGCTGGCCCCACGTTCTTCCATCGCCAACATCACATCGCGGACGACCAAGGGACGTTGCCCGCCGACCGTCACCTGGACTCCCAGGTCGCTCTCCCAGGTCTTGGCCGCGACGACGTTGATCGCCAGACGAGCCTTCTCCGCGTTGTCGACTTCGCCGGTGCGAATCAACTGGTAATCTTCGTACGCTTTGAACGCACTGGAGAATTCGGCGGGGACCAGGGTGTTATCCGCTGTGATCGGCTGCAGTTGATCGCGGACGCTATCGACCACCACCACGCCGATATTGCGTCCGGGGGCGACGTTTTGCAAGGTGGTCGCGGTGCGATCGTCGTGGGCCATTTCCAACGAGGGAACTTCCCGTGAGGCGGTGATCGGTGCATCGAACTTGTTGGCGGCGATCGCCCCCGACAAGCTGCGTACCGCGGCAAACCGGGGTGCATAAATGCAGACGCGGTTGCTGGAGCTCACCAGCCGCTGACCATCCAGCGTATCGTAATGACCAATGGTGTCTTCGACTTCCAAGCCGCGGATCGCCCAGTCGTCACCCACCGAAGCGTTGTTGCCACGGTCGCCGCCGTCGCAGAGGTACTCGTCGCTGGAATCGACCGCCGCCACGCCGGTCACCAGCGCCGGCGGCAGCTGGATCGGACTTAACTGAAACGGTTGGGTCGAACAGCAAGGGCAACCTGCCGAGTGCTGTTGCGGCGGCGGACAAGGGTTGCCGACGATCCGAGCGGATGCCACGGGAGGGGGCGCCTGTTGCGCCGCCGCCCAGCCTGTGGCCAGTAGGACAACCAGGCCAGAGAACGCCAGAATCCCGCCGCGCCGCCGCGCCGCGGAAGTCGTTCCCATGACCCCACTCCGAATGGACTTGTTGCTCATGTCGACACCTTCGATGTTGCTTTTTCCGTGGTGCAAGACGACCGTTGGCTTCCTGGGTGTGAACGCCTGGAAATCACTGCGAACCGAGCGCGGCATCTGGTATGCGCGAACCCAAGCGGATGCGGGCCATCGGTCTCCCCAGTTTTTGCGCGACTTTCAGTGGATCCTGTTGCGGCGTGACGTCGAAATACGGTTGCTCCACGGCGGCTTGCGGATACGGCATCGCGGTCTCGGGGTCCTCCAGGTAAACGACGCGCGTGACCAGTTTCCCATCGAGCGCCTGGAGCAGGTCATCCCAGGGAATCGCCACCACGACGGAGAACTCTTCGGTTTGGTTTGGAGGCGGGTTCAGGCGATTGAGAACTTCGATCGTCGGAAAAACTTCGGCGCCGGGCGCTTGGGGAATTTGAGTGACCCGCAGTTGGTACACGCCGCCGACCATGAGCTTCACGACCGCAAGGGACTCGCCGGCGTCGACGAATTTCTCTCCGTCCCAATACGCAACTTTGGCGCCTTCGGGAACGACGAATTGGACCGATTGCTCCATGACGGGGACGCCGACGGGGTTGGCCCATTGCGCGTCCGCAATGGCTGGGGCCGCCGGCATCGGCGGCGGC
>JBGSLW010000181.1:0-2509 GCA_041740495.1 Pirellulaceae bacterium
TTGCAGTTCGCCGGGCCACGGCGCTCCGGCCCGAATCCATTCGCGCAGCGCGGCGAGCTCCGCTGCCGACAACGGCTCGCCAATTTGCGGCATGTTCGGTGACTCGCCGCTCACCTGCTGCAACAAGTGGCTGGCATCCGGGTTGCCGGGATCGATCGCCGGGCCGCTCTCGCCACCTCGGCCGAATGCGGCAGCAGTCGCCAGCGACAATCCCCCCGAGAGCTCGCGGTCGTCGTGGCAGGATAGACAACGCGTTTCGAAGATCGTCCGGACCGCGGCAGGCAACTCTTTCTCCGCGTCCGCCGGCTGGCCGAGCGCGGAGCCCGCGATCAGAATCCACCCGATCGACGCCGCGGCGCAGCGGGCGACTTGCCCGTATTTCCTGTGGTCCGGTGGTAGTGGGTGGATCTGCAACATGAGTCCGGTCCATTGTAACTGGAGCGATGCGATACAGGGCTACACAGCCGTGGCCCATGTTTCGTCGGGCACCGTTTTCACTTTCTCCCGTCTGCGGCGGTCGTGCAGATTGATGCCACCCTGTTTTTCGCGTTCCACCATGATATTCGCGCTCCGCCATGATATTCGCGTTCCACCATGATATTCGCGTTCGACGTTTAACGCCCAGCCGAAGGCGCCGGCTTTGCGCTACTCGTCAATCCAAACGTGCCGGCGCCTTCGGCTGGGCGTTAAACGAAATGTTGGAGCGATCGTGACGTAGTTCTGAGCGGACTCAATCCTTATCGCGTCCTCCGTTCAGCGTCCAAGACTCTAACGGCTTTTCCAGCACCACCACGCCGGGATGGGACTTCGCAAACTCTCGTTTCGTCTGTGCGAGTTGCACGACGGGAATGTGCGCGGCGACGTAAGCTCGGGCCCCCACGTGCTCGTCGATCAACGGTCGATCGCGGAACATCCACACGGGCAGGATCGCGACGTCGACGTGTTGCTGGGGCAAGTCGAACGGATCCAAATTCTCAACGGTCGCTTCGGCATCTCCCACATGCAAGACCGTGGTGTCACCGACCTGGATCAACAACCCCAAATTCTGGACATTGGCGTTGCGCGGATTGGTATGCCGCAAGCGAAATCCGGTCACGCGGATCCCGTCGTGCTCCAGCGATTGAAATGCGTCGACGTCCGGCCAGAGCACTTGAGTTTGATTGCCGACCGGGGGCTCCTGGGGGACGTTGCGGATCGCCAACACAACTTCTTCAGCAGAAACGAACAAGGCGCGCGGGTGCTTCAGAAGAAACAACGCCGCCGGTTCCGCCTGGAAATGATCCAGGTGTCCATGGGAGGTCAGAGCCAGCGACACATCGGCAAACGGCGGTTCGCCGCGAATCAGTTGCTGGTAGGTCGACTCGGGGAGCGCCCCATAGCCATAATACTCATCCCGCACAAACGCATCGATCAGCACGGATTTTCCGCCGGCCTCCAACAAGAACCCTTCGTTGACGAGAAAGGTCAGGCGAAACGGAGTCGCGGACCGCGCGGGGACTTGGGCCGACAGGTCCGGCGAGACGGCGGCCGCCGACAACCACACCGCGATGGCGATCCAACCGCGGCCGGAGGGGCGCGCCGAACGGCAATGGATCGGAGAAGTTGTGATAGTGTACATATGTACAGTAGTTTTAATTGGAGTGAGGATGGGGGTGTCGGATGGAATTTAGAATCATCTTGCGCCGCGTCGATAGTCGCCGCCCGCGACTGCGGCTTTCCCTCGTGAGAGCCGCCCTGTGGATTTTGGTTGTCGCACTGGAGGCCGCGGCGACCGCGGACTCGGTCCAAGCCTTCCAAGGGGTAGCGGACCGCCCGCCGCAGTCGATCGCCTTGATTATCGTCACGCCGGAAGAATGGCAGGAGGATGTGCAGCGGTACGCCCAACGGCGGACGTCGGTCGTCGCCGCCGAAGTCGTGACGCTGGAGTCGCTGTTGACAGGCGACCAGGACTGCGATGATCCGGAAAAAATCAAACGGTTCCTGTTCGAGCGGTGGAAGGCAGAGAGCTTGACCCATCTGCTGCTGGTCGGCGACTGTGGGGTGCTGCCGGTGCGGTACATGGTGCTGGATCGAGCGGTCGAGGCGGCGGCCAACTACGCATTCTATCCCAGCGACTTGTATTACGCGGACTTGGCTCGCCGCGACGGAACTTTGGACGATTGGAATGGGCAGCGCGACGACTTCCACGCGCGGTATTTCGGCGAAGTTCGCGGCGAAAAGCACAAGTCGGATCGGATCAACTTCGATCAGGTCGACTACCGCCCGGAGATCGCGGTCGGGCGTTGGCCCGTCCAGACCCGCGAGCAACTAGCGACGATTATCGAGAAATCTCTGTCGTACGAACAATTGGTGCGCGAGGCGAATCACCCAGGTCTGGGGCGGGCCGCTCTACTGGCGGTTGACGGCTGGGTCGATAGCCGCGCGCAACTGGATGCGATCCAGCGGCATCTCGCCGAGTGGGACTGTGCGCGGCGGTACTATGCCGACGCGGCCCGCGACGACGGCACTC
>JBGSLW010000182.1:0-33938 GCA_041740495.1 Pirellulaceae bacterium
ATCGTCCCTGGGGTCACGTGTTTTTTACCGGCGGCACCGAGATCGGACGCAAAGTCATGATGACGTGTGCAAAGCATCTGACACCGGTCACGCTAGAGCTTGGTGGTAAAAGTCCCTGCATCGTCGACAGTGATGTTGATATCGAGGTCGCCGATCGGCTTGTTGAACAATTCATTGCGAAAGTCATCGCAGCTCTTGTCCGCCGCCAGAGCCAAGGGGGGGCGTTCGCTATTTGGTTCCTGTCCACCGCGAGCGGCGCCGGGTTGGTAGGGATCCACAATATCTTGCGATTGCGACAGGCTGGCGGCGAAGGCCCTCCCGCGCGGCGTCTCCGAACGAAGCGAAGTCTCGACGGACTCCAGTGGATCGTGTTGCGTGCGTAACGGCGGCAATGGGTCGTTGAACGGTTCAGCCGCGGGGTCGTCGACCTGCAGTTCTTGCGAGGCCGGTTCGGATTCGCTCATCAGTTGCCCGGGAATCGAATCGGAAGAGGCGCCGTCGGGCCGCTGGTAAATAGCATTCTGTGTGCGGGCGGTGCGCGGTCGTCCGCGTTGGGCGGGGTTGGCAGGTTGCCAACGCATTTGATCTTGTCCGTCGTCGGCCTGCGACCGATGCGGCTGCTGGGCGACTCGTCCGGAACCAGATTCCATCCGCTGGAACTCGACCCGCGTCGAATGGCTGGCGGAGCGGCTCGCGGGGGCGCGGTGAACCGGCGGAGCAAACTCGGGGGTATTCCGTCGCGACGATTGTCCCCAGACGGTGGGGTTCAGCAGCAGCGCCGCGGTCAGAGCGATGCTCCAATGGCAGGCGGTCCTGCGACTAAAGATATTCGCCGTTGGATTGTTCGGCGCTGTAATTCGGAGATTCTTGCGTGATCGCAATATCATGGGGATGACTCTCTCGGACGCTGGCCGCGGAGACTTGGATAAAGCTCGCACCGGTCCGCAATTGTTCGATGGTTTCCGTTCCACAGTAGCCCATGCCAGCCCGCAGGCCGCCGACCAACTGATACACAAAATCGCTGAGTGCCCCCTTGAAGGGGACTCGGCCTTCCACGCCTTCCGGCACGTACTTGCCCGTCCCCCCTTCGGTCGACTGACGATACCGTTCACTCGACCCTTTGTTCATCGCACCGAGCGATCCCATGCCGCGGTAAGCCTTGAACGACCGACCTTGGTACAGAATCATCTCGCCTGGACTTTCGGCCAACCCGGCGAACAAACCGCCGATCATCACACAGGATGCGCCCGCCGCAATCGCCTTGGTGATATCGCCGCTGTAGCGAATTCCACCATCCGCGATGAGCGGCACATCCCGGGCGTCGGCCACCTCGCAGGTGTCCATGATCGCCGTGATTTGCGGCACGCCGATCCCGCTGACCACGCGCGTGGTACAGATCGAGCCTGGCCCGATTCCGACCTTCACGCAGTCCGCCCCCGCGTCGATCAACGCCCGGCAGCCTTCGGCCGTGGCGACGTTCCCCGCCACCACATCGATGTCCCACCGGCTTTTGATCTCGCGCACTGTCTGGATGACGTTTTCCGAATGTCCATGGGCGCTGTCCACAATCAAAACGTCGACATCGTTTTCGATCAGCTTCTCCGCCCGCTCAAAGTCCTTCACGCCGACGGCTGCACCCACGCGCAGCCTCCCTTGTTCGTCCTTGCAAGCGTTCGGGAACCGCTTCATCATGTCGATGTCTTTGATCGTGATCAGTCCCGTTAGTTTGTTAGATTCGTCAACCAGCAAAAGTTTCTCCACTTTTTTATCCGTTAAAATTTTCTCAGCTTGCTCAAGCGATACCTTTCCCGTAACCGTTACCAACGCCCCCTTCGTCATAACTTCCGAGATTTGCGTGTCCGAGGATTCGAGAAATCGCAGATCGCGGCGAGTCAAAATACCGACCAGCGTCCCGTCCGCTAGCACGATCGGCACTCCCGAGACGTTGTGCTGGTCCATGATCTGGCTCGCCGTGCGGACCGGTGCGTCGGGGGGCAGCGTCACCGGATCGTCGATGATCCCATTCGCGCTCCGTTTGACCTTGTACACCTCCTCCGTCTGAGCCTTGATCGACATGTTCTTGTGGATCACGCCCAAGCCCCCCACTTTGGCCAAGGCGATCGCCATGGCGCTTTCGGTGACGGTATCCATCGGGGCGCTGAGCAGCGGGATGTTCAAGCGAATCCGCCGAGTCAGCCGTGTGGCCACATTGGCCTCCCCTGGCACGATCCGGCTGAATTGAGGGACCAGCAGCACGTCATCGAACGTTATCGCCAACGGGAGAATTTTTCGGCTCATGATCCCTGACCAGAATGTGAACGCAACCCACGGCAGATCGCGGCAGAACGCGGCGAGCCGAGCGAATAAAGCGGCTCATTATCGCCGTCGAACCTGACTTTTTCAACGACCGCCAATCGATTGGCCGTTCCGCCCGATTGTTCATCCCCGCGCGCTCCCCCAAAATAGAGGGAAGCCGCGTCGCGGCGACGCATTTCCGAACAGCCCCTCAGGGAGTCCCCGCCATGGCCGAATCCAGTTCCACCCCTTCCCCCGAATTCGCGATGCCGACGGCGGGAGAACACCAGCAACGCTTGACGCCGTTTGCGGGAAAATTTCGCTCCACGGTCAAAATCTGGATGGGGCCGGGCGAGCCGATGATTTCCACCGGTACGATGACCAACACGCTGGAGCTGAACGGACTCTACCTGCAACAAGACTACGTGGGAGATCCCAACGACGGGCCGTTTCCGAGCTTCGCGGGGAAAGGATTCTGGGGGTTCAACCCCCATTCCGGCAATTACGAAGGTTTCTGGATCGACAACGCGTCGTCGATGATGCAGTTGGAAACGGGCACGGTCGACTCCAGCGGAAAAATCTGGGAAATGCACTCGTCGGTCAAAGTGCCTCCGCACGGCGAACCCCAGAATCGACTCTCCCGAATCACGCTGATCGACGCGAATCGGCACAAAATGGAGTCGTTTTTCACCGCCCCGGGAGGCCGCCTGGCCAAGGGAATGGAGATCGACTACGAACGGATCAAGTAACCGGACAACGCCCGGTCCGCCCCGACCCGACTCCGGCACCGCCAAGCCAAAAACCGGGCCAATCTTAATCTTGGCACGGCAGAACCGTTTTGATACCGTACGCGAATCACACGGCGGCTTGGCGAATCCATTCCGCTGAGTGAGAATGGTCTCTATCGGCACGAATGCCGTAGCATTGGACCAGATGCTTGGTAAGGAAACCAACGTTGGCAGGACCGTCAACGCGTAGCAGGAGTCGGCTATGAGTACAAGGAACTCGCATCGATTGGCTGTCCACATTCGCTGGATGATCCGGCGGGACATGCCGGAGGTCCTACAAATCGAACAGGGCAGTTTCGAGTTCCCCTGGTCCGAAGAAGACTTCTTCCGCTGCCTGCGGCAACGCAACTGCATCGGAATGGTGGCGGAACACAACGAGCGCGTCGTGGGGTTCATGATCTACGAACTCCACAAGGATCAGCTGCACGTGCTGAACTTCGCCGTCGCCGGGGATCTCCGCCGCCGCGAAATCGGCACGCAAATGGTGGAAAAACTGGTCGGCAAACTCTCCGACCGCCGCCGCACGCGGATCGTCTTGGAAGTCCGCGAGACCAATCTCGCGGCACAGATGTTTTTTAAACACTCCGGCTTCCGAGCCATCTCGTTGCTCCGCGACTTCTACGAAGATACCGTGGAAGACGCCTACGTGATGCACTTCCAATGCCACGAAGAGGACGCCGTCGCCGAACCGATCAATCGGATCTCCAAACTGGCGGGCTGATCGCACAGCATTCCGCACCCCCTCGCGGTGTTGAACTGTCCGCCGCAGGCCGAAGGCTGAAGGCCGTAGGCCGTAGGCCGGAACAAGTCTTCGCAGTTCCGGCATTTGTTTAACGCCGAGCCAAAGGCGACGGCTTTGCGCCCAACAATATTCTCCCCGCGGACGCCTGCGGCGTACCCTTCAACCTGGTCGGCAGATATCTGATTCCATGGGGCTCGTCAAAAGCCGGCCAGCAGAATGGCAGTTATTACCCACGCCAAACCGATCCAGAGGCGCTGGCGGCGTTGCGAATCCAAGAACGTGATCGCGACGGCAGGCGAGTTCAAAACGCGGCTGATGAACAAGATCCGTGCGCCCAGACTGGGGTGCAGCCAGCCGCCGCGGAACGGGTCGTGCCCCGAATCCTCGGCCAGTCGCAAGAGCGCGTGCGAAAATGCGCCGGCCCCCTGCCGATCGACTCGGAAGACATCCCGTCCGACTCTCCGACCGATCGCCCGCAAGTCGGCCTCGATCTCCATCTGCCGCGCCCGCCACCCCACCAGCGCATAGACATATACCGCGTACAACAGGGGACAGGCCAGCCACATCAGCCAATGGTTTCCCAATCCGGGGTCTTGCAGCGCCGCCAGCAGCGGTGCGACTCGCGCCGGCTGGATCGCATGCGCCATCGCCAGGCAAACGAGCGGGGCAACGAGCCAGGCCGTCCGCTCCCGCAAGTGCCCGGCTCGCACATGCCCCGCCTCATGGGCCACGACGGTCGCCAGCTGTTCGGCATCCAACAAATCGACCAATCCATCCGACAGGACCAGCGTCTTGCGAGGGAATATCGAGCCCAGAATCAATGCGTTCGTGATCCGTCTGCCGGTCGGCCAGATCCGAATGTCTTGAAAGCGAACACCTGTCGCCTCCGCCGCCGAGCCCAGCTGCTGCCGCAAAGCCCCCTCCGGCAAGGAATATGTCCCCCACCAGCGCGCGATCAGCCCCGGCAGGATGGCGAGCACACCACCCAGCGTCAAGATGCTGGCCGGAAGCAGACTCCAATGCCCCCACCACGCCTGCGCCAGCGGATGGAATACGACCTGGGCCAGCGAAATGCATAGCAGCGGGAGGAGGGCCAACAACAAATAGACGTGCACCCGCAAGCGGACGTATTCTTTCACGTGACGCAAGTCGCGCTCCCCAGTTCGCGGCTTGTCCGTGCACGTGATGGCCAGCTGTTGGGTGAGGTGCGCCTGGGCCCACCAGCACCCCAGCAGGGCTGCCAGCGACGGCAGCAACAAGACGGGGAACTCCAGAGGGGACCAGACCGACTCCCCAAACCAATTCCGTACCAGCGACGCCCAGCCTCCCCACGTCAAACCCAGCAGCGAAAAGGCCAACCAGATGCCCATCACCCAGCGGTCATCGAACCCCGGGTCGACGGCCGTGGATGCCGCCTTGAATTTATCCCGTGACTCGCGGCCCCTCTCACCCTGCTCTCTCTCCCGAAGCGGGGGAGAGGGTACCAGGAATGCCATCTTGTCGATGGCGAACGAACCACTTCGCCAGCGTCCCCAGCCCCATAAGATCCCCGGCGCGCCGATCACCGCCACGGCCAGGATCGCCAGTTCGCGCGGGCCGATAGCTCCCGCCGCGGCGGGAATCACACCGCCGATCCAATAGAAGCCCAGGAACGACAAGCTAAGAAAAAACTGCATACGGCGAGCGCGATGTCGGCGGGGGGTACCAACTTTTCAGAGTAATCACCGGCCGCGCTATTCGATGGTGTTTTGTCGATCCGCCGGCGTGCTCGAACAAATCCCTGTCACGCCAGGTCCAATCGTAGCGGCTGTAGCGACGAACGCGGCTCTAAGCTCGCTGCCGCTCCGCGACGGCAAACTCGGCCATCGTCTCCGCCAGATGTTCCACGGCCGAAAGGGGCATCGCGTTATAAAGCGAGACGCGCACGCCTCCCAACGTCCGATGGCCGCGCAATTCGGTCATGCCTCGAGACGCCGCCAGCCCCAGAAAGGACTCCAGCCGTCGCTTCCGCGCCGCGTCGTCGGCTCCTTGAAACGCAAAGGTAACGTTGGCTCGCGACCGGGCCGCAGCCGCCGCATGCGGCGCATACACATCGGGAAACTCGTCCAGCACCGCATAAATCCGCGCTGCTTTTTGCGCGTTGACCGCGGCGACCCGAGCCAGCGATCCGAATTCGCTCTGCAGCCACTCCAGCATCAAGCCCAACACATAGATTCCAAACGTGGGCGGGGTGTTGTACAAGCTGCTCGACTCGATATGCGATCGATAATCCAAATAGCCCGGCAGCATGCTGCGGTCGCCGCGGAGTCGCTCGCGCGCCACGACCACGATCGTCAGACCAGCGATTCCCGCATTCTTCTGGGCACAAGCAAACAACAGGCTGTAGTCGCCGACTCGAACCGGCCGCGACAGAAAATCGGACGACATGTCGCAAATCAGATTGCCCGTCTCGACGACCGGCAGCTCGCGAAATTGAACGCCGTGGATCGTCTCATTCGACGTGAAATAGAGATAGTCGTTCGGGCCGATCGTCCGCCAGATCTCGTCCGGCGGCAAGTCGCGAAACCCGCGTTCCGCTCCGTTCCAGATCGCTTCCGCGGACACCAGACGCGCCGCCTCTTCGCAAGCCATCTTGCTCCAGGCGCCCGAGACGATGTAAGCCAATCGCGTCGCCGGAGTCGCCAGGTTGAGCGGGATCATCGAAAACTGCAAACGCCCGCCCCCTTGGAGAAACAATATCTCGTGCGTGGCGGGAACTTCCAGCAGCTCGCGCAGCCGCTCCCGAGTCTCCTGCACGATCGACTCGAACATCGGACTCCGATGGCCGATTTCCAAGATGCTGCTGCCGGTCCCGCGCAGGCTGAAAAGCTCCGCGTGGATCCGCCGCAAGACCTCGTCCGGCAACATCGCCGGGCCAGCCCCAAAATGGGAAACGCGTTGGTAACTGTTCACAAAGCGAAACTCAATCGACAGTGGCTATGGAGGTCTCAGATGTTGAACCGTCCGCCGCAGGCGTATGCGGGGCGAATACCGTTGGGCGCAAAGCCGTCGCCTTCGGCTCGGCGTTATACAAGTGCCGGAACCGCGAAGACTTGTTCCGGCCTACAGCCTACAGCCTACAGCCTACAGCCTACCGCCCACAGCCTGCTACCGCGGCACATACGGATTGGAACCCGCCATCTGAGTCGGATTCCCGAGCGAGGGGCTGGTGATCGGCAAATTCAACTGCTGCTGCAACTGGGCGATCCGGGCCGCGACCGCCGGCTGATTGAGGCTGTTCGGATACGCCCGCATGTAATTGTCCAACGCCAACTGATATTCGCCATTCTGCTCGCGGATCGTCGCCATCGCGGTCAAGGCCCGCGCGTTGGTCGCATCCAACGCCAGGGCACTGGTCAAGTTCTGGATCGCCTGGTTCTTATCGCCATGTTCCTGATACAGCCTCGCCATCTCGATGTAGGGGTCGGGGGAGGTAGGATTGCGAGCCTGCCAGGTCTTCATCAGGTCAAAGGCCGCGGCGGACCGTCCGGTCTCGCACAACAAGACCGACAAGCCACGATGTGCATCGGTGTACCGCGGATCCAAGGCGATGCTCTGGTTGTACATCTGTTCGGCGGTGGCGAACATCTGCGGATTCTTCGATTGTCGACCCAACACCTGGTACGTCGCGCCGAGGTTGTAATAGGCGCTGGCGTCGTTCGGGTTTTGCTTGAGCGCCGACTGGAAATTCTTGATCGCCTCGTCGTAGCGCGCCGCCTGAAAGGCCTGCGCCCCGCGGTAGTTGTCCCACTGAGCCGCCATTCGGCATCCGCTCAATCCGCAGCCGCCAAGTGCCAGCAGCAACCGCAGGAGCGCTTTGGAATGGAAGGGAGTTTTTATCATGTGTACATATGTACAGTAATTGAATAGGACGCCGTCGGGAACGGCCGGCGAAGAGGCCGCGACGTTAAAGAAATCTTCCCCCCAACACAAGGGCAAGTCTGACAGCGAACCCAAAGTGGCACGACGCTCCGCGTCGTGATCCCGCCCCCCCCGGTCGCTCGACTCTCCGAGTCGAGCCCTCCCCGTCTGCTAGCGACCTTCCGAAAAATCTCGAAACCAACCCTGCACCAACTCCCGGGAATACTCCCCGCGAAACAACACCACGCGATAGTGCAGCGTCAAGGTCTTTCCGGGCTCCAGCACGAACTCGCCCGCACCCCGCGGCTGATTCAGAAAATCGTGCAATCCAAACGGATTCGCCGCCACCAATCCGTAGTCGCGGGCATGCCAGGTGGTGGGATGCCGCAAGTTCTCGGGATGGTCCAGCACGGCCAGCCCGTATGCCTGGTCGTCGATCGTCCCGAAGTACGCGACCCACTCGGCCGGCCGCCCCCAGATCGCCTGGTCTCGTTCGCCGGCGCTGTTCTCGGCGTGTCCGGGCGGAGGAGCATTCTCCGCAGCCGTCAGGTTCAGGGCAGGATGCGTCCGCAGCGCGAACGTCCCCTCCTTGGTATCGCCGAATACGACCTTCTCCGAGCTGGTCAGTTCGTATTTGCAATCGACCATTCGCCAGTCCTCCGCGGCCGCGAACCGCAGCGTTGCAGTTTCTTGGCAAACTGGCTTGCCATCCCCCAGCCACTCGTTCACGGCGACGAAGCCCGGCCAGACTTTGTCGTCGCCAGGGGCAGGCTCGATCGAGACATTTTTGATCGAAGCCTTTTCGCTCCAGAAATCGAAACCGTTGACTTGTCCATGCGCGAACCACAACGACTTGTGGTGCGGATGATCGTGGGCTTCGCCCGGCACATCGTTCCGCATCGGCCAATGTCGAACCAGCGACACCTGCCCGGGTGCCAACAGTGGATAGAGAATTGGGCGTGCGTACTGGCGAAAATCGTACTCGGCAAACAGCTCGTCGCCGGCCTTGATGGTCGCCACGGCTTCGCCAACAGTGACGGTGACAGTAACAGTGACGGGAACTTGCGATTTCTTACCCGTTTGGGCGGAATCCTGCGCCCGACCGTCCTGTAGCGAACCGCCGACCGCCGCCAGGCAAATTGCGATTCCAGTTACGGTCGACCGGACCATGGCGCGTCTCCCGTCCTCTTGATAGCTGCGGTCGCCAGACCGCGGTGCTGCCACGCTTTTGCCTAGAGTGGCTACGTTTTAAAGGGGCCGATCTGAATGCGGGCGAGAGGGCTCGAACCTCCACTCTTTTACAAGAACATGGCCCTCAACCATGCGCGTCTGCCAATTCCGCCACGCCCGCGAAAAATGCGTGGTCAAGTCTATTCGAAGGCCGGTATTGGTCAACCCATCTGCCGATTTTGGGCTCCATGTCTGTGAAAATCCCGCGGTTCAATCGACGGCTACTTCTCGTGAGGCAATCGTTGCCAACATCGGCAAAACGCCGTCCGCCGTGTGGTACGAGAGCAATTGCACACTACCGTCGCAACGCGCAAAATTCGCTCCCCCTGGATGATAAGACCAATAGTGCAGGGCATCGCACATCCCCCCCGCACCACGAGTGAAGCGATAAGGACCGGATTCGCATCCTTCCAGAAACGGGGCCGACGGAGCCTTCAGCTCGTGGACACCCAGCAGCATATCGACCGACCCATCCCCAGACTGTCCCCAACCAGCGTACCACCAGCCGTACCAAAAATCGGCGCTGGGCGGCCGTTCGCCGACCATTACCGTGTAACTTAAGCCATCGATGACATCCGCCGACCGCACGCGCGACTTGTCAAACAGAACGCCATCCCGAGCATCGTGATTTGTGCCGTTGACTCCCAGGTAACTGGTGGTTGTAATGATCAACCTGCCGTGCGTCAGCTGTTGAATTCCGGAAGCCGGGTCACTTGGACACTGAAAACTTGGGACCAAAGTCCTAAACCCCGTGTGGTAGGTAAAATCGTGGGGAAATATCCGGTAATCGAGCTCCGCCTGTTCCCACACAGAATTCTTTTCCGCGAATGGCAATACACCTACCAGCCAGGAGCTACCGTACCACGGAGGCTCTGGCTGGAACCCCGTCGGGAAACGACCATGACTCGACTCGAAATTCAGCACGGCTAAAGCCAGGTCCTGGAGCTGGGCTTGGCAATTTACCCGGCGAGCCGCCTCGCGTACGGACTGAACGGCAGTCAACACGATGGCCATCAGGAATACGACCGTCGATCCAACAACGATCAATTCGATTAAGGAAAACGCTCGACGTACCGCGTCTGCCGTCCCGAGTGTGTGGACAAGTTCACTTGGCTTGACCAAATCCGCACCTCCCCTCTTCCCTCACGCGTTGGTTTGGTTTGAACGCGTTCGACGACCGGCTCCTCATGACCAGACTCGCGAATGAAAAAACTCCCAGCACTACCGGAATTGAGATCGACGTCAGTGAAATCGGTTGATTCGAGTATCCAAAACAACCGCAACTTATTTCCTTTCCCGAGACAACCGCAAAAAGCTGGGCTGACGTGAATACGACAAATGCGAGCAACGCCATCCGAATTGCGGCGTCCGCGCAGGTATCGGACAACAAGGCAACACCCAAACTTACCATGACTCCAGCCAATGCAATCGACAGGTATTGCAAACTGGGCAACGGCAACAACTCGTACGCCGCCATCATCGCGGCAAATTGAAATGGGTTCACCAAGTGATTTAACCCGCTGTAGAGCAAAGCCGCACCGACCATACCTTCCAGAACTTTGGCCACCCTACCCATTTTGGCACCCGAACCTTTCACTCAATTACCGCTGCGTTCAATCGAAGTTGGCTTTGCACATATTCTCGATACCCCGGTAGTGAAACGGTAACGTTCTGAAATCCAAGTTGAACCAAAAGGTGAGCCACATGGTCGTCATAAGTACACCGCTCGCTTTCGCAAAAAACCACGATCGGCGTTGTTCGCGCTAGCGAGGCAGTGAATTCCCGAGTCTCGTAGTACGATGCATACACAGGAATGTTGACGGCTCGGGGGAGACTTCCGCGCGCAAAGCTCTCCGCGGTTCGAGCGTCCACAAGCAAATAATCTTCGGAAGAACTTGCCTGTTCCAACGTTGCCATTCCCCCTTGCATTACTCGATCGCTGGTGGAATAAGGCGCTAGTGCAATTCGATATCCCTGCTTCAAGCCCTCGTGAGTAGAAAAAACCCATGCCGCCATCAGAACAACCGCAACGGTAACGATGAGCAACCGGATAAACTGCCGCGCAATCGACGCGCTCGCCTCAACAGCCCACCATCGCAAACCGAGCCAAGCAGTCGCGACGATAATCAAAAATCCTATCCAGCGGGCCGCCATGCACCGATTCCGACTATCCAAACCTGCATCGACGACAATTCCAATACCGCTGAATGACGCCAAAAACTCTCCCGGGGAAATACGTCGAGCTGGCTTCGATCCGTCGTAAACCACGAGTCCGTCCGAAGTACCGCAAACACACACCCAATGATCGTACAAACTTCGTGCTGTGTTACTCCGAACATTCGCGATCACTGGTCGCGCAACAGCGAACAATTCGAGAATTGACATCGAATCTCTCAGTTCACCCACGCCTCCATATTGCTCAATCGCTTCAATCAACTCCAACGGCGAACTTCCTTCCCGATGTGCCACGACCTTTGTGTTCCACATTTCTTCCGGATGGGCCGCGATCTCCAACAGGTTGAGCGCACGACAAACCGCATAGACACCACATACCGGCCCCTGTGTGTCTTGAGTCCAGTTCCAGGTTGCCGGCAACACGTGACGAACATCGTCGTCATCCGCCTTCAGCGTGGGAATCAGAAGAGACAGACCAAAGAGTGTGCCGACGACAACGCCGGCCAAACCGGCTGACCCTAATAATTTTTCTTTACGACGAGGCGCCATACTGTCCAGAGCCCACCGACAAATAGGATCGTTATCGCGACTATCAAGACCACTAGAAACCGCGACGAAGGTCGCCCAGCTCGTGCTTCCATGGAGAATCGCAAATCCGGAATGGCCCATTGTGCGGCAGAGGACCAGACATAAGGCAATTGCGGTGCGCCCTTGACGCTCACCGAATACCGGTCGTCAATCGCAACGGGCGGGAATATCTCGGGGCCTGAACTTTCGTTGGCCGCTGCGTAATCCGTCACCTGCCATTGATAATCACCTTGAAATTCCAAGCCTCGTTCGCTCGTCGACGTTTCTGCGATGCGGCAAATTCGAATATACTGCTCGCCCGAGGCAGAAGTTCCATACTCATCAACCAGCAATTCGATTCGACTGGAAATAAGTCGAGAACGCGGTTCATCGCGTTGGAACTGAATTTGCCCAATCGTTTGTTCGCCAGCCGCAATATGGCTGGCGGATTTTTCGATTCGAATTCGCTTGACCAATCCGCTTCTCGTTGGATCGAGCCAAGCCTGGGCATTCCCCAATGGACTCGAAGCTGTGACGACAACCTCGTGCTCATTCGAGCTCGATTCCACTACCCCCTCTGGAAAATAGTCGCCAAACGAGTACCCCCCGATGAAACCAGCGACTGGAAAACTACCGGTCACGAAAATGTCCGCAGCGCGCGGGGGTGAAATCGACGGGTTGGCTTTGCTTGAGAAGAAAGTTATTGAGAGGCGGACTCGCTCTCCGTTTCTGTATTGCTGCTGACATAGTATCCGTTCCCCGTCGCGAAACAGGCTCTGCATTATAATGCCGGCCTGAAAGTCGAGTGGTCGGCTTGCTGCCGATCTGATCGATCCAGTGTTACCGTACTGTTCGGTCAGCTCCAGAGATTGGTCAAACCGAGGATTGAACGGGTGCGCGGTGCGAAAGGTCAACGTCGTCGTAACCCGCGCCGGAGATGGTGATTTAATCTGGGCTAAGCTCGTTATCGGAAGCTCTCCGCGCCCGTCGCCGGCCGCTAGGACTCCCAGTACCATCGTGCAGATTAAATTCATCTGGCAAGAATCCTCAGCGTACAAACGTCATGGTCAGCGTTCGCACGTTGGACTAGGCCAAAACGCCAAACCGGTTTTTCGGTGTCAGTTTTTCGGTGTCAGCCATTGGTCTTGCATCGGCAAACCAGTCAAAAGACGCGTCCGCCCCCCGGCCGGTGAACGATTTCCGTCCTTCACACGAAGCTGCGTGCATTCCGATCAATTCACTGCGAATCGATTTAGAGGCTATCCCATTACCCACTTCCCCACTTCCCCACTTCGCCGGAGAGGGCAGACTGAGCGGTTCCGCCAGTTTTGGAATTGGATTTTAATCGCAGCCAGTCGTATTGGTCACTGGATGATGCGGATTTCCAGAGACAGGTGTTGCGCAAAAGGCGGTATGCGAACAATCCACTTCATTCCCCCCACCATTAGTACATGAGCTATACGGTCCGCTGCCGGGAGTTACATCCTTACATTTATCAGCCCCCAATTCACATGGATGTTGTTGTCCGCCGGTGCCGTCACACTGATCTCCCGCCTCCAAGGCAAAACGACAATCTGGATTCTCCTCGGATCCAGCTACAAAAGAAACCGAAATGGTTGGAAAAGATAGTGCATAGACAACGCACCCGACGGCACACGCACGTGCCAAGACTTCGAATCGCATGTCATGGTCCTCCCTTGAAACGGTCGCCGCAACAATGAATTCTTGCAGCGTCAGATCCTAGCAGAACCACCGTCTAAATTCAAAAAAAAAAAAAACAACGGTTCGACCTCTTTTCCCGAAAATACTTAATTTCACGCGGAATGAGTGCCGGAGTCAGAATTCGATCGACGCCGCAGACCCCGAATTTCCCAGTCAAGAGCATCAACTCAAGGCAATCGTGATCTGGGCCAAACAACCCGTCAGAGTCACCAATAGTTCAGTGGCCTTGAGAGCGACACGCCAAATCCACCACAATACGTCCCCGAATTCTTCCGGCCAAAATCTGTTGAATGGATAATTCTAATTGCCCTGGCTCAATCACTATCGCGATCTCCCGCAACTCCCCGGGGTGAAGGTCGCTCGCGATCCGTTGCCAAATCGCCAACCTCCGTTCGCGAGTCAACCCTGCCGAATCGATTCCGCTCAGTTGCACGCCGCGGAGAATAAATGGGTACACCGTCAGCGGCAACTCCGCGCCGCCCACCACGCCGCACGCGGTGACACACCCTCCCGGTGCCGTCTGGCGGATGATGGTCGCCAACGTATGGCCCCCGACCGTGTCGACCGCGCCCGCCCACCGCCCGGGAAGCAATGGCCGCTGCGTTCGATCGTCCACGGCATCCCGCCCTAGAATTTCTCGTGCCCCGAGCTGCTGCAACCAGGCCGTTTGCTCCGGCTTCCCCGTCACCGCCGCGACGGAATATCCCAAACGAGCCAGCATCCGGACTGCAAAACAACCGACTCCTCCCGTCGCGCCACTCACCACGACGTCGCCTGCGGACGGTTCAACGTCGTGGTGCTGCAGCGAAAGGACGCATTGGGCAGCGGTGACTCCCGCCGTCCCCAGCGTGATCGCCTGCAGCGGCGTGAGCGGCGCCGGAATCGGCAAGAGCCATTCGTTGGGAACGCGGATCAATCGGCTATAGCCCCCCCAGACCTCGGTCCCGAACTTGGCGTTGGCGACTTGCACCGTGGTCCCTGCCGGCCATTCCGCGGTTCCTTCCAGGACGGTTCCGACCGCGTCGATCCCCGGCACCAGCGGCAGTCTCCGCGCGACGCCCGGATGCGCGGACGCTGCCAATGCGTCTTTGTAATTGAGGGCGCTGTAGTCGACTTGAACCAGCACATCGCCCGGCGGCAATTGCGACGCGGTGATCTCACGCCAACCGCGCTGGACGTCTTCGCCTTGCTTTTCCACGACAAACGCCGGGAAATTCTCCATCACGCTGCTCCTCGAACGGCCGAACGACTCAAATTTTCAAAGTCCGCCGAGTATAGCAACTGGAGTTCCTGTGCCGAAGTCCGTTGAACGCCATGCCGAAGGTGCAGGGATGTTGGAAGTATCGTTCAGTGCAGAGCCGGCGCCTTTGGCTGGGCGGTAAATGCAGTGTAAAGCCGGCGCCTTTGGCTTGGCGTTAAACGAAGAGCTGAGCCGGCGCCTTTGGCTGGGCGTTAAACGAAGAGCAGAGCGGGCGGCTTTGGCTTGGCGGGAAATGAAGAGCAGAGCGGGCGGCTTTGGCTGGGCGGTAGACGCAGCATTAAACGAAGTGGAGGGGGAGCGTTGACACCAAACGGCACAACTTCTCGAGTCGGGGGAGGGGGCCATGAACCAGTCCTCGAAGCCGGCAACAATCACGCAGCTGTGCGAGCCGGTCGATGGGCGGGACGAGGCATTTCATCGCTCGCGGCAACAGCCGCCTTGGCGACGGATCGATTCGAACCGCGCCGGGCGCGGGGTGGTTTCTCCGCACCGGCAACTTGGAATCCCCGCGTGGCCCAGTCTTCGGCGAAGTCGGTCAGTCGTTCGATCTTGGATTCGATCTGCTGGCGACTCAGTTCCATTTCTTCGCGCGTCAGTTTGGGGGAAAGATAGATTTTCGGACCGGTGACAATCCGAGCCCGTGAGAGAGGCCGTCCGATCGCGAATTGATCCCACGTATCGAGTCGCCAGGGGCGGCAATAGCCGATCCCCACCGGCACGATCGGCATTTGGAACATCGACGCCAGAAAGACTGGGCCCATCGCCATTTGCCGCCGCGGCCCGCGCGGTCCGTCGGGCGTAATCGCCAGGCTCTGGTTTTTACAGATCCGGCGCAGTTCGCGAATCGCCTGCGAGCCTCCTCGGCGAGTACTGCCGCGAACCACCGTGAAACCCAGTCGTTCGGCCGCCTGGTTGAGCCATTCGGCGTCGCGATGTTGACTGACCAGCATCGTGATCGGACAGTGCGCCCATTGGCTGACCGACAGCGCCAAGTACTCGTGCCAGAACAGATAAATACACGGCTCGAAGTATTCGGGCTGGCACGGATCGATCGACCGATCGTAGTAGGCGATCTGGACGTCGAACAAGTCGAGCGCTCGGCGGACGCCGGCGGCCAAGGCCATCCCGCCCCATCGCTGATACCAGGGAACCTGACGCGATTCAGTTTCGACTTGCATGCGGCGACGAACCAACGGCGAGGGACGATGGCGGGGGACGATGGAGAACGTGCCAGCTGCGGAAACCGGCGCGCGAGATTTCCGCAACGCCAGCCTGCATCGGCTTGCCATGCGAGTCGCTGCGCGTACGATGGGATCCGCCTGCTGCTCGCACCGGGCGTGTCAGAGTACCGAGTGCCGAAGCTGCGGCCAATCCCAAGTCGCCCCGGCTGATGGCATGAGTTGATAGCAGTCAACAAACCACGTTTCTAGCGAAGTTTTGCGGGTATGGAACGAGAAATTCTCCGTTGGTTGGCCGAGTCCTTTCCGGCGGCGCCACCTGTAGAACTGGGAATCGGCGACGACGCCGCGGTGGTCCGCTTTTCCGGCGAGCGGACTCGGGCCGTGCTCACGACCGACGCGATCGTCGACGGCGTGCATTTCGATTTGCAGCGGCATGCTTGGGAACAAGTCGGCCGCAAGTCGATCGCCGTCAATCTCAGCGACCTGGCCGCCAAGGGGGCTCGTCCCGTCGCGGTCCTCGTGACGCTGGTCCTCCCCAGATCGACCACCCTTCCCCAAGTACAAGCGCTGTACGCTGGGATCCGCGAAATCTGCGATCAGTTTCAAACCCAAATCATCGGGGGCGATACCAACGTCGGCCCCGGCCCCTTGGTCATCAGCACCACGGCGATCGGGACGCTGACGACAGGTCAGACGGGTTGGCGACTTTCCGGCGCACGGCCGAACGACGCCATCTTGGTTTCGGGCGATCTCGGCGGGAGCATCCTGGGGAAGCACCTCGAGTTTCAACCGCGGTGCGCCCTGGCGAATTACCTCGCGCAACATTACCCGATCCACGCCGCAACCGATATCAGCGATGGGCTGGTGATCGACCTGGACAAGCTCTGCCGAGCCAGCGGCGTCGGCGCCGAGTTGCAATTGGGTGACATCCCCGTTTCCTGGGCCGCACGCAACGCCGGCGCGGACCCGCTCGCTGCACTCGATCGGGCGTTGTACGACGGAGAGGACTTCGAGTTGCTGTTGACGTGCGATCCGGCGACCGCCGCCCAGATTCTGGATGACCCGCAGTTGCCCACCCCGCTGACACAGATTGGCTGGCTCCAGCCGAAACGTGGAATCCGCGGCCGGCGACCGGCCAACTCGGGACGGACATTCGGGGCAGGGGAGCGGGCAGAGGAGGATGTGATCGAGCTTCCGATCCGCGGCTACCGCCATGGAGAGAGTGCATGACTCGCGTGGAGCGAACAATCCGATCGACCAGCGAAGCCATGACGATCGAGCTGGGGAGGCGAATGGGCGCGGCTTTGCAAGCGGGAGATTGTCTCGCCTTGAGCGGAGAACTCGGAGCGGGGAAAACGCGATTCGTGCAAGGGCTAGCCCAAGGCCTGGGAATCGATCCGCGCGAAGTCTCCAGCCCGACCTTTGTCCTCTGTCATGTCTACCAGGGCCGCGCGACCCTCTTGCACGTGGATGCGTATCGGCTGGGGAGCGCCCACGAATTCGAGGAGCTGGGGATCCTGGAACAACTGGCAACCGGCGCGATCGTGGTCATTGAATGGGGAGAACGAGTCGCCGCGGCTCTCCCGCCGGAGTGCCTTCACGTTGTTTTGACAGAGACAACCCCCACAGAACGGGAGGTTGAATTCTCAGTCCCGGCAGAGCGGATATGCATTTTGAATCTTGAATCTTGAATCTTGAATTCCAGATTCAAAATTCAAGATTTAAGAGTCCAACAAACCTCTTACTACCGCTTCACTCCCACCGGGCGGAGGGGTGAATGCGCCAGGCGAAACGAATGCTGATCCCCACCGAAATCGACTTGAGCTACCTTCTTATCACCCGTCCCGTTCAGCTGTTGGATCACCCCCGCTCCGTAATCCGGGTGTTCCACCAGCATCCCCACACTGAACAGATCGACCGGATACCTCTCGCGATTCCGCGACTCTTTGGGCGCCGCCGGCTCGGCTAGTTGCGAGGCCGTAACCAACCGGAACTTGGCCGGAGTTGCCCGATATGCCGGCGCCGATTCTTCGACTAAGTCCGCATCGGCCTCCCCCGCCTCCTCGTGCGAAACGTCACGCCGATCGCGGGCGCCGGGACGATTCGCCGCTTGCGACTCACCCGTCTCCCAATCGAAGTCGTCGTCGACATGCGGCAAGTCCTCGTCGACGCCGTAGAACTCGTAGCTGGTCGGCCCGAATACATCCATCTCACCGCGCGGCAACTCCATCAAGAAGCGGCTGGCGATCGTCGGCCACGACTCGCCGCGGCGAATCCGGCTGACCGTCCGGCTCAGTTGCAACTCCTCTTTGGCCCGAGTAATCCCCACGAACAGCAGGCGGCGTTCCTCCTCCAGGCTCTCTTCGTCTTGCGAACTCCGTTCGTGCGGCAGCAGCCCATCTTCCAAGCCGACGATGAACACCACGGGAAACTCCAGGCCCTTGGCGGCGTGCAACGTCATTAAGGAAACGGCTGGCGAAGCTTCATTCCATTCGTCCACATCGTTGACCAACGCGGCGCTCTCCAGAAACGCCTCCAGCCCTCCGTCGTCCGGATGCTGCTCGTCGAATTCGTCCGCAGCAACCAACAATTCGTCGATGTTGGCCACGCGTTCGTGCCCCCCCTCGGGGTCTTCTTCTAACAAATACTCGCGATAACCCGTAATCTCCAGCACCCTCTCGATCAGCTGGCGCATCGACGGCTCATGGCGGAATTCGCACAGCCGATCGTATATCGCGACGAACCCGGCAACCTTGGCAGCCGCGGCTTTGCTGATGGCGGTGTTCAAACCGCACCGGCGAGCTGCCTCCAGGATCGCGTCCCCCCGGTCGACGGCATCGACGCGCAGCTTGTCCAAAGTCGCCTTGCCGATTTTCCGCGGCGGGACATTGATGATCCGCTGGATCGCCACGTTGTCGCGGGCGTTGTTGATCAAGTGCAAATACGCGAATACATCCTTGATCTCGCGCCGCTGGTAGAACTCGTGCCCATGCACGATCGTGTAGGGAATTCGCCGCGACCGCAACTCGTGTTCAAAGGATCGGGATAGCCAGTTGGCTCGGTAGAGCAGCGCGAAATCGCCGGGAGCCCGCCCCCGGTTCTGCAACGCGACTTGAATCGCATCGGCGATATCGGCAGCTTCCTGTCGCGGCGAAGGATAAGCCACCAACCGCACCGGCACCCCCTCGTCGTTCTCCGTGTGCAGACCTTTGGATAATCGCCGCCGGTTGTTCTGGATCAGCTGATCGGCGACGCGGAGAATCGCCTTGGTGCTACGGTAATTCTGCTCCAACCGCACGGTCCGCGCCCCGGGGAAATCGCGCTCGAAGCGGAGGATGTTGTCCAGGTTGGCGCCGCGCCAGCCGTAAATCGACTGGTCCGGATCCCCCGTGACGCACAGGTTCGGATGGCGGAGCGAGAGTGCCCGGACGATCGCATACTGGGTCATATTCGTGTCCTGGTACTCGTCAACCAGGATGTAGCGATAGCGTTCGTCCAAACTTTCGCGCAATTCCGGGTTGTCCCGCAGCAGGACGAAGACGTGCAACAGCAAGTCGTCGAAATCGACCGCGTTGGCCCGTTGCAGCGTCTGCTGATACGCTCGATAGACCTTGGCGACCACCGCGTCCTGAGCGTGGCCCGGCCGCGGCCGAAACGACTCGACGTCGACCGCCCGATGCTTGGCTTCGGCGATCCGGTCGGCGATCGATTCCAAGCTGACTTGCTTGCGGTTCAAACCGACCTGCTCGAAGGCGTCCCGCATCGCCGTCCGACTGTCGGACGTGTCATAGATCGTGAAATTTTCCAGGAGCCCAACCGACGGCGCGTACGTCCGCAGCAGCCGCGCACAGAACTTGTGAAACGTCCCCATCCAGACAAAATGCCCGTCCACCAACCGCTGGACTCGAGCCTTCATTTCGTCGGCGGCTTTGTTGGTAAACGTCAGCGCGACGATCTGACCGGAGGGGATCCCCTGCTCGATCAAGTGTGCAATGCGATGGGTGATCACGGCTGTCTTGCCGCTCCCCGGACCCGCCAGCACCAGCAGCGGTCCGTCGACGACGCCGATCGCCTCCAGCTGCGCTGGGTTCAGGCGTTGCGATTGAAACTCGAACGTCATGCGACCTGGCTGCTAGCAGTACGATGGGGGCAATGGATGTTTCCTTGGCGATTCATTGTTATAGTTACGGCCTCTTGAAACAAGGAGCAGCCGGAGAGTTCGGCTGCCAGTTCCTGTGCGATTGGAGGGATCCCATGGCGCGAACACGCATTCCCCTGAGTGCCGCGGACGAAGCACGCCGCGACCTGGAATTGAAGCTGGAAATGAGCACCGCCGAAATCGGATTGGCGGTCCGCACGACGAATTGCTTGGAAGAGCGAGGCATCTTCACCGTCCGCGACTTGCTAAACACGTCGCGCGGCGAATTGCTGGGGATCGCGAACTTCGGCGAGAAGACGCTGGAGGAAGTCCTCAACGCCTTGGAAGCGATCGGATTCCAACGACCGACGTTGGACCGCCGAGCCAAATAGCGCCCCGCAACCGCCCAACGTAGAACAGTTCAGTGTAGAACAGTTGTCCTCAACTGTTCTCTTAAAACCCGCACGTTTTCGCGAACGGATCAGGTGATTGCACTGTTCACTTGAGAACAATTGCGGACAATTGTTCTACGCTGCGATTGTTCGAGTATCCGATGCGCGAACTTTTCAAAATCCTGGGCAAGAAGAAAGGTCTGCGGCAGAGCGGCTCGCGGCGGTGGGCTGTCGCCGGCGAAGTCCTCTTCGCTGTCAGCTTGCTGGCCGTCGGCGTGATGCTGGCCACCGCGTTGGCCGTGGTGCAATGGACGCAATCGGATGCGGATCGCTGGTATTTTTCTCGATTCGATTTGGCGGTTTGGGGCGTCATTGTCCTGGGATTGATTCTGGTCGGGCTGTCTCGCGTCCTGAGTATTCTCTGGCGGGTCGGGGCCTCGGCCGAGCGGCGGGGGGCGATTGTCTCTCGAGCCCGCGACGTCGAACTGCTCAATCAAATCGCGGATGTGCATCGTCAGTTCCCGCACGTGCCGTTCGAGCGGCGGCAATTGGCGCTCCGCGGGGATCGTTTGAAATTCCGCTTGACCGCTCGAGGGGCGACTCGTTTCCAAGTCATCACAACCGGCGGGTTGACCGGTCTGTTCCTGTTGATCTCCACGGCGTTAGTGACTCTGGTCGTCGACTCGTCCCGCCGACATGGCATCGACTGGGTGGGAGCCGTCCTGGCTTCGATGCTCTGCCTGGTCACCGTCTGGTGGGTCTGGCAATTCTTCCGCACGCTCTTGCAGCAGACAGCAATCGGTCCCACCGATTTGGAAATCTCGGACTTGCCGTTGGCCGCCGGCGGAAGCTATCAAATTTTTCTCTCACAACCCGCGCGGCTGCGGATCCGCCTGCTCGATCTGGTGTTGGAATGCGAAGAGCAAGCGACGTTTCGTCAGGGGACCGACGTGCGCACCGAAACTCGCGTCGTCTATCGGCAGCGCTTGTTCCGCAAACGCGGGCTCGAGATCGGTCGCGTGCATCCCTTCCAAACCTCGTTCCGCTTCGAGCTCCCGTCGGATTTGATGCACAGTTTTCTTTCCGCCAACCACCGAATCGCCTGGCGGATTCACTTTACCTGTGACGTGAAGGGATGGTCGTCCGTCGAACGAACGTTTCCCGTCACGCTCTTTCCCCACAGCTACGCGAGGATGGTCGCATGAACTCCCCGCAAGTTCAATTGACGATCCTCAACCCCAAGCCGGCGTATGCCCCGGGGGATGCGTTGGAATGCGAGTACACCATCGCGCAGGCCGATTCGCCGATCCAATCGGTGGAGACCTCCGTGCTGTGGTGGACCGAGGGGAAAGGGGATGAAGACTTGGGGGTGCATTTTTTCGACCGCCGCCGCCGGCAGCAGACTCGCGACGGCGACCTGCAGGCGCTCTATCGTTTCAAGACAGTCTTGCCGCACAGCCCGCTTTCCTACAGCGGCCAGCTGATGGCGATCCGCTGGTGCGTCCGAGTCCGAGTCTTCTTGGGGCGCGGCCGGGAACAGCGCTTCGATCTGCCGTTCCAATTGGGAACCGCGCGGCTGAGCCTTTCGGTCGCCGAAGACGATCATGGGCGCCAGGAGATCGCGTGAACTCGTCTCGCGCCACAATCGAGCTCCCGCTGCTCAACCCATTCGCCACGCGCGCCATTCGGGCCGGAGCGCTTCCCTATTGGGACCCCGGTCAACAACAGACCGACATCGACCGGCGATTCGCGCAGGCGGGCTTTCGCGGAGCAATCGTCGGCCCCCACGGCAGCGGGAAAACGACGTTGCTCTGGAGCCTGGCCGATCGCTGGGTCCACCAATTCGCCGCCGTCCGCTGGCTCACCATCCTCCGCACTCCCGCCGGTTTGCAGTTAGCTTGGCACTTCCTGGAAGGCAACCGGACGACCGTGAACTCGACAGTTCCTGCTCACCACGACCGACGTGAGCACCCTGTTCACTCTCCCCCGTCTGCGGGGGCCGTGCTGTCCTACCCAGATTCGTTCGCGCACCGACTTCACTCTCCCCCGTCTGCGGGGGAGAGTCGCCCGCAGGACGCGGGCGGAGAGGGGGAGAGCATCGCGAATCGTGGACAACTCGAAACCTCTCCCCGGCCGCATCGTGCGGTCGACCCTCCCTCAGGGAGGGTGAAGGTGACTCGAGCGCGGTTTTTCACCAACCAGTGGGCGCGATATGCTCCAAAGCCGCGGGCGCAATTTTTCGCAATGCAGACCGGCGAGGACGCGACTCCCAACGAATTGTGGATCGTCGACGGATACGACGCCTTGCCGTGGCGGGACCGCTGGGGACTGGCGCATTTCTGCCGCCGCCGCCGGATCGCACTCGCGGTCACATCGCATCGCCCTACGAACTTGCCGATTCTGGTTCGCACAATTCCCTCCCTGGCCACGTTTTTATTGCTCGCGGATCGACTGCAACGCGATCGAGCGGATCGGGTGGAGCCCGCCGAACTCGAAGTCTGCTATCGCGCGGCGGGAGGCAACCTCCGCGAGGCTTTCTTCTTGGCGTTTGACAAGTACCGAGCGAAGCGTGGCAGGTCTTATTAGTCCCATTGTGTGCGATAAGCCATGAGCCGATAGGCGCTAGCCTCGGTTTCTTCGCCTCGTCGTATTCTACGGTCGTCGATATTGAGCCACTCCATGAGCCGATAGGCGCTAGCCTCGGTTTCTTCGCCGGCCTGAAACCGCGGCTAGCGCCGTTCGGCTAATTAGCAAATGCTTCCAATTGCTCAAGGGCGCGGCGCGAAACGCAACAGCCAGAACGACACCGGAATCACAAACAGCGTGAAGATCGTCGACGCCGCCAGTCCAAAGATCAACGCCCAACCCAGCCCGGAAAAGATTGGATCGAGCGTGATCGGTATGGCGGAAAGTGCCGCCGCTCCGGCCGTCAGCAGGATCGGTCTCAGTCGCACGACGCGACTCTCCAGGATCGCATCGAACAGCGGACGGCCTCGATCGACCGCCTGCTGCATGAAGTCGACCAGGATGATCGCATCCCGCGTGACGATTCCCGCCAAAGCAATCATCCCGATCATCGCCGTCGCCGTGAAATATACGGGATCGGGATACCCCGCCACGGGACCGCCGCTGAACAGCCCCAAGAGCCAAAAGCCAGGCATTACCCCCAAGGCCGTCAAGGGAATCGCCATCATCACGATCAACGGCAAGGCGAACGATCCGGTTTGCGCCACCAGGATGATATAGATCATCAGCATCGCTGCACCGAACGCCAAACCCAAATCGCGGAAGACATCCAGCGTGATCTTCCACTCCCCTTCGCCGGCAAACCGCACCAGAAAACCAGGGGGCAAACTCCAGGCGATCTCGCTCCCGTTTTCGAAGTAACTGCGGCCGGCGACCGGGCGCGCCGATTTCGATTCCACCATCGCCTGGCCGTCGGAGCGCCGGTCGGCCTGGACGTCGACAATACACTCGGCCGGCGGCCGGCCGGCCGTCTCCGCCATCACGTACGCCACGCGTTGCATATTCTTGCGATAGATCGACTGAGAGACCTGGGTCTCCCGCCAGCGACCCAACTCGGCCAGGGGAACCATGTCCCCGTCCATCCCGCGGACCGCCAGCCGCGACAGATCGACAGCCTGCGAACGGTCGGCCCGCGGCAATCGAAATTCGATCTGCAACGGAGTTCGTTCGTGTGCCACGCGGACCGTATGCTCGGCTGGAGCGCCCAACGCCAGTCGCAACGTCTCCGCCACCTCCTGCACGCTGACTCCGGTCAACGCCGCTTTTTCCTGGTCGACGTCGAACGTCCACTTGGTGCGAGCTGCCTCGCCGATCGTGTCGACTTCCACCACGCCCGGTTCGCGCCGCAATCGCTCGGCCACGAGATCCGCTCCCTGCAATAACTGGCTGTACGCGTGATCGGGACGCCCGGTCACTTCCGCCACGATCGAAGCCAACACCGGCGGTCCGGGCGGCAATTCGACGACTCGTACCAAACCACCGGCAGGTGCAACGATTTCGCCCAAGCGATCTCGCCACGCCAAACCCAGGGCGTGGCTTTGCCGGTTCCGCTGCTTCTTCGGCGCCAGGTTCAAGCGAATTTCCGCCTGAAACGGCTCGTTCCGCCAATAGTAATGCCGGACCAGTCCGTTGAAGTCGATCGGTCCCGCCACGCCGGTATGACTCGTGTAGTCCACCACCTCGGGAATCGAGGCCACGACATGCTCCAGCGACTCCACGACCGCATTCGTCCGCTCGAGCGAAGTTCCCTCAGGCAAATCCAAAACCAGCAGCAACTCGTTCTTGTTGTCAAACGGCAACATTTTCAAGGGCACCTGCCGCATCGCCGCCAGACCCATCGCCGCCACCGTCGCGACGGCAATCAGCAACAAGAATCCGACCGCCCTGGACCGCGTCTTCAGCAGCGGCTGCATCAACGGTCGAAAAAACCGATACAAAAACGTCGTCTTCAACTGCTCTGGATCGTACGCCGCATGCCCGTCGGGCGCCGGGACTGGGCGATCGAGCCGCTCGCCAGTTCCCTGGTAACGCCGCCCCAACACCTGGTACGCCATCCACGGCGTGATCGTGAATGCGACCAGCATCGACATCAGCATCGCGACGGGCACATTCAGCGCCATCGGCGCCATATAGGGTCCCATCATCCCGGTGATGAAGAACATGGGCAGGAAGCTGACGATCACCGCCAACGTGGCGCTGATCAACGGGGGGCGAATTTCGCTGACCGCCGCCAGGACGATGTCCTTCGTCGCACGTCCCTGCTCCGCAAAATGCCGCGCGATATTCTCCACATCGACGATCGGATCATCGACCAGCAACCCCAGCGCCAGAATCAATGCAAACAATGTGACTCGATTGATCGTATAGCCGCACAACCAGTTCACCGCCAGCGTCAAACCAAAAACGACGGGAATTGCCACGGCGACGATCAGGGCTTCGCGCCAGCCCAAGCCGATCGTCAGCAGCAAGATCACGATGACGATCGCGATCCCCAGCGCCTCGATCAACTCGTTGACTTTTTCGTCGGCGGTCTGGCCGCTGTTGCGAGTCACGATCAGTTCGACGTCGTCCGGCAGCAAGATCGAGCGGAGCGCTGCGGCCTGTTGTAGCACGGCGTCCGCCACCGCGACGGCATTCGCACCCTTTTGTTTGGCGATGGCGACCGTCACAGCCGGTTCGGACGAGCCCACTGCGGTGCTTGGGGCATGGGTGGCATGGTCGTTGGCAAGGGACTCGTTTGTTTCCCCCACGCAGGTCCCCGCCGCGCCAGAATGATGGGCAAAATGGCGAGCCGGGCCCCAGCCGTGCCGCACATAACTGGTCGGCTCGGCTGGTCCATCCACCACGTTCGCCACGTCGCTAAGCGATACGGGTCTCCCCTCGTGCACCCCCACCACCAACCGCCGCAGAGTCTCCGGGTTGTCGATCACCCACCCGGACTCGACGCGCACCACGCGATCGTCGCGGGCGAATTCCCCGGCTGCCTGGACCTGGTTTGCCAAACCCACCGCGGCGGCCACTTCGATCAACCCCAATTGGTGCGCTTGCAATCGCTCCCGATCGAACTCGACCGCGAACACCCGAGGCTCGCCGCCGATCAGGTACGCCCGCGAAACCTGGGGAACCGTCGCCAGCCGCTCGACCCACTCTTCACCGATCCGCCGCAACGCATGGCTATCTCCGCCGGCGCCGCTCAGTGCCAATGTGACGATCGGCACGTCGTCGATCTCGACAGGCTTCATGACCCAACCGGCGACGCCCGCCGGAATCTGATCCTCCGATTCGGCCAGTTTCTTGAACAACTTCACCAGACTCCGTTCCCGATCCTGCCCGACATAAAAGCGGACCGTGATCATGGCTCGATCGTCTTGCGACAGACTGTAGACGTATTCGACGCCGTCGATCTGATAGAGCAACCGTTCGAGCGGCGCCGCCACCAACTGCTCGACTTCCGCGGCGTTGTGCCCCGGGTATTGAACGTAGACGTCAGCCAGCGGCACCACGATTTGCGGATCCTCTTCGCGAGGCGTCATCCACAGCGCCGCCAGCCCGACCAGCACCGAGAAAAGAATCAGAATGATCGAGAGATTCGAGTGCAGAAACCAATGCACCAATCGCGAAACCAGGTCGGGCGGCGCCTCGGTAGAACCGGCAGAGCCCCTCATCGCGATCCATCCTGCAATGCCGCGACAGGATCCAGCACGACCTCTCCCGAGTGCAAACCGGAGAGGACTTCCCAATCCGCATCCAACGGACGGCCCATCGTCACGTAGCGACGCTGCCATTCGCCCGTTTCGTCGACCACCGCTGCGAACGTCAACTGCCCGATCCGATGCACCGCCGTGCGCGGAATCACCGTGATCGATTCCTCCCCCAGCGGGATCAGCAAACGGCCGAACATGCCGCTGTACACGCCGGGAGGGCAGGGGCCTGTCACTTTCACGTCAAACGATCGGCTCCCCTCCTCCGCGCGAGGGACGATTTCGCTGATCATCGCCTCGCACTCGTATCCCAAGGCATCCAATCGAGCCGGCAATGTCTGACCGACCTGCAAGTTGATCGCCAGCGACTCGCGGACGCTCGCCACCATCTGCATCTTGGTTGGATCATAGAGCGTCAACAGCGCTTGCCCCGGAACCACGGTGTCGCCGGCCTCGACTGCCTTGTCGACGACGGTCCCGGTGAAGGGGGCCGTGATCGCAGCGTATTCCGCCACGATCGTGGCCTCGGCCAAGGCTTGCTCCGCTCGCGCCCGAACCGCCGTGGCGGTTTTCAGGTTGGCATCCGCCCGTTCAAACTCCGCGCGGGAAATCGCGTTTTTTTCCATCAACTCGTCGGCCCGGCGAAAGTCCGCACTCGCCTGATTTAAAGTCGCCTCGGCGGCATCCACCGACGCGGTCGCTTGCCGCAACCGAGCCTGCAGGTCCCGATCGTCCAACCGCACCAGAACGTCGCCAGCCGTGACCGCCTGGCCCGCCACGACATTCACCTCCGCCACCCGCGCCAGTATCTTGGCGGACAACGTCGATTCATGGACCGGACGAATCGTCCCCACCGCCGTCTCGTAACGCGGACGCAAGAGCTGCCTCGCCGCCACGCGCGCCACTCCGGCTGGGACCATCCGCGGCGGCGCGACCTGAGGACCCTCGGGCACTTTGGCCTTAAACACCCCCGCCACGGCGGCCAATAACACACCCACGGCCGCGGTCCCGATGAGGGCGAATACCCACCGGCCAAGCCGATCGAATCGCATATTCCAACGGCGCTTGGTGCGCGGTCTCGCAGCAGTCGGCGCGGGCGTACGTTCCATGGTCAAACGTTCAAAGGCGTGGAATGCGAGCGAATCAATGCGAAGCCGCTTCTTTGTCGGTTTCTGACAACGCCTCGCTGGGACGAGTCACTTCTGATTTCGATCCTGCCGAACTCGGCAGACAAGCTCCGCTCATTCACGTCGACACGCCAAAGCGAGGCAGGATCCAGGCTTGGAGCGCAATCCAGCCCACCACGATCAAGACAAATATGAGCCATTCCGACATTTTCTTACTCCAGTTGATAGGTGAAACCGAAGGTGGCGAAGGGTATTCATTCATCAAGGTTGCTCCTGGATCATGTGTTCACGCGCGGCCGCGCAACATTCCATGCCAATACAGCGCCGGCAAACCAAATTTCTTCAACAAGTACATGCTGTACCGCTCCTTCGACTGGTCGATGGGAAATGTCTCCTGCGGCATCAGCTCATAATCAAATTCCGCCAAAATCATCTTTCCGTAACCGGTAACCAGCGGGCACGACGTATATCCCCCGTATTTGTCACTCAAATCGCGACCCGCCAACATTTGGAGCAAATTCCGGACCACCACGGGGGCTTGTTTGCGAATCGCGGCGCCCGTTTTCGACGTCGGGACGCTCGACGCATCTCCCAACCCGAACACGTTGGGACACCGGACATGCTGCAGCGTGAACTTGTCGACGTCGACCCAACCTCCCTCACCCGCCAACGGACTGCGCGCGATGAACGCGGGAGGTCCCATCTTCGGCGTGACATGGATCATGTCATACGACATCACCCGTTGTTGATCGCTTCCCACGAGTTGAAAAACGGCCTCCCGCTCGGCAGCCCGGAGCTCGATCAAGTCATGATGGAAATGGGTCTCGATCTGTTTGCGAGCCACGACTTTTTCCAAGGTCGCGGCGTAGCGCTCCACATGAAAAATCTTGGGCAAGGCCGCGCAGAATACCACGCGACATTTGTCCCGGATCCCCACGCGGCGAAAGTGATCCTCCGCCAGGTAACAAATCTTTTGCGGAGCGCCCCCGCACTTCACGGCCCCGGAGGGATGTGTAAAAATCGCCGTCCCCCCGCGGAAGTTGCGGATCGACTCCCACGTCGATCCAACCGTCTCGTAACTGTAGTTGCTGCAGACGCCGTCCCGCCCGACACTTTCCTTGAGCCCCTTGATCGCATCCCACTGGATCGTCACGCCCGGACAGACCACCAGTCCGTCGTACACCAGTTCCCTGCCGCCGCGCGTCTTGACCAAGTTCGATTCGGGCACGAACTGTTCGGCGTAGTCCTTCACCCAGCGGGCGCCGGCCGGGATAAAGTCCGCTTCGGCGCGACGGGATGACTCGCGCGGAAAAACCCCCGCCCCCACCAGCGTCCAGAGCGGTTGATAGTAATGGTCCTCCGAAGGCTCGACGATCGCAATCTCCAAGTCGCGGCTTTTCCGCACCAACTGGGACGCGACGGTCAACCCTGCCGTGCCCCCACCGACAATCACCACACGTTTCATCTCTCCCCCCTCCAAGCGAATCAGTGCGGAAGTTTCGGCTTGAGGAATGCATACGCATACATCCCCACCATCGCGCCGGCCAACGTCAACCACGCCATCCATTGCCCGGCGCCGATCTGCGCGAAAATCGGACCGGGGCAGGCGCCGGTAATCGCCCAGCCCGCACCAAAACACATACCTCCCAAGACCACGCCGGTATGGTACGGCTTGGGCACATACGCGATCGGTCGACCATCGACGCTGCGCAGGTGCCGGCCCTTGATCCAGAACATCGCTGCCGCCGCCACAGCGATCCCCATGCCGATGATCAAGTACATGTGCAGCTCCTTGAACAGGAACATGTCATGCACCCGCTGCCAGCGAACCACCTCCGACTTGACCAGGACAATCCCGAAGAAAATTCCCACCAGCAATACGCGGAGAAACAACCCGAGCCGGCTGGTTACCGCTGCAGCCTGGGTTTCTTGAGAATTATGCGTCGATGTTTCCTGGCGCTTTGTCTTGTTCATGTTGTTACCCGAAAATCCATCCCCCCAAACCCCACGTGACCGCCAAGCCGCCCACAAAGAAGAAAATCGTCGCGACTAGACTCGGCCAATTCAGGTTCGCGATGCCGGTTATCGAATGCCCCGACGTGCAGCCACCGGCATACCGCGCACCAAATCCCACCAGGATCCCACCCACAAACAACTTCACACCACCCACGAACGTCTGGTAGTCGGCCGGCAGGAACTCGACCGGCTCCGCAGAAAGAAATCGCGTCGCGATCCAACCTCCGGCGGCGATTCCAATCACAAACACCAGCAGCCACATCCCGTCGCGGCGGTCATACTTGTTCAAGTAATCCAGCCGCGAGTGCGGCGTGCACATCGCTCCAATCTGCTGCAGCGACGTGGAAATCCCGAAGGCCTTTCCCGCCAGCCAGAACAACAGCGGAACCGTCAACCCGACCAGGATCCCCGAAAACCACCAGGGCCAAGGGTCCATCAGAAAATCTACCATCGACATTCTCCCACGCTTTACCGACCCACCCTCGTCGCACGACTCTCCGAGTCGTGAACTCGCCCTGCAGTTACAAACATCCTGCTCAGCGCTGCTCTCGGCTCCAGCCTCCAGCCTCCAGCCTCCAGCCTCTAGGCTCCAGCCGTCACGACTCGGAGAGTCGTGCGACGATTGCGATACTCCCACTTAGCGGCTGCAGGCGGTCGTCGGCGTTTCGACTTCGTTTTCGACTGGCAGCCCGGCGCCGACCCAGGCTTGGATCCCGCCAGTCAAGTTGATCACGTTCTTGAACCCTGCCGCTTGCAATACGCTGGCGGCGACGGACGATCGAGCCCCGCTGCGGCACTGGACCACGATCGGTTTGTGCCGATCGAGTCGATCCAGGCATTTCGGCAGCCTCCCCAGAAACATGTGTTTGGCCTCCGGAATATGAAACTCGTCCCATTCCGTCTGACTGCGGACATCGACCAAGGCCACTTCGTTGGACCGGACGCTCTCCGCGATTTGATCGGCGTACGCGGCCGGATACGATTCGGTCCGCCCACCGCTCTCGGCGACTTCTGCGCTGTCGAACCAGCCCAGAATCTGGTCGGCGCCGATCTTGTGCAGGATGCGGACCATCTCGCTGACTTCCTGCGGGCCGGCGATCAAATACAGCGGCCGCTGGTAGTCGACCAGCCAGCCGGCCCATTGCCCCATCATCGCCGGCGGGATGTTGAGCGAACCGGGGACGTGGCCGCCGGCGAACGTCGACAGCGGAGCCGAGTCCAACAGTTGAGCCTTGCCGGCGAGCGGTTCGAGCTGACCGATCGGCAAGCGGGGAGGCATCGCGTCGCTCCCCAAAACCGCCGGGCCGATTTTGTTCACTCGTTTCATCAACGCAAAGTACGGCGGCGCCTCCGGCTGTTCCGCCAAGATGTACTCGACAAAGGCTTGCTCGTCCTGGAATTGCAGGGCGGGGTTGAAAAGCTTTTCGTATCCGACGGTGCTGGAGGGAATCGCACCCAACCCCTTGCCGCAAGCGCTCCCCGCCCCGTGCGCCGGCCAAATCTGCAAGTAGTCCGGCAGCGTCTTGAAGCGAGCGATCGACCGAAACAAGTCGCGGGCGCCGACCTCCGCACTCCCCACGACCCCGGCCGCTTCTTCCAGCAGGTCGGGTCGGCCGATCGAGCCCACAAAGACAAAGTCACCGGTAAACAACCCCATCGGCTGGTTCGCCCCGCCGCCGCGATCGGTTAGCAAAAACGAAATGCTCTCGGGGGTGTGCCCCGGCGTGCGCAACACCTGAAATTCGATCTTCCCCACGCCAAACGTATCGCCATCCTTGAGCAGCTTGTGGGAATACGGCGGAGCGTACTCGTATTTCCACTCGGCAGGCCCGCAATCCGAAACGTACAAGGTGGCGCCGAGCCGATCCGCCAATTCGCGCGCCCCCGATACGTAGTCGGCGTGAATGTGCGTCTCCGCCACGCCCGCGATCCGCATCCCCTCGCGACGAGCCGCCTCCAAATACTGCTGCACGTCCCGCCCAGGATCGACGACGATCGCCTCGCCGGTCCGCTGACATCCGACCAAATACGAGGCTTGCGCTAACGCGGGATCATAGAAATACTTCAATAACATCGTTCGTCTCCTCGTGCAAAAGCTCACTCGATACGTCGATCAATCCGCCCACCTTCACGTCGTCGGCAACTGCAATGCGTGAGGAATCTCCCGGTACAACACGTAGCTCCCCATCGCCAATAGAAACAACGCAAATGCTCGCTGCAACAACGGTTGACTGAGTCGGCGATTCAACATGCCGCCGACGACCGTCCCAACGATCCCGATCGCAATGAAGACGGCGACAGTGTTCCAGGCCACCGGCGCGTCCAAATCGCGCAAGACGTGCAAATATTTAAAAAACCCACTCAACGACTTGAGCGCGATCACGATCAAACTGGTCCCCACCGCCAACCGCATCGACAAGCCCCCCAGCAAGACCAGGGCCGGGACGATCAAAAACCCGCCCCCCACGCCGACGAGCCCCGTCAAAACACCGACCAACAATCCCTCCAACACAATTTGCCACAGCGGATGCCGCCTGGACCTGTCGCCGCTTTGCCCGTCCCGCGAAATTGAAGCTCGATCCAATTCGCCTGCCAACCGCACCACTCCCACGTCGGGCTCGGCAGCCTCCACCACGCCGAACTTCGCTCCGCGAAACATCAGCACCGCCGCCAAAACCATCACCAACGCGAACAGAACCAATTGCACCGGCCCGGGCACATACGCCGCCAACGCGGCGCCCAAGTACGTCCCCGCCATGCCAGGCAAACCAAAAAACCAAACGCTCCGCCAGTCGATGTTCCTGGCCCAAATAAAAGGAATCGACCCAATCGCAGAGATCCCGCCGACAATCGCCAAGCTCTCGGCGATCGCCGATTTGTCCGGATGCCCCAAACCATACACCAGCACCGGCACCGTAAGGATCGAACCGCCCGAGCCCAACAGCCCCAGCGTCACTCCGATCTCAGCCGCACCAAGCACTATCGCGAACACTTTGGCTCCTTTTGTCAGGCTGAAGGCTTCAGCCTTCAGCCTTTCCTCTTCCCAAACCGTTTCTCGATACAGGCCATCAAACTGGCCAGATGCGGCTCGGCAATTTCGTAGTACACCGCCCGCCCTTCGCGGACCGACCGCAAAAACCCGCAGCGCTGCATCAGCCGCAGATGCTCCGAGGCTTGCGGTTGCGGCAAATCGCACTCGACCGCCAGTTCTCCTACGGGAAGCCGCCGCCCGGAAAGCAACAACTGCACCATCCGCAGCCGCTGGGGATGCGCCAACGTCCGCAAGCACTCCGCCGCCGCGGTCAACGCCGCCACATTCAATAGGGAACTCGTTTTCACAGCCACGAATCGCGCTCCTCACCGTTACCACCACTCTATTATATCGGTATATTCCGATATGTCAATAAGTAAATCCGTTGAAATCGAGCGAAGCCGGCGGGGAAGGGGAGGACCCGAATCGCATCGTCACGCAGCCCGCATCAGCCGCCCAAGCGTGCTCGTTCGCCGACAATCCGTGCTCGTCATCCAATTGGCCTCACCCCGTCGAGCCTACAGCTCCCTTTCTTTTCCTACTCCTACCCCTACCCCTACTCGTACTCCTACTCCTACTCCTACTCGTACTCGTACTCGTACTCGTACTCGAAAATCCACCTGGAAACATGTCGCGGTCGAGTTGGAGGGGGGATACGAGTACGAGTAGGAGTACGAGTACGAGAAGAACTTGTGGCCGATGTGGAATGAGAACTGCTAGTTGGCGGGCAGATACCCCCGCGCGCGGAACCAGGCGGCAGCCGACTCCAGCGATTCGCGATACGGCCGAATCGTGTAGTCCAAGTCCGTTTGGGCTCGGGCGCTGCTGTAGTAATGAAACAGTTGCCCCATCTGGACCGCTGCGGAATTGACTTGCCCCTCGCGGCCCGCGAGTTTGCCGAAAAAATCCCCCGCGCCGCCGGCGATCTGCGCGATCGGGAAGGTCAGTTTCCCCAAGGGTCCCCGCCGACCAAGGACCTCGGCCATCTCCCGCCACAACTGCAAGTAGCTGACATTTTCCCCGGCCAGGATGTACCGCCGATCGGGGGGAGGCTGCGCCAAGATCCGGGCGATCCCCGCTGCCACGTCGCGGACGTCGACGACGCTACAGCCGCCGCCCGGCGCCAGCGGCACGAACTGCCGGGCC
>JBGSLW010000183.1:0-2778 GCA_041740495.1 Pirellulaceae bacterium
TTCAGCGCAAAGCCGGCGCCTCCGGCTTGGCGTTAAACGAGATGGTGGAACGATGGAGCAAGAAAACTGCACGATCTCTTTGTGGGGGCACGCGGCGCCATTCTCGACGTACACGAATTGTGTAGATACCAACGCCGAAGCGGGGGAGAGGGTCATGGGATAGGCTCTTAGTAGGGATCTCCTCGTTGGGGTGACCGCAACTCCATGGCGGAAGCGTGCTTCCACGATAGCGGTTTGCCGCGCCAGCTAGTACACTGGGCCGAGTGATTTATGAGGCGGCCCGACGGCGGGGCGCACGGACTGCGGGGATGGTTCGAACCAGGGGAGGGAAGCGATGCGGCGTCCGCAACCAGTCGATGGTGTACTGCAAAATCTATTGCCGATTTGGCGTGGCTGGGGAGTCGTCCTGTCCTTAGTTTGGCTGGGGGCTGCGTCTGTTCAGGGACAGGGCCAAGACCCATTGTGGTGCGACTTTCCGGCGACGGACGGCGGCCGGGCGAAGCGGATCGTCTTGATTTCCGGTGACGAGGAATATCGGTCCGAGGAAGCGTTGCCGATGCTGGGAAAGATACTCGCTCGGCACCACGGCTTCGAATGCCGAGTGCTGTTCGCGATCAATCCGGAGGATGGCAAAATCGATCCGAATTTCCAACAGAATATTCCAGGGATGGAAGCGCTGGCCACGGCGGATCTGGTCGTGTTGGCGTTGCGTTTTCGCCAGCTGCCCGACGCGCAGATGAAGTTTTTTGACGATTACGTGCGCTCGGGTCGGCCGATCGTGGGCCTGCGGACCTCGACGCATGCCTTTCGCTATCCGGCGGAAAGTAGCAGTCCCTACGCGCGATACAGTTTTGACAGCTCCGAGTGGCCCGGTGGTTTTGGACAACAAGTTTTGGGTGAAACCTGGGTCAGCCATCACGGTCATCACAAGCGCGAGAGCACCCGTGGGGTGATCGACCCGGAACATCGTGACCATCCGATTCTCCGCGGCGTCACCGACGTCTGGGGCCCGACCGACGTGTATGGAATTCGATCGCTGCCGGAGGGAACGGAGGTGCTGCTGCGCGGGCAAGTCCTGACCGGGATGGATCCTGCGGATCCGCCGGTCGAAGGGGACAAGAACAACCCCATGATGCCGTTGGCTTGGGCGCGCCAATACCCGGTGTCGAATGAAAAATCGGCTCGCGTCTTCTGTACCACCTTGGGTGCCTCGCAGGATTTTCTTTCTGAGGGCTCGCGGCGGTTGATCGTGAATGCGTGTTACTGGTGCCTGGGGTTGGACGACCAGATCCCGGCTTCGTCCTCGGTCGAAATCGTCGGCGAATATCAACCGACCGAATACGGATTCAATAGCTTTGTTCCGGATCGTCGCCCGGGTGATTACGCTTGGAAATAGGCGGAACAACGCATGGAGTTTGCATGCGGGCTGGCCGCCGGCTGTCTCGTTCTCTTTCAAGCGGCGCTTGTCTTCGGCTACGTGCGGGCAGTCCGCCGGCCGCCGCCGGAGGGTGCTGCCGATCCGCTCCCCAGGACACTGGTCATCTTGTGCGCGCGGGGCGAGGACCCTTCGTTGGCCGCTTGTTTGCGAAGCCTGGAAGGGCAGCGCGGGATTCGTTTAGAGTTCGCGATGGTCACGGATCACGCGGACGATCCCGCGGTTGTCGCATGGCAGCGACAGCGCGACAGCCGAGTCGACTCGCGCATTCAACACGTAGTGGCCCCCTTGTTGTACGACTCCTGCAGCCTCAAGTGCCAATCGCTGGCCTTCGCGGTGGAGACGTTGGGGGACGACTTTGAATACCTCATCACGCTCGACGGCGACAGCGTCCCCGGACCGTTCTGGGCGCGGCAGTTGATCGCGTCGGCTGTGGATCAACGCGCAGCCGCCGCGTTCGGCAACCGTTGGTTTCACCCGCCCGCGGGCAGCGTCGGAGGGTGGATGCGTTACCTCTGGAACGCCGCCGCCATCGTCCAGATGCATCATTATCGAATTCCCTGGGGAGGATCGCTGGCGATCCAGATGGCGGCGGTTCGAGCGGCGGGTCTGGTGGACCTGTGGCGCCACGCGATGTTCGAGGACGTGTTGGTGGCCGACGCGCTTGCGGCCCACGGGAACCGAGTGAACCCAGTCGCACCTGTTTTTTTGCTCAACGGGGAATCGACTTCGCTGCGCTCGGCCGTCCGTTGGATTGTACGCCAGCTGCTGGATGTGCGGTTGTATCATCGCGGTTGGCCGCTGGTCGTGGCTCATGCGTTGGCCGCAGCGGGAATTCCGTGGCTCTTGTTGGGGCTGGCGGTCGCCCGTGGACTCTCGGTGGGGATGGTTGCAAGTCTCAGTCCTCTTGGAATCTGGATGGTCTTGCAACTCGCCAATGTCGGACTATTGGCCTGGATAAGCCGCAACGTCGAGCATGCGATTCGCCGGCAAGACGCCGCTGCGCGATCACCCGGCTTGCCAGGCGAGCTGGTCGGACGAATCTCCCACGGGTGGCGGTGGTGGGTACGAGTATTCCTTTTGGTTCCCGTCGCCCAACTGCTGCACGCCGGCGCCGTGCTTCGCGCGGCGGTGGCTCGACGGACCGTCTGGCGGGGAATCCGTTACGAGGTGGATGGCCCGTGGGCGGTTCGCCGCCGCGAATACACACGCTATTCAAATTAGCGTTCGGGACAATGCAATTGCCGGCGCGTGGGATGCCCGTTGCTCTTGACCAACTCGCGGAGTTGCGCCGAGGCGACTCGCAGCACGGTGGTCGCGCCGCGATCGATCCCGCGGTCATC
>JBGSLW010000184.1:0-18716 GCA_041740495.1 Pirellulaceae bacterium
GCGGCCGCCCCCAACCGCTCCGCCATCTTGACCGCGCCTACCAGAACGATACTGAGAATCCCGATCTGGCAACAAATTGCCAGTTGCGGTTGACGTCGCACCGCCCACCGCGGGACGGAGGGAATGCGCCGGGCGAGTTGCGCTAACACGATCGGCACGACGACGATCCACCACAACAACGCGGTGATCGACCCCAGGCCGGGACCCTCGGCAGTTCGAGTCGTCATGACGGCCAACCAGGCGGGCAACAGCCAACAACTGGCCACGTTGGTCAGCAGCGTGACCATCACGGCGACGACTTCGTTTCCGCCGGCGCGGCGCGTCCAGACCGCAGCGGAAGCCAACGTGCAGGGGGTCGCCGCCAGCACGGCGAACCCGGCCGCCAGCTCACCACCGCTCCAAACCACCCAAGGCCAAACGCACAATGGGGCCAATCCGATGTTCAATCCCGCCGCCAGCAGCGGTGCGAGCGGTCGCCGCAACACCCCGCGGACCACGGCAAACTCGATCGGCAAAGCCATGCAGAACATCACGGCGGCGACCACCAGATGCTGCCAGGTTTTTTGATCGGCCCAAGCGATAAGCCGATTCGACGCCAGCCAACCGACAAGAAAACACGCGATCAATCCGACCAGGAACCAATGTTGCAGCCAGCGAGGGGCGGTGTGGTTCGGGTGCATCGGCACTGTGCAAACGGGCGGTGATCGCTCCGTCGTCTTACCGCCCAGAGTAATACGGCGACGTCACGATGGGAGGAACGAAAGGTGCAGCTGAAGTATTCGAAGGCCCCGGGATCGGGTAAATCAAGGGCAACGGCGCCATCGAGTCGGGCTGGGGCAGACCCGGCGGGTTCGCCTCTGCCTGGTTTTTGGCCGCCTCCCCGGCAGGGGCAGGGGCGGGGGCGGGGGCGGGGGCGGGTTCAACTACTTTCCAAGTGTACTTGCAAGTCGGGCACTCGTACGAGTCCTCTTCCAGCACACAGACCTTACGCGTGGCCGCCGTCGTGGGCGGGCATTTTTGCCAAGGCAGCCAGACCGGTGGAATGCAAATCGTCTTGGTTTCCACCTTGAAACAGGTCTTTTTCTCCTTGTCCTGCTTGATTTCCAACTCGCAACACTCGCAGGCACACTGGGGACAGCCGAAGTGCCGATGAGTTCCATGCCCCAAACAACCTACCTGACCCGCCAGAGGGGTTCCCCAGCCGCCCATCAGTAAAAACAACCCACCGACGATGAGGCCGATTCGGCGATTCATCCACATCATTGCGTCGTCCCTTCCACACCTAAATAAACCTTGAGTGACTTCGTCGATCGTTTCGCCTGGCGACTGAATGCTGGGCTTTGTCCAAAAACATCAAATGCTAGGCTTTGTCCCAAAACATCAAATGCTGGGCTTTGTCCCAAAACATCAAATGCTAGGCTTTGTCCCAAAACATCAGCCGCATGGCGCTAGCCTGCGGTTTCTTTGCGCATCCAACACCGGAAACCGCAGGCTAGCGCCATGCGGCTAATCTCGATGGGACGCGAAACTGTGTTTTGGGACAATGCCTAGAAATCGACCATGAATCGCGTGCCGACTATATGATATTCCCCGCTGTCGCCCGGACCGCGATCGAGATCGCCAAACAGATAGTTGAATTGCATCCGGGCATACGGATTCCAGTGCCAGTTGAGACCCACGGTCAGCGCATCCCCGATCCCCCCCTCGATATCTTCGTTGGTCAAATCCAGATGGGAGTAGCGAAGGGCCACTTGCCAGGCGCCGATCCCCTTTTGGCGACACCCCTCGCAGTCGCGGATGCAGAAGAAATTCTCGAACGGTTTGACTCGTTCCAGAACCCCTCGTTTGCGATCCCAGGGAATGTGTTCGCCCGTCAGGAAGTACGCGACGTAAGCGTAGCCCCCGTTGAAGTTGAGCTGATCGCCGAACCCGGCCGACCGCGTGACCGATGTGAATTGGTACTCACCGCAGAACTGCAGAGGCCCAAAGTTCCAAACGTTCTCGAAGCCCATCAGTCCCATCGTCTCGGCGCCCTGGATCACACCGGTATCGAGCCAGCGAAGGGTCGTGCGCGCTTCGGGACGGGTTCGGTAGCGGGCCTCATTCTGCACATTGGTGAGTCCGTCGGGGAAGCCGACCGAGCCAGAAACTGCAAAATGCGCGTAACCCCTCCCGCCCGATGACTCGTCGTACCAGGGAGTCGAAGCCAAGCGGCCCGCCAACTCCAATTGGTAATTGTCGTTGAGGTATGAGCCCAATCCTTGGATGTTGCGCATGTTGTAAACGCCGTACCGCCAGTTGTACCGCTCGTCTTCGCTGAACCCGTTGGATGTGACCCCCAAACGGCGGGTGTCCTGGTTGAAGGCCTCGATCGCCAGCGGGCGTTCGATGAAAACGTTGTAGCGACTGCTATTGAGGTGATCCAACCCGTACGGCCGTTTTTGATTTCCGAGCAAGACGGTCTTCAGAATCGGCAAATGCTCGAATCCGAGATACGCATCGCGAAACGAGGGATCGACCCCTTCGGCGAACTCCATTTCGATGTTGTACAACATGTTGTCGTCGATGTTCCCTTTGGCGCCCAACCGCAACCGCCGAAACAGAAAGCGGTCCTGCGGATCACCTCCCTCCAGCGAAAACAGCTCGTCGTCCACTCCCGGAAACGCCCAGTAGTCCAGATGGATTCGGCCGAAGATGCCGAACGACTCCTCCCCGTGCCCCATCCGCACAAAGCTCCCTTGGGCCTTTTTCATTTCGGCGATCGTCTCGTCCTGCTTCTTCAGGGCGGATTCCAATTCCGCAATTCGGTTCTCCATCGATGCCTGGCCGTCGTCGGCAGATGGCCCATCCGGCTCCTGCAGGTAATTCGTTGGCGTGGCGGACCCTTCCAAAGCGACTGCGGCCACGGCCGAAGCATCTAGCGCGTTAGGCAATTCGGCGGTTTGAGTCCCTGCCAGGGCCAACGACCAGCTCCAAAACACGATACTGCCCGCAATCGAGCCGAATCCAACGCGCCGATGACTCATTCTTGACTTCTTGTGTTTGCCTTTTGTCGGAAATTTTGCCATGAAGGTAGATGAAGATTGCGTGAAAAGGGCCCGCCGCCTGCCCACTGAAGAACTCGACATTTCCACGCAGGAAATTGAGAGGGGTCGAACCGATTTTGCCAATTAGAAGGGTCGCGCAGCCGCAGTTTTTCGCCAACCCGCACAGATCGCCAATCCGCGAAAGTCGGTGGGCGAAAACTGGTGGGCGAAAACTGGTGGGCGAAAGTCAGTAGGCTGAATTCGGCAGGCTGAATTCGGCAGGCTGAATTCGGTAGGCTGAATTCGGTAGGCCGCCAGCTGTCGGCCGGCCTTGTAGGCCGGCCTTGTAGGCCGGCCCCGTTAGCTAGCGCCGTTAATCCTTCGCTTTCAGTGGACGCTCCACCCTCCGGATCCAGCCGGTGTCGCAACCACCAGCCGCCTGGCGCTAGCCTGCGGTTTCTTCGCGCATCCAACACCGGAAACCGCAGGCTCGCGCCAGGCGGCTGAACTCCATGGGACGCGAAACTGTGTTTTGGGACAAAGCCTAGTTTTTTGGATCGATAGGCCCGAGGCGGGCTAAGCAGCCGGTCGAATAAGGGCCGACGTCAATACGTCAACTGCAATGGAACGACGATAAAGCATGGCCAGAAACAAGAGATCGCCAGACGACGAAGCGGAAATCGAAACCAGTCCCTCGTTGCGGTCCCACCCCACCCTGGAAGAGCGGTACGGCCTCGGCAAGCGGCTGCGAGAAAAGTGCCCGCGGACATCGCACGCGGCTTGGCAGCCTCCCGCAAATCGTCGGAATCCGCTCGAACTGATTCTCGAATCGAATCAGGGCCGGATCGAGGATCTGGTACCGATTCGGCATGGCCGGATGTTGCAATCGCCGTTTGCCTTTTTTCGCGGCGCGGCCCTCAGCATGGCCGCAGATTTGGCCGGTACGCCGATCAGTGGATTGCGGGTCCAAGCTTGCGGCGATTGCCATCTGATGAATTTTGGTTCGTTCGCGACCCCCGAACGACGAGTGATCTTCGATATCAATGACTTGGATGAGACCTTGCCGGCGCCCTGGGAGTGGGATGTGAAGCGGTTGGCAGCCAGCTTCGTGTTGGCGTCTCGCGACAATGGTTTCAGCGAGGATCGTGCGCGCGATTCCGTCTTGGGTTGTGTTCGATCGTATCGCGAGCAGATGGCTGACTATAGCGAAATGAATGTGCTGGATGTCTGGTACTCCAGCATCGACGTCGAGAAATTGTTCTCAAAAATTCGCGATGAAGAAACGATCGAACGCATGGAGAAGCGGTTAGCCAAGGCCCAAGAACGCAGCGCCTTGGAACATGATTTTCCAGAGTTGGTGACGACATCCGGCTTCACGCCTGCGATCAAGGAAAATCCCCCCCTGATCTACCATTGGCAGGGTCAGCGACAAGAAGAGCATGCCAACGTCGTGAAGCAGGCCTTTGCTCGCTACCGAGAGACGCTGCAAGAGGATCGCCGATTCCTGTTGGACCATTATAAGTTCACGGACCTGGCGATCAAAGTCGTGGGCGTCGGCAGTGTGGGGACGTATTGCGGAATCATGCTGCTGATGGCCAGCGAAACGGATCCGCTGTTTTTACAAGTCAAACAGGCGCGCTCTTCGGTGCTGGAGCCGTATGCCGGGAAGAGTCCGCATCCCAACCATGGACAGCGCATCGTCCACGGCTACCGGATGATGCAGTCCGCCAGCGACTTGTTTCTGGGCTGGACCGAAGCGGCCGAGGGGCGGCATTATTACATTCGCCAGCTCAAGGACATGAAGCTGAAACCGTTGGTCGAGTTGTTTACGCCGAGCGTGATGGAAGATTATGCCGAACTTTGCGGGTGGACGTTGGCTCGAGCCCACGCCCGCTCCGGCGATCCCGCCCAAATCAGCGGCTATCTTGGCAAGAGCGACAAGTTTGACCAGGCGATCGCAGACTTTGCGACGGCCTATGCCGACCAAACGGAACGGGATTTTGAGGCGTTACGCGAGGCCGCCCGCGCCGGGAAACTCGAAGTCTTTGTCGAAGACCAATAGCGCTCGCCGCCACCGTTGGCCTTGGCTTAGTCGCAGCGTGTAATTGACGCATGGATCGTATCCCCAGACCAGGCTTTGAAGTGGAACACAAATCGTCGCTGTCAGACGCGGACGAAGCGTTTGTCGGTGATCATACGACCATCGCAGAACGGTTAAAGATGGTCTGGCCGTTGACGCTCGATTGCTGGGCATTCGTACCCGAGACGCAGAGTCATCCCGAGACGCAGAATCATCCCGAGACGCAGAGTCATCCCGAGAAGCAGAGACATGCTGAACAAGAATTTCAGAGACATGTTGTCAGCGTTCAGCGTGGCCGGAGTTGAGTATTTGGTCATCGACCCGCGCGGGTTCTTCTTCCCTTTGCAACTTGCCGGTATAATTTCTCGCTCGGTGAACGACGGGCGCTAGAGATTTTTGGGGAAGGGCCGGAATCGAATCCGGCTGGCCGCTGAGAACGCCGAAGGTGCAAGGTGCCCTGAACCGCTCAGGCAAAAGGACCGCCCGTCTGATACACCGACTCTGGAGAGTGAGGCCGCGCTGCAACACGCCGCGCCTCCACCGAAGGGGCAAGGCAGTTCACCGCTGCTGGATCTCTCAGGTTCCGGGACAGAGGGGCAAGCGTCATTTGGTTTTGGCTTGCTCCCTGATTTGTCCAAGGAATACACGATGGCCACCCCCTGCTCGCCGTTCGTCGCGCGACACATCGGACCTCGCGAAAATGAAATCCAACGGATGCTCGCGGCGTTGGACTTCCCGACGCTGGATGCCCTGACGGCCGCGGTCGTGCCGTTGGCGATCGCCGACAATCGACCGCTGGCATTGCCCGCCGGCGTCTCCGAGGAACAGGCACTCGCCGAGCTGCAGACGCTCGCGAACAAGAACAAGGTCTTGAAGTCGTTCATCGGCGCCGGCTATTACGGGACGCATACCCCCAAAGTCATCCAGCGGAATGTGCTGGAGAACCCCGCCTGGTACACCGCCTACACACCTTATCAACCCGAAATCTCGCAGGGTCGCCTGGAGGTCCTGTTTTACTTCCAAACGTTGGTCGCCGAATTGACCGGATTGGAGATCGCCAACGCATCGCTGTTGGACGAAGCGACCGCGGCCGCCGAAGCGATGACGCTCTGTCACCGCTCCGTCCGCGGCGACGAGCGTCCAACGTTTCTGGTTTCAGAACATTGTCATCCACAGACGATCGACGTAATCGAAACCCGCGCGGAACCGCTCGGGATTCGGGTGGTCCGGTTCGACGAACTCCGTGGTGTTGACTCGTGGGACGGCGTTTTCGGCGCGATCGTCCAGTACCCCGCCAGCGACGGCCGCGTTCACGACTTCGCGGATTTGGTCGCCGCCGCCCATCAGCACGGTGCGATGGTGGTGATGGCAACCGATCTGCTGGCCTTGATGCTGTTGCGTTCACCCGGCGCTTGGGGGGTCGACGTCGCTGTCGGGAACGCCCAGCGTTTCGGCGTCCCGCTGGGGTTCGGCGGCCCGCATGCCGCGTTCATGGCGACGCGCGACGCATTCAAACGAACGATGCCGGGTCGGCTGGTCGGCCAATCGGTCGACGCGCAGGGGAATCCAGCCTACCGCCTGGCCCTGCAGACTCGTGAACAACACATCCGTCGGGAAAAGGCGACGTCCAATATCTGCACGGCTCAAGCGTTGCTGGCGATCATGTCCACGCTCTACGCTTGCTACCACGGTCCGGAAGGGCTGCGGGCCATCGCTAGGCGCGTCCACGGACTGGCGACTCAGCTGTACCACGGGCTCCAGCGCCGCGGAATTCCTTGCCGCGGCGATCAGTTTTTCGACACGGTCACATTATCGCCGCCGCAAGGCGCGGACGCTTTACTGCAACAGGCGGCCGCAGCCGGTTACAACCTGCGGCGATTCAGCGACACCGAAGTCGCGATCGCGTTGGATGAAACCGCGACCCCCGACGATCTCCAACGACTTCTTTCGTTGTTGTCAGCCGAGCCCCCCACCGGAGGTCCGCATTCGCTGCTCTCGGATTCGCACCTGCGAACCGATACGGTCCTCACGCAGGAGGTTTTCCATCGCTACCGCAGCGAGACCGAAATGATGCGGTACTTGCGACGCCTTTCGGAAATGGATATCGCACTCGATCGGGCCATGATTCCGCTCGGATCCTGCACGATGAAATTGAACGCGGCCAGCGAATTGACTCCGATCACCTGGCCCGCGTTCAACTCGATCCACCCCTACGCACCGGCCGATCAGTGGGCGGGCTATCGAGCGATGATCGACCAACTGGAACAATGGCTGTGCGCGATCACCGGCTACGACGCGGTCTCCTTACAACCCAACGCCGGTTCGCAGGGCGAATACGCCGGACTGCTGGCGATCAAACGGTATCACGAATCCCGTGGGGACCACGGGCGCGACGTCTGTTTGATCCCCAGCAGCGCCCATGGCACCACTCCGGCCAGCGCTCAGATGGCGAACATGAAAGTCGTCGTCGTCAAGTGCGATGAACACGGCAACGTCGACCTTGCGGATCTGGAGGCTAAAATCGCGGCCCACCCCGGCCGAGTCGCCGCGATCATGATCACGTACCCGTCGACCCACGGCGTGTTCGAGGAAAGCGTGAGAAGCGTCAGCGAGCAGATCCACGCGGCAGGTGGACAAGTGTACATCGATGGCGCAAATCTCAATGCCCTGGTCGGCGTCGCCAAACCGGGGTCGTTCGGCGGCGACGTCTCGCATCTGAACCTGCATAAGACCTTCTGTATCCCCCACGGGGGCGGGGGTCCGGGGGTCGGCCCGGTCGCCGTCCGCAGCCACCTGGCGCCTTTCCTTCCTCGCGACGGAGTCCACGCGGAACGGCGCGGCCCGGCGGTCAGCGGCGCACCCTTCGGCAGCGCCAGTATTCTGCCGATCTCCTGGATGTACATTCGAATGATGGGGCCGGATGGGCTTCGCCAGGCCACCCAAGTGGCGATACTCAACGCGAACTACATCGCCCACCAGTTGCGGGACTGCTATCCGATTCTCTACACGGGCAACCGCGGGTTGGTCGCGCACGAGTGCATTCTGGACACGCGGCCGATGGATAAGGATGGGCACGTCACCGTGGAAGATATCGCCAAACGGCTGATCGACTTTGGTTTCCACGCCCCGACGATGTCGTTTCCTGTGGCCGGGACGCTGATGATCGAGCCGACCGAAAGCGAATCGCTCTATGAACTCGATCGATTCTGCCGCGCCATGCGGTTGATCCATGCCGAATACCTGCAAGTCAAGGCAGGGGTTTGGCCTGCCGACAACAATCCGCTGCACAACGCGCCGCACACGTTGCTATCGATCCTGCACGACGATGCTTCGCGGCCGTATCCACCCGCCGTCGCGGTCTGCCCCGATCCGGAGAGCGATTATGCGGTGAAGTATTGGCCGCCGGTCGCCCGCGTCGACAACGTTTACGGCGACCGCAATCTGGTCTGCGCCTGTCCACCGCTGGAAAGTTATGCAGAAAGCAGTCACTAAATGAGGCGGCAGGTTGCAGACCATCCTGGGTTGGCGCCGACGGCGCAGGTATCGGCCGGATGCGGCCCTGGAGAATTGCGATCGCCCAGCTCAAACCAGGTGCGGCAATCTCAGGGGTCGCATCGCAGGCCTGCCGTTCACGCGAAGCTGCCGTCTGGGTTGGAACGACCCGGATTGGCCGATAGAGTTTACATGCTCAACGGCTGGAACAGGTCGTACCGTTGCAGGATCTCGCGCACATGGCGTTTGCCTTGGGGCATTCGTGTGGAGTCATCGACGATCGAATGGGCGCCATAGGATTGATGGGGATAATTGCCTTCGATGACGTCGACGGTGCCTTGAGGCGTGGGATGCGAGGCGACGATAATGTGGTGGGTTAGAAACTGACTTTGGATGTTCAATCCAAATCCTCCATCGTTTTCGCCGAGCGCCATGGATCGGTCGGCCACGATGCAGACATCGCCCACGGTGATTCCGTGAGGCGAAATCACGGGGAGGGTGGAACCGTTCGGCCCGCAGATTCCTCGGTTGAGTCGCCACATAAAGTTGAACCCGGCCTGATTGAGCGCCCAGGTCGCAAAGATCCCGCACCAGGCGATCCCGCCCGGCTTACTGACCTTGGCAAACTTGAATTGGTCGTAGGGGATTTTGCCGCCGGCGGGGAGGGTGAATTTGGGCGAGGCCAGGCGATTCTGGTATTCCGTTTCCGATTCGACCGCGATCCCCGCCGAGTCGAATATTTCCCACAATTCGCGGCCGCCCTGGCGCTCGCTGGTCGCCTTGTCGACAACCCTGTTGCTGACCTTGCCGACCATCGACTGAGCCCGCTGGACGACCATTTTCCTCATCGCCTTGAAATGCCAGGCGATCGCATCCACACCCGGGCGACCCCCGGAGGCTATCACGTTGAGCCGACGAAGAGTCACTTGGTCTGGGTCGACGAATCCGGTCGCTTGCCCGAATTGGAACGCCTGGAAATTGGCGATTGCCTTTTCAAGGTCTCCCGGCGCGATCGCTCGGCGGAACCCGCTGCCGGGCCCCCCTTGATCGACGGGGACTTTCTCTAACAGATCGGCAACGACCACGACGTCCGGATCGGTCCTCGGCCGAATCGCTCCCTTACCGACCCTTTTCCTAATCGTCGCGGTCATGCGATGTCCCCCCAATCGTGCGAATTCGAAGTTTCCACTACTTCATGCGTGAACGCGTGCCGAGCGCCTCAGCGAATCGCCGATCTCCGGGAAAAAAAAGCCGCGAATGCCTATCCGATGACTCCCTCCCCTGCTGCGCCTTGGTATCGACACGATTTGTGCAACCAAGTTCCGGCCCCCCCCCCCCCGCCCCATTTTTGGGGCTGGGGTGTGGGGAAACGGGTTCGGGGAAAGGGGTTGGGGGTGAGGGGCCTGACCGGTCTTGGAGAGGCGTTTAGTCCGCAGAATATTTGACTTGGCCGCCGACGATGGTGGCGCGGACTTTGGCTTGCAGGATTTGTTCTTCGGGGCAGGTGAGCAGGTTGTGCGACCAGATCGTGATATCGGCCAATTTTCCAGGTAGCAGGGATCCCTTTTGGTCCTCCTCGAAGGCGGCGTAGGCGCCGTTCCAGGTATACGACTTCAACGCCTCTTCGCGCGTCATGGCCTGCTCAGGAAAGAAGGTCCGACCACCTCTCAATCGACGCGTGACCGAGGCATAGAAACTGACCAGCGGATCGATCGGCTCCACCGGCACGTCGGTCCCATTGCTGATCACCGCGCCGCTATCGATCAAGCGTCGCCAAACGTATGCGCCGGTCTCCGCCCGCCGCAACCCCAACCGCTGGATGACGTACACCGCATCCGACGTGCAGTGGTTCCCCTGCATCGCCGCGATCACCCCCAACTTGCCAAACCGCGCGATATCGTCGGGATGGAGATGCTGGGCGTGCTCGATCCGCCACCGCCGGGCTGGCCCGTTGGCTGCGGGGTGCGCCTGGAAGGCCTGTTCGTAGATATCCAACACCACTTGATTGGCCTTGTCGCCGATCGCGTGCACGCACAATTGATAATCGTGTTGCAGCGCCAGGGCGGCGCCGCGTTCGACCTCTTCGACCGGAACGGTATTCAGGCCGACGCTGGTTGGCATATCTTCGTAGGGGAGCAGCAGCCAAGCGCCGTGGGGGCCGAGTGCGCCGTCGATCGAAATCTTGATCGATCGCACCGTAAGAAAATGGTCGGCATAGCCGGTCGTGCGGGCGGAGGCCAAACCGCGTTCCAGCTGGGCCGTGGAGGCTCGAATCATGACGTTCAGCCGGACGCCCAATTTTTCTTGATCGGCCAGCTCGCGGAAGAACGCGACCGTTTCGAACCCGCTTCCCGCGTCGTGGAAACTGGTGATCCCAAATTTCCAGCATTCTTCGGTGGCCAGCTCGGCGGCTCGTTCCAGGTTCTTCCGTCGTTGTTCCGGGCTGGAACCTCCCTCGCTGCCGCTGGCGCGGCTCAACAATCCCTGAGCCGTTTCGCGAAAGACTCCGCTGGGACGATCGTCGCTGAGTCGCAGAATCTCACCTCCTGTGGGGTTTTTTGTTTCCGGCGTGACATGGGCCAGGCGCATGGCGTATTCATTAGCAAAGCACATATGCCCGCTGGCGTGGGTGAGGATAACGGGGTTGTTCGGTGAAATCGCGCTCAAGGCCTGGTGTGTGGGATACCCGTCGATTTGCGGTTGGGGGGGCGTATCCCATTTTTCCTGGTGCCAGCCGCGCCCCAAAATCACCGCCCCCGGCTCGACCCGCTGCACCTCCGCGGCGACTTGGGCGATGATCTCCTCCCACGACCGCGCGGCGGACAAATCCAACATCATCTTGGCTTGGCCGAGTCCCAAAAAATGCCCGTGGCTCTCGATGAAACCGGGGGTGACAAAGGCCTCTCCGGGAAGTTGCAGATGTTTGGTCTGCGACCCCAACCAGGTTCGAAAGCCGTCGCCGGTTCCTACGGCGGCGATGCGGTCACCTCGAACCGCCAGCCAATCCGCGGTGGGTTGGTCGGGATTCAGCGTCTGAATCTCCCCCCCGGTGATCACCAAATCGGCGAGGGGTTCCCCGGCGGGCTGCTGTCCCACCAGGGGGATTAGGACAGCCAAATTCCAGATCGCCACGACACCCAGCAAAAATTTCCGCATTGCATTCACCTCGTGATCTTCCAACAGGCCGAGCCACCGGCGGATCAACTGGACCGATTGTAACGGTTTCTCGGGCGCCGCGTTTGTGCCGCGACGGTCCGCGGTCAAGTTTGACGGTTGTACCACAACTGCGTTTCTTGCCGAACGCAACAGTTTCTTCGACGATGCGGAAAGCTCGCGTTCTGCCGCTCGCACCGGTCGTACGCGTTCCACCACAATTTCCCAGGGTACGGCTGGGCGCGTCCGATATTGGAGGCGGGGGACGCGATACGTCCCGTATCATCGCGCTAACCCGCACTTGAAATCCGTTGGCATTCGGAGTCGGACCATGACCCTCCTTTCCTTGTTCGCATCGCCCCCTTTGCGGCTGGCCGGAATCGGCTGGCTGGCCTGTGCGGTCGGTTTTTCCGGGTGCCACGTGCATGTCAATCGCCCGTGTTGCAAGTTCAACTGGCGAGTCTCCGTTTGCGGACTGACCTCCAATTGCCATGAGTGCCGACAGGACTGCGGCGCGGGCGAATGCCAGCCCACACTGGCCCCCGCACCTGCCCAGGCTTCGGCCCCGGTGGTGCAGCAGATTTCGGATCTGCCGTACTCGGTCGCAGTCGCTGCCAACCCGACCTCCGGGGTCCTGGAGAGCGATGTGACGCCGACATGGCAGGAGGTCACTCCGACGGTGCCACTCCCGGCGTTCCCGACCCAGCAAGTCGGTGCGGGGGACTCGGCTGGCGACCTGGGCACGGCGAATATTGCCGCCACGCTGAACGACGGGAGCAACCTGAACTCGGGCGGGGAAATACCCGCCTTGGAAATGAATTTCGGCCCGGCGGATTCGAGCTCGACTCGGCCGGCCCCTCAATTGCTCGTTCCACAAGAGGAGGCCGCAGCCACCGTCGTGGCGTTGCCGTCGAAACCGACTCGTCCGGTGCGTGCCCAAGCGCGGGATACTGGCGCGTCGAATACGCTGCTGGTGCAATTGGAAGGAGCCGCCGAACTGCCGGAATTAACCAAGCCGCAGGAATTCGCCAGTGAGAACGGTTCGGGCTTCCTCGCGCAGACCACGGCCGAGGCTTCCGCTCGCTCCGCGGCGATCCTGCGGTTGACCGCCATCCCCAAGCTTTCCCCCAGCAATTTCCCGCCTCTGGTGACGATACAGCCGGCGCCGCTCGATCCGACGGCGGAGCCTCCCGTCCCGTACCAAATCGTGATGGCTCCGATGGCGACCGAACCGAATCGCCGGCCGATCGAACCGCGACTCGAAGCGCAGCGCTTGGGAAGCGTGATCGACGCGACCAACACCCTGCGGCGATAGTCCTCTCATGTTGTGCCTGTTCGATGCGGTGGGGACGTTGCTGGCGCCTCGCCGCCCGGTCGCCGAGGTCTACCGCGATTGGGGAGCACAGCACCGGATCGTTCGAGACCTCAAGGAACTGGCCCCGCGCGTGCAGCAGGCGATCGAACGAGAGATCTGGAGCAGCACCGGCGGGGCGACCAGTGAATTCCAGGAGCGGCGAAGGTGGCGGCGGGTCGTCGCCTTCGCGTTCGGCTCGCGGCGGGCAACGTCAGGTTTGTTCCGCGATTTGTGGAATTATTTCGCTGAACCTGCGGCGTGGCGAATCTTCCCCGACGTGGCGGAATGTCTGCAAGTCTTGGCGGAACGCCGCGTCGAACTGGCGATTGCCTCGAATTTCGATTCGCGGCTGCCGCGCCTGGTGCGGGGCTTCCCGGAACTTGCCCAAATTGAGCGGATCTTCGTTTCCAGCGATATTGGATGGCGCAAGCCGGATCGCCGGTTCTTCGCGACCATCGCCCGCGCCTTCCCAACGCAGTCCTCGGTGTGGATGATCGGCGATCAACTGGCCGTCGACGTGCTCCCGGCCCGTGAATTCGGCTGGCAAGCCGTTTGGCTGCGGCGCTCCGATCGCACGGAACATTTCCACAATCCGGCGGCGATCGACTCGCTGGCCCAGTTGCCGCAACTTATGAACCGCCTATCGTAAGACGGGCTAACCCCCTCACCCTGCCCTCTCCCCCGCGGCGGGGGAGAGGGTGATGGGATAAGCTCTAGGTAGCCGTCCATTCCCCGAACTTGAATCTGGATTTGAACGTCTCGTGGCACGAATTCTGATCACGTCTGGTCCGACGCGAGAATACCTGGATCCGGTCCGCTTTCTCAGCAACGGCTCCAGCGGCAAGCTGGGAGCAGCACTGGCCGGGGCGGCACTGGCAGCCGGCCACGAAGTCGTCGTGATCAGCGGTCCAGTGTCAATCGAGTATCCGGCCCGAGCCCACGTGGTCGATGTGGTGACCACCGAAGAGATGTTGGCCCAGGCCCAACGGCACTTCGCAACTTGCGACGGCGCCATCGGGGTGGCAGCCCCGTGCGATTACCGCCCTCGCCGCCAAGAGCTCAAGAAAATTCGCAAATCGGGGGAAGGGCTGGTCTTGGTGTTGGACGAAACGCCCGATGTGATCGGGACATTGGGCGCCCTGAAGCAGCCGGGCCAATGGACGATCGCCTTTGCGCTGGAGACCGATGCCGGAGTGGCCCGCGCCCGCGAGAAACTGCGGGCCAAACATGCGGATGCCATCGTCCTGAATGGACCAGGCAACATCGATGCCGACGACGCGGCGCTGCGCTGGATGACAGCGAATACCGCCAGCGAGCCGTTTCGCGGACCGAAATCGCAGGCGGCCGAGTGGTTGATGCAACGAATTGAGACGTTGTTGAGCCGGAGTTAGGCCCGGGCCCAACTGGGTCGTTTCTGGGACTCCTAGAGTTGGAGTCGTTTGCCAGCGCCGCGGAGCGTTCGAGAGCCCTCCCCGGCCGCGTCGTGCGGCCGACCCTCCCGCGGGCATATGGGAATGCTCACTGACCGCGGGAGGGTGAAGTGGAATAATGGATGACGTTCGGAAGGGAGGGTGAAGTCAACTTGCCGAGCTGCGTCAAACGATCAGGATGTCGTAGGCTTCGCGGCGCGGTCGACGGAAGAACGCGGCGGCTTGCTCATCCCCCTCGATCCTTTCGGACTTCGGATCCCAGCGAATCACGCGGCCCAGTCGCGCGGCGATTCCCGCCAAATGGCAGGTGTTCATCGCTTGAACGTGGGTGAACACATCGGAGACCGGCAGCCCGCCTTCGGCGATGCAGCGGTAGAAATTCTCCTTGTGCCCCTCGTGCGGCTTCCCTTTGTACAAAGCGTCGACATCGGCTTGCTCATATTTGCCTTCGTCCCACTTCTCCTCGATTGGCTTGCCGGTGATCTTGCCGCGATTGACGAACAAGCGCCCTTTCTCCCCTTCAAACAAGATCCCATTGTCGCCCCGGCTGGTGATGTGCATCTCCACACCGTTCTCGAATTTGCAAATCACGTCGTAGTCAATGCAGGTGTTGTAGCAGTCGTCGACGACCGGGTATCCATCTTTGAACTCGACCGGATGTTTGGCGTCGCGGCCATCGATCTCGACCGGCCCCATCCCGGGACCGTCGTACTGCATCGCCCAGGTGGCGATATCGACGTGGTGGGCCCCCCAATCGGTGAACTTCCCGCCCGAGTATTCATACCACCAGCGGAATTCGTAATGGCAACGGCGCTCGAGGTAGTCGTGCGCCGGCGCCTGGCCTTGCCACATCTCCCAGTCCAATTCGGCGGGGGGTGCGACTTTTTCGAACGGCCCGCCGCTGGGGCTGCCGTCGATTCCCACGGTGATCTTTTGGAGTTTACCGAGCAGTCCTTTGTGGACCATGTTCACGGCACGAAGAAATAATCCTCGGTCGCTTCGCTGTTGAGTCCCGACAAGGAAAACTTTGTCCTTGTGTTTGTTGCAGGCGTTGCGGATCAGTTGATTTTCTTCCAGGGTCAGCGTCAACGGCTTCTGGCAGAAGACGTGTTTCCCCGCCTCCAACGCCTCGATCGCGATCTTCACGTGCCAATGATCGGGGGTCACGATACTGACCACGTCGATGTCGTTCCGATCCAGGACTTTGCGGTAGTCCTTGTAGCCGTCCGCTTTCCCCTGACCGATTTTTTCGTCCGCCTTCGCCGCGTCGACGCGGCGGGAGTCCACGTCGCAGACCGCCAGAATATCTCCGAAATGGGCATGATCGCGGGCGTCGCCGGTCCCCATACTCCCCACGCCGATGCAGCCGATCCGCGGCCGGTCATTCGGGCTGCGATTGGCGAAGGCTCGCGATGTCCAGGGAAAATAGGGGGTCAAACCCCAGGCGGCGGCCGCCGCCGCGGATGTTTTGACGAAGCCCCGTCGATCCACTTGAGAGAGTGTCGAAGTCACGGGCGGTTGTTTCGGTTGGGGTGCGTTCACAGCAGTCGGTCCTTTCATCGATGCGCCGCCGGGCGGCGAGTTGTGTTGGGATTCATTATCACTCAAATCGCGGCCGACTCAAGCGTCCCCGCGAGAGGGGCAAATGGTGTACACATGTACAGTTAATGCGGCATCGCGGCCTGAAAGAGTTCGTGATCGCGGCGGCCGCGGGCCAGGACGAACGCGATCAGGTCCAGCACTTCGTGTTCGGTCAACCGATCGAGCAACCCTTCGGGCATAATCGACTTCGGCGATAGCGTCTTTTCGTCGACATCTTCCTTGGGCAGCTCCAGGGGGTCCGCTTTGACCAGCGGGTTCTCCACAATCTTGTAGGCCGAATCGGTCTCGGCGACCACGATCCCGGCGTAGGTCTTGCCGTCGAGCATCACGAACTTGTAGGTTTGATAGTCCTTGTTGATTTCGTGCGAGGGCTCGACGATCGCTCGGAGAATCTCCGCCGCGGTCAGCTTCGGATCGAGTTTCGTGAGATCGGCGCCGAATTGGACTCCCTGGCCATCCAACTGGTGGCAACCGACGCAGTTGGCGACTTGGAACATGCGCCGGCCGCTATCGAACAAGCGGCCGGTCTTGACCTCTGCGACGAGGGCCGACAAGTCGTCGTACGTCCAAGCGGTTCGCGGACGCCGGTTCTTCAGCATGTCGTCCTCGGCGGCCAACGGATGCTCGCTCAAATACGACTCGGGATTCGCCAGGTACGCCAACAGATCGTCGACCACGAAGACCGCCGAGTGCATCGTCCGCCAGTGCCCTGGGTAGGTGCAGACCATGGGGTAGACGCCGGGCTTCGCGGGGGCGGTGAAACCGAACCGCTGGGATTCGCGCGGCTGCAACAGCCGGCTGGCGACCAGGACACGCGGGTCTTGCGGGACGTACCCACGGTCCGCTGCGGCCTGATTGGACGCTTCCGCCTCCGAAGCCATCCCGATGCTCTCCAGCGATCCGGGTTGGCAGATCACCAGATTGTGCGGCATCAAGTCGTTGTTTTCAAACAGAAACTCGACCGGTTTTCCGGCCTGGAGGACGATCGTCTCCTGGTCGAAGATCATTCGATGCGGCACGGTTCCGATTCGCAGGACGCGCACCCCGAGTCCGGCGAGTTTTCGTCGCATCGACTGGGCGGCTTCATCGGGCAGTCGTTGGGTCGCGAGGTCGGCCAGTTGAATCGCCTGAACGACATCCAATTCCGTGCGCTGCTTCTCCGGTATCGATTCGACAAATCCGACCAACGTCTGCAAGAGGGGCGGGGTGGCGTCGTCCGGCCAATAGCTGGCGGGAATTCGCAACAGGGCAGCGATCGCGGGCGCGCGGTCCGCGGCCTGGGACACGAGCGGCGCCAACGCAGTGAACGTTTCGGTTTCGTGCCCGCGGATCGCCGGCAGGGCGGCCATGACCTGACGCCGCAGTTGGGAGCGGGGATCGGAACCCTCAAAGGTGATCGTCTGAGACGATGTCGGCGCAGGGAGCTTCCGTCGTTCGGCGACCAGTTGCCGGTTGCGGTCGAGGATCAACAAATCGAATCCATCGAGTCGCTCGTGAAACTGCTCCTCGGTCCGGTTGTAGATCGTGACCGCCTCGATCGGATAATCCCTTCCCAAGTCGACTTCCCACCAAGGGCTATCCGTGGGATCCTGCGAATGCGTTTGCCCGCCGTCGGAGTACACTCCCGACTTGTTGCCATCGAGCGCGCGTTCGGCCTTGCCGCCGTGCCCGGTGTTTTTCTGCGACGCGGAACCGCTGCGGGCGACGTTGATGCCGCCGCTGGTGACTTCGACTTCGGCCAACGTCAACACACGGCGATTGCCCGGCAATTCGATGCGAACAAACCTCCCACCCGCCCCGGTCGGTGGCGATTCGGGAGCCGCCAATCCCTGAGGCAATCGTTCCAACAAGCCTTGGAGATGCGGGTAGGCGGCGGCTTGCATGGCAGGATCCAGGATCAACGGAACCGCGTCGACGAAATCCTGCAGATGGGGGAGCGAACCGGTCGCCAGCTTCCACGCCGGCTCGACCGACTGATCGACGGCGACCAGGCCGACGAACCCGACCTGTCGCACCACGCTCCGTTTTGCTTGGACGGCGAATCGTTCCAATTGCGGGCGAACGGCGGCCAACTCCTGCCGCGGTTGCTCGGCAAGGAACCGCACCAAATCGAATAGCACCCCTTCGTCGCCGAAGCCCGGGTCGAGATCGACGCGCCCGATTGCCTCGAGCAGAATCGTCGTCTGCGATTTGGCATCGCGGGCAGACAGTCCTTCGAGGGCGCGGCGGCGTTGCACATCCGGGATTCCCGCGCGAAACAACAGTTCGGCGTAGGCGCCCCGCTCGCCCGGCATTTTGATCAAGTCCACCGTCTCCAGACGCGCAAGCAACGCGGCGCGGAATGCCGGGTCGCTGAGTTCCAGCGGCTGGCCTTCCACCAAAGCCCGCCGCCAGAGCGGTTTCAGAGATCGAACCGTCTCCTGGATTTGATATTGCAGATAACGGTCGGTCGGCTGCGCTCCGGCGACCAACGGGATGTCCACGGCATCGGGCTGCCGCACCCAACTGGCGGTTCGCACCGCTTCCAAGCGAACGCGCGGGGCCGGATCGCGGGCCAGGCGTTGCAAATGCTCCAGCAC
>JBGSLW010000185.1:0-6439 GCA_041740495.1 Pirellulaceae bacterium
CCCGGAAGGTCTACCCCGGCAATCACGGGGACTGTGCCGTAGTGAGAGCCACTGGCCGGCGGAGTTAACCGGAGGTTTTCTTCGCGATCGTCATGCACCGCCGATACAGCTGTCTCTGCAGAGGGGGCGTCAATCCGTGCGGCTATGGTGGTTGTATCGCTTTCGACATCCATGTGCGCTGGCAACGGGTCGGACGCGGTTGGATCAGCATCCGCTGCCTTTTCGGAGCCCGCTGCGGTTTCGGTCTCGACGGAAAATACGGGGTCTTCCATCACCTCGGTTGGTCCCGCACCTGTTTCCATCTCGGCAGTCGCCACGGGGGTATCGATCGCCGTTTCCAGGCCGGTCGCTGTTGCCGTTTGGACTGGTCGCGACAAATTCGCCAGCGGTTTGTCGGGTTTCGTCGCCCAACTCGGTTCGCCGGCCAACTTGTCGCTTTCAGACCCATCGCCGGGTTCCGTTACGGAACGCGACTCTACGTTCGTTTCGCCGCCTTCGCCTTCGTCCCCAGGAAGTACAAACGATTTGATCTCGAGCGGTGGTCCAGTGATCCTGATCGTTTCGTCGAACGCGACCGCCGATCGTGTCACGACGGTCAATTGGCGAGTATCGGCAGATTCATTGGTTTCCGCGGCCGCTTTCAATTCCATGCGCGGTACGGCTTCTCCGATTGTCGCAACGGGTATCGATACCGACCCAGGCGTATTCGGCATAGCGGTCCCAATGTTCGCCTCCCCTGATTGCGCTTCCGATCCCAATTCAACAGGTGATCCGCCATCCTGAAGAGCATTGCCGATTTCTTGTTCTTGCTCGTCAGGGAGTTGGCGGGGTTTGCTGCGGGAGGATGTGGAGTCCGGTTGCGTGGGATGCTCCCGATCTAACTTGCTCGACAGGTCAACCCAATCGGAAGGGTCCTCCCCAACAAGGCCAAGTGCTCGAGGGTCGTTCTGCGGCACGGCGCTCTCGTTACCGGGGATTGGAACCAGCCAACTCTTCAGAAATTCTATTGCGTCGAACCGTCCAGTCTTGGCGAGGTAGATACCGGTCAAACCAATAACCAGTGTTAAAGCCAAAAAAATCCAAGCGAATTTTGTCGCAAGGCGAACCCCGTGCCGAGACCGTTTTCCTTTAGGATCGCCCTGTGCGCGTTCTTCCAGTGGGATGGGGCTGGGGGTGCGAACCAAAGCGGTAAAACTCTTAGCTCTTCCCGCCTTAAAATCTGCTTCATCCGGTAAAACAGGCGTTTCGTCCGTTTCCTTAGACATCCGTGGCGCCGGTGCCAACGGAGTCGGATCTCTCTCACGGGAGCTATCGCTGAGGCCGCCAGAGACCGTGGTCGAGGGGTAGCCTCGCTGCGGCAGCCCGTTCCGGTGATTGCACGGCGGGCCGGGCATCGCGGTTCCTGTGTATCCATTCGTCCCCGCGGCAGATTTCGCGCTCTTGCTTCGAGATCCGAAGTATCGTGACAAGAACCCCGGTCGCCGACGTCTGCTCGGCCCAGGGTCGGGCAACTCCCGGGACTTGTTGAGCACGATCCCTAAGAGGTTCACATGACGCAGGAGGTCACATGCGCGCTCTATTTCGTCCGGTGTCGTCCTATTTTCCTCGACAAGTAGGATTGTAGCGTCGATGTAGGATGAAAGGGCCATGGTGTCGGCGCCCGAGAGATTTGCCGGCACGTCGAAAACGATCAGGCGATTTGGATAGCGGCTGCGCAACTCGCGAACCATTTCGGCCATCATGGGCGAGCCCATCAACTCGGCCGTGTTTTGGACCGGTGCGCCTCCGGGAAGCAAAACGAGGTTACCAATGTTCGGGTGGATCAGCAGATCCTCCAACCGAGCCTTGCCAACCAGATAGTCCCCAAGGCCGGGTCCGGGAGCGAGCTCCAGCATGTTGCGCAGATATGGGTCGCGTAGATCAGCGTCTATGAGGAGCGCCGTGAGGTCCACCTCCATGCCGAAACTGATGGCGAGGTTCAGGGATACGGTAGACTTGCCGGCGCCCTGGTTCGGACTGGTCACTGCGAGCGTTTGCCAACCGTTCCGGCGCATCTCCATGAGCACTTGCGTCCTCAGCAGTCGAAACGCATCGGCCGCCGTCCCGTTGTTGGCGACGACGGCTATTCGATGGCGCTCCAGCACGGCTGCCGGGATTTCGACGGCAGGGGTATGCGTATACTCGATGCGGTTGGACCGGCGTTCAGGAGAAGGGGTTTGATGAGCCGACTTGTCCGGTGCTCCCGAGACGTTGCCGTCCTTGGCTCCCGCCGCCAGCTTGCGCGATAAGTCCATGGGGATCAAATCCGTATCGGACTACAAGGACTTCAGAAAGGTTGAAATGCCGACGAAGCAGGCTCCTGCCAGCACCGGGATCAGGCAGACCACCGACAGTGCTCGAAGCCGCCGCCAAAGCCGTTCCCGACGGGTCTCGATGTAGGGAATGGGATTCAGGATCGGAATGCGCACGATGCGAGCAAGCTCCAATGGCCCCTTAACAGACGGATTGATCAGGTCACGTAGCCAGGCGAGACCAAGCGCGCTTCCGAGCGAAGCGACGAGGCCGATGAGGGCGATGCGTTTGCGGTCAGGGCTGATCGGTTTTACCGGCAAATTGGCGGGTTCCAGTAAAGTAAAGCGCTCGGCCTTGCGCCCTTTCTCGAGTTCCTGCGCTATTTCGGCCTCCATCTGCTTTCCCTTTATGTCGCGGTAACGAGCTTGTGCGTTATCGTAGTCGCGCGTCAACTCGCGGTACTCACGCTCGATCTCCGGTATCCGTAGCAACCGGTCGTCATAGAGGCGCTGCTTCTCCCGCAGCTCAGCCCTCAACCCCGAGAGGTATACGAGCTCGCGTTTGGCGCTTTCGAGCTGCGTGGTCAGCGTGATATAGGCTGGATTGTCGGGAGCTTTGCCCGCGGCTCTTGGTGCCGTTGCCGGAGAGTTCGCCGATGCCTTCAGCGCCGCGATGGAGCGTTCGAGCCGCCGAATATCAGGGTGATCATCGGCGTAGCGTTCTTTCAGCGCGGCGAGCTCTGCCTCAAGCTGTTCAAGCTTGCCCGAAGCGTCAATTCCTTTGGCGGAAATGCCGGACGCCGCCTTGAGAATGTCGATCTCTCGCTGCAGCTGCCGCATTTTAGGGTGCTCGGGGCTGTATAGGGCGGAGGCACTCAGGTATTCAGCCATGAGCGTTTGCAGGCGCGCTTCGGGCGTGAGGGCGGTTTCCCCATCGGTGTCGGCCGCGAACGGGAGATTGGGCTTGACGAAGTGTAATTGAGCCTGGAGCGAAAGTATGCGGTCCTGGAGGATGTTTATCTCGCCTTCGTTTCGCAGAATTTCCGCCTGTGTACGTTCGGCGAGCTGCGTGTTGACCGCCAATGAGTCCGGTGTGACGCCGGCGTAGCGGCGCTTGAAGTTCGCCAAATTCGTCTCGATTTCTCGGATTTGTTCGGCGACCCGTTCTGCCTCTTCGGCGAGGAACGCCGTCGTCTCGGCAACACTTTCCTGCCGAGCCTTGGTGTTTTCGTACAGGTAAAGCTCGACCAAGTCGTTCACGACCCTTTGGGCACGATCCGGGTACGGCGAGTCATAGGCGATTTCAAATGCAATGGTCGTGTTTACGCGGGACCCGCTGCCCCTGTCCGACATTCTGGCGTCAATCGGCGTCACGCTGATATCGTCGCGCATCCGCGTGACGATTTGGTTGTCCGTTTCCTTGTCGCGGTATTTTTCGTAAAGATTGTACTTCTCTACGAGCGGTAACAGGACGGAACTCGTCATCACCTGTTGGCTGATGACCTCGATGCGCTCGTCCGCGAAGCTCGTTACAGTGGAGCGTACGAGGTCGCGGGGAATCTCCTGTTCCTGCACCATGATGGTTGCCGAGGATTGGTAGACCGGCGGCCAACCGACCGCTACGCCCGCGGAAATCGCGCCAACAACTGCGACGACCGAAAAGATCTGAAGCTTGTGCCGGCGAAGGATGGCGATGTATTCGCTCAGGTGCTTACCGGCATCGTCCTCCTGCGCGAATGTGTTTTCGGTAAGCAACTCAGCCACGAGATCCGTCCTTCACAGAGTTATCGGCTTCGAGGGTCGAATGAGTGGGTGCGAAATTCTGCCTTCGGGTTTTACGACATCTCCGCCGTTGACTGCTTCTCAGCGTGACTCAGAAACTACGGCGACGCCCTGGGAAGGCCCTAAATGGGTGTACTGATCGGCGCGGGCGGACCTCGACTTCTTCTGCCTATGCTTTGCATCGGCTACGGTGCACAGGATTTGGAACGATCCGTCACGAAGCGAGAAAACCATTATAGTCCAACCCAGAGAAGTCGTAGAAGAAATTTGATTACGATTGCCAAAACGTCTCCGGACATTATACGAGACAATTAAGGATAACATACCGCCAGGGATATGCAAGGTCACCAACTATACTCGCACCAAGAAAAGCCAGCTCTGGCGCAAAGGTCTGTCGCAACGCTGGTGTCCGAGAGCGGTCTGGCGGTTGTCGCCGCTTGTTATGTTCCTGCATGACCTACTGGGGCTGCTCAACACAGCATCCCACTATACGCTCATAGCGTGTGGGCCGCGACAACCATCGTTGATCACGACCCCGTGTGCCGAAGACAGCTCAAACCCGCGACGGGTTGGCGTCGCGCGGTATTTGCGAGTGCAAAGCTTCAGCCTGGCGATCGGATGCCTTACTTAAAGACATGATATGAAGGTGCTGTTGGCGCCAATTCAAGTGGGCTAGTTGATCCGGCAGCGGAAATCCCGGGGCGGTTCAACCTCTACCCGAGCGAAGCATTGGGCCGGCGACTTATAGGGTTGCGATCGTCAGCGTGTTCGAGGGGATGCTCTTGGTGGACGTCAATGGCTTACCGGGAACAGCGCGACGTGTCGAGGTCGCGGCAACGTCTGGACCCGCAGGATGCCGTGAACGTCCCGATCACGGGTAAGTGCCGGAACGGCGAAGAAATCGACCGTGGATCGCAGACCGACATGACACGGGCGAACCGTTACAAATGGGATGAGCCCGTACCGCGCAAAACGCCATTGTCGAACCCACAGCACAGCCCCAAGTGAGAGGATACGCCTTTCCGGATTCGGAGAATTAAGGGTTACCTTGTAGCCAGGGTTGGCGGGACGGAGCCGCTCATCGGTGAAGCCGGGGGCATGCAAATTGCCCCAATTGGGTCAACATTTGGTCATTGCTCGATTGACAGGCGCGCGCTACATGTGATAGAATTTTCAACTTAGAGGTGGTGTGTGCCGTCCGCAAAGCGCGCGGTCGTTAATGGGAAAAGCGGTCGTGAAGCGAACTGCGGGGAGGGGCCGGGACTTTGGAGGTTAGGTCAATGGAAAACTTTGATCGTCCATCGGAAGAGCGACGGGACTTCATTGCGAGGTGTGGACGGTTCGCTTTGGTGACACCCCCGGTAATCGCGCTCCTGCTGTCGGCCGATGGTCGGAGTTATGCGGATGCCGTCAGCGGTGGGCCCATAAAAGAAAAGAAAGAAAAAAAGAAAAAAAAGTGAAATAAACGAAAAGCAAAAACCAGACCCCAAGATCAAGAGGAGAAATTATCGTCAGGCGTCAAAGCTTACTGATGCCGGTGCTTGTGTGTGGTGGGGTGGCTGCGGAGTTTGTCGCGCGGCGCCAAGGTGTCCTGCAAATTGAAAGCGCTTAGCGCCCGCTGGCGCAGGGGGGAGAGGGGCGACTTGGGGGTCGCCACCGTCAAAGCTGTCGGGGATCCATTAGCTAACGATGCGCCTGGAGTGGAGGCGTCTGCACTTTGACCAATCAGCGTACAAAGAACGCATTCCGCAAGCGAGGCACCTCGAGGGGAGTGTTCGATACGCGTGCGAGCTTGCATCTGATCAACGAAGGGGGTGTGCTGCTCGACCCGCAGGCGCAGCGTATCTATCGGCTCAACAAGGCATCGACACTGCTTTGGTGCTGTTTTGCTGAGGGGTGGAGCGAAAATCGCGTTCAAGCGCTTTTGGAGAAACGTTGCGGATTGTCGCCGGAGCGCGCGGCAACCTACTTGGCGTCGACGCTGGTCGAATGGCGTAATACGGGGCTGCTCGGAGATGGGCCGTCCCAGGGCGCAGCGGAGGACGAAAGAGGTGCGTCGTCACCTTTGCGAGTCGATCCGTCGCCGACTTTGGCTACCATGCCGCCGTCAACCGCGCATCCGCGGCTTGGCTACCGGATCCTCGACAGCGACATCGAGCTGTGCGGATTGCCGGCACCGTTGGCCGATGCCATCGATGAGGCACTAGGCTACCTTGGTTCCGCCCAGTTGGGATCTGCCCCAGTCATTTGCATGCTGTTTGAGGCCGCCGACGGATATGTGCTGGCCGAGGGCGACCGCGTCGTTGACCGATGCGCCGCTCTGGAGGCGGTCGTGCCGATGGTCAAGGCAGCGCTCATCCGTATCG
>JBGSLW010000186.1:0-3981 GCA_041740495.1 Pirellulaceae bacterium
GTCGAGTTCGGCTTGGAAGCGCGCACCGCCACCGGGGGGACGATTGCCGGGAGCACGTTCACGGCGACGTTGGTGGGACCGGCGGGAGCCACCGCGACCGTGCCGGTCGCCCAAGCCGAAACCGGTGCGCGGGGCCAGGTCGATAAACAGCAACTCGCCGAACCCGGCCTGTACACGCTGGACGTCGTCGCGACCGATCCCACCTCGCGGCAGACTCTGGGGACGGCACAAGCCCAATTCATGGTGTACGATCGCGACAAAGAAAAATCGAACCCCGCCGGAGATGCCGAACAACTGGCTCGAATGTCGGCTCGTACCAAGGACTGGGGCGGACGCTTGATCCGGCCCGAAGAATTCAGCGGGCTGTTGGATGCAATCGTCGAAAACCCACCCGATATGACAATCGAGATTCCTCGCAAATGGCAGTTGGGGGATACGATTCCAGATGGACTGGCTTTCCTGTTGATGTTTGTTGGGCTCCTATCCGGCGAATGGTTGTTGCGAAAGCGCTGGGGCCTGGTTTAGATTTTGGTAGGCGGTAACTGTAGTCCGGAGCAAGTCCTCGCAGCTCATGCCGAAGCTGAGCCAGCCAGTTAGCCACAAAAATCACAGAAGGCACAAGAGGAGGTGGGAGGGATGGGAAGATGAAGAGATGTCTCCCGCAGAGGCGCAGAGGCGCAGAGCAGGAGCCGTTCTGGTGCCCGCAGTTTGGAGCCTGGAGCCTGGAGCCTGAGGCGTAGGCCGGAAGACGCCGTCGCCTGCGGCTCGGCGTTAAACGAGATTGGTTTGGTCAAAACCGTATAGGAATCGATATATGCCGGAAAGGCAGGAACGTGGGATCGACACGCGGGCTCGGCGATCGGCACGGTTCATTCGGGTTTTGGCAGTCGTCATTGTGCTGGGCCTGGCAGCGGTCATTGCCGCGCGCGTGTTCGAAGATGCAATGGTCGCCTGGCAAATGCCGTTTACTGGAACCGAGCTCTCGATTGCAATCATCTATCTATTGATCGTCGTGACCTGGCTGGGATTGGTCTGCTGGGTGATTCGCTACGGGCGTCGACCGTGGCCCGTGCGGCTGTTGCAGGGATTGGGCTTGGGGTTGTTGCTGGCCGCCCCACTGATCATCTGGGAGCCGGTTTTTGGCGGCAGTCTCTGGCCGCGCGGCTGGCGGCCGCGGTTCTGGTCAACCGCACGGCCATTCGAAAATCCGGCGCGAAACGCCGACTTGGGAACCACCACACCCAACGACTTCCCCGGATTCCTGGGACCCAACCGCGATGGCAACATCTCCCAAGTCCGGTTGGATCCCAACTGGACAGCCAACCCCCCCAAGCTGTTATGGCGGCGGCCGATCGGCGAGGGCTGGTCGGGAATCGCGGCCGTCAACGGCTATGCCGTGACGATGCAGCAGATCGGTCCTCAAGAGTGCATCACTTGCTTTGCGATCGAGACCGGGGACGTGGTCTGGAATTTCGGATATGCTCGGCGTCATCAGGAAACGCTGGGAGGGGTCGGTCCACGGAGCACTCCACAGGTCCATGCGGGCCGCGTCTACGCGCTGGGATCATTGGGAGACTTGTATTGCCTGGATGGGAGCAACGGGACGCCGGTTTGGTCCGTGCAGCTCTTGGACCTGGGGGGAATCCCGCTCTTGGAAAAGACCAACGCGCGAGGGGAGAAGTTCCAAGTCGAAAAATCGAATCTGATGTGGGGCCGAGCCGCATCGCCGTTACTTTACGGCGACAACGTCGTCGTTCCGTTGGGTGGCGACGCGGCGCTGATCGCGCTCGATCGGAACAGCGGCCAGGAGCGATGGCGCGGCGGCGATCAGTTCATCGGCTACGGATCTCCGTCGGTTGCCCAGATCGGTGGCGAGGATCAGATCCTGATCGTCAATGAAAACTCGGTCAGCGGGCACGACCCGAAGTATGGCCCGGAACTGTGGCGGTCGATGCGGCCCGGTCGTTCCAATGGCGATGCCAATACGTCGCAGGCCACAGGTGTCGGACAGAATCGCGTCCTGGTCTCCAAAGGTTACGGGGCGGGAGGGGAATTGCTGGCGATCGAACGGGGAGAGGATGGCCGCTGGAAAGCTCGCTCGCTCTGGGCGAACGCTCGGGTCTTGCGAACCAAATTGACCAACCCGATCGTCGACGATCAGGGGAATGTGTTTGCGTTGTCGGATGGGATCTTGGAATGCGTTGATCTGGAAACCGGCGAACGAATTTGGCGAGCCAACAAGCGTTACGGCCACGGCCAATTGCTGCGAGTCGGCGATCTTCTGCTGGTGCACAGCGAGGATGGGGTCCTGGCTTTGGTGGCGGGCGACCGCTCCGGCTTCCGCGAATGGGCGACCATCGAGACCATCAGCGGCGTTTGCTGGAATACATTATGCCTGTACGGCGATCGCCTGATTGTTCGCAGCGATCAGGAGATGGCGTGTTTCCGCTTGCCCCTGCTTCCATCCGCAGCCGATGAACGACCCAGCAACTGAGCGAACGGCCCAATACCCGTCGGCTCCCTCCCCGAATCCAAGCGAGGGAGGGGGTGAGGGGAATCGCCTGGGATCACGCGTGGCGGTGGTGACCGGTGCGTCGTCCGGGATCGGGAGAGCCACCGCGTTGGAACTGGCTCGCCAGGGCTGGGATCTGGTCGTGCATGCGGCGCACTCTCAGCGGTCGGCCCAGGAAGTTGCGGCAGCCGTTCGTTCGATCGGCCGACGAGCGGAAGTGCGGCTCGCGGACTTCAGCCATACCGAGGGATTGAGCGAGTTTGTCAATCAAGCCTTTCAAGCTTTTGGCCAGGTCGATGCCTGGATCAACAACGCCGGCGCCGATGTGCTGACAGGGCCCGCCGCATCCGACGATTGGTTGAACAAAGCCCAGACGTTGTGGCGGACGGACTTGCTGGCCACCCTGGTCCTCAGTCGCGAATCTGGCGTCCGGATGCGACAGCAGCCGGCCGCAGCCCCCGGCGTCTTCTCGATCGTAAATATGGGCTGGGACCAGGCCTGGCAGGGAATGGCCGGGGATAGTGGCGAGCTTTTCGCGGCGATCAAAGGGGGCGTAATGGCCGCGACGTTGAGTCTGGCCCAAATGTTTGCACCGGAAATTCGCGTCAACTGCGTCGCTCCCGGGTGGATCCAGACCGCCTGGGGGCAATCGGCATCCGCCCGCTGGCAGGATCGAGCTCGCAGGGAATCGTTGATGGACCGGTGGGGGCATCCCGACGACGTGGCGCGGACGATCGCCTTTCTTTGCTCGCCCGCCGCCCGCTTTATCGCCGGCCAAGTCGTCAATGTCAACGGCGGCTTTCGCTATGAACAATCGGATCCGCTGCCATGACGACTATGGTTACTCGGCAAGATTTTCCACCCGAGTACTTCGATGTGAAGGTCTGGGTGACACCGGAACCAGAGGATCGGCAAAACACGGATTCGTCTGTCTCCGCCCGATGGCCGCACCGATTCGGAGTGATCTCCGCCCCGAATCAACACTAGCCGTTGATCGCCGCGATCTGGACTTTGAGATATTGCTGGCGGTGCCCCGTCCGGCGGCGGTAGTTCTTGCGACGCCGCATTTTCTGAATATAGATCTTGTCCCCTTGCACCACGCCAATCACTTTGGCCGAAACGCTGGCGCCGGCCACGACCGGTTGTCCCAAGCGAAATCCGTTATCATCGGAGATCGCCAAGACGCGATCGAAAGTGAAATCCGCGCCCGGTTCCCCCTCGTCGAGATCGATTTCCAAAAACTGATCTTGCTCGACTTTGTATTGTTGATTCCCGTGGGCGACAATCGCGTACATCGCTGAATTTCCTGAGTGAATATCCTGAGGACAATCGGTCCGGCTAAGAAAAACTGGAAGCCAACCAGGCTTTGTCCCAATACACAACTTCGCGTGCCATGGAGATCAGCCGCCTGGCGCTAGCCTGCGGTTTCTTCACCTATCCAACAGTGGAAACCGCAGGCTAGCGCCAGG
>JBGSLW010000187.1:0-18622 GCA_041740495.1 Pirellulaceae bacterium
CTTTGGCGTCTCCGGCTACAGCGGGGCCGGCCGAACGCCCTCGCCCCGCAACGATCCGCAGCGGTTGGCGGATAACTTGATTCCGTACCACCTGGTCGGACATCAACACGAAATCGAAGTCGCAGCGCACTTGGGGCATCCGGTCCGCCTCTTGCCGCACGTCGCCCAGTTCTTTCGCGGAATCTCGCTGACCATCCGTTTCGCGCTGACGGATCCTTGGGCACTGGAGGGGCTGCAGGCGGAATACGCCGCGCTGTATCGCGACACCCCCTGCGTGCAATTCGTCGATCCGCCGCCGGAGATCGCTCAAGTCCGTGGAACCGCCGCCTGCCGAATCGGGGGATTGGTGCGGGACAGCGCCGGGGAAAATCACTGGGTGATTGTGTCGGCGCTGGATAACTTGTCCAAAGGGGCAGCGACCCAAGCGATTCAGAACGCGAATTTGATGCTGGGGCTGGCCCGCGAGGAGGGAATCCGCTGTGGCTGATTATCTTTGGAAAAAGTCGGACGCCGATTCCAGCCCCGATGCCGCGGTCCAGCGCTTTGCGATCGGGGACGATCCACAACTGGATCTGCTGTTGCTGCCGTTCGACCTGCAAGCCTCCCGGGCGCACGTCCGCGGATTGGCGCGGATTGGCGTGTTGACGCAAACCGAGTCCGAGTCGATCTGCGGTGCGCTCGACGAACTCGGGCAGCTCGTGGCTCAAGGTGCATTCCGAATCGAACCGCCGGTCGAAGATGGGCACTCGGCCATCGAGCTCTGGCTCTCCCGCCGCTTGGGGGAACTGGGTGGAAAGGTTCACGCAGGCCGGAGTCGCAACGACCAGGTGCAAGTCGCCATGCGGCTGTATCTCCTGGACGCGCTCGACCGGTTTGCCGAGTCCGCTCGGGAGATCGCTCGAGTCTGCTTGGACCGAGCCGGCTCGGAACAACCGACCCCCATGCCGGGATACACCCATCTGCAGCGGGCCGTCCCCAGTTCGCTCGAATTCTGGTTTTCGGGTTTCGCTGAAGCGTTCATCGACCTGGTGATGTTGGCCCGGTCGACTCGGGATTGGATCGATGCACTCCCCCTGGGAACCGCGGCCGGGTTCGGGGTCAACCTGCCGCTCGATCGCGATGGGATTCGCCGCGAGTTGGGTCTGGGTCGATTGCAGTTGAACCCGCAATACGTTCAAAACAGCCGCGGCCGGTTCGAATTGCAGGTGCTGACTTGCATCGCCCAGGCGACGTTGGAACTTCGCCGGATGGCTTGGGACCTCAGCTTGTTCGCCTGCCAGGAATTTGGTTTCGTGCGCTTGCCCGACCAATTCACGACGGGTTCGTCGATCATGCCGAACAAACGCAACCCGGACGTGATCGAGCTGTTGCGCGGGCAGCACGCGATTGTCCAAGGGGCCCTGGGTGAACTGCAGGCGATCCTGGCGCTCCCCAGCGGTTACCATCGCGACCTGCAACTGACCAAAGGCCCAACGATTCGCGGCCTGGAGTCGTCGCTGGCAGCCTTGGCACTCGTTCCGCGGTTGCTCAACGCGCTCCAATTCGACGCGGCACGAATGCGGGGGGCGATTTCTCCGGAGATGTACGCGACGGATATGGCGGTGGAACGAGCCCAACAGGGGATGCCGTTCCGAGAAGCATATCGCGCTCCGGTGACGCTCACGGATCTGGCCGATCGCACGCCGGAGACGAGTCTCGCCGCCCGGACCTCGCCCGGGGCACACGGCAATCTCGGGTTGGACCTGCTGCGCCAACGCCTGAACCAGCTGCGCTAGAATCTCCTCTTCTCGTTTAACGCCAAGCCAACGGCGCCGGCTTTGCAGACGCGTGTGCGCAGGCGGTGTGTGTGCAGGCACAGTGTGTAGCAGCACTGTGGAGCCGGCGCCTTCGGCTGGGCGTTAAACTAAGCGACGGCCCTCTGCGATCGTTTAACGCCAAGCCAACGGCGCCGGCAGTTAACGCCGCCGGCACAACAGACATTTCGACGCGCGCGTGACGCGACGACGTACTGGCCGATCAGTTCCCAAAAATCAATGGTACGTTATCCATCCAGGTTCCAACCCCGAGAACGGCTTGACGAACGGCCAACATTGGGCCGGTCGAGACTCTTTGATCGGGTTTTGCTGGACGTAGTCCATCGCCTCTTCGATTTCTTCTTCCGAGTCCAAGAACACTCTCCACTCGTGCTCAGCCCACATTCGAGGAGGCCGTTCCCCTGGCTTGCAAAATGCGGCAAGCGGATGGCTATTGTGATCGACAAGTGCCCGAGTCATAGCACCTTTGAGAAGATTGACAACTTGCTCGACCTTGTATGTATGCCTAGCAATTACCAAGTGAACGTGCTCCGGCAATATCGAACAAGCCCAAACTGTATAATTGCTCTTTAGAACCTGGGTCGCGATTCCACCTGCGACAACCTGAATCTGCTGATCGTTCAGCGTAACGGCTGGGTATTGGAGGTTCCTCCGAGCCAAGTCACGTTGGTTGATTTCCTGTGGCGTAAGACTCGCGAGGCCACGTCGAGCTACATTTCGCGTGCATTCGCCGTACCGCAGGAGCTCCCATTTTCGGACAACTTCCGACCATGATCCGCGAGGATCATTCGGTAGCCAGAAGCCATAGGCTGCGATGACGACGTGGTACCCATGGACCATGCGCGTTGCTCCTGTCGTGCTTTTCGCATCGATCTAGCACTATAAACCAAGTCGCCCGGAACTGACCACTCCCCAGTTTAACGCCAAGCCAACGGCGCCGGCTTTCCCTTCGCCGGCGCGTCGGCTATTACTCCACCACCCACACGAACTGGTCGATATCGGCCAGCCATTTCGTGCCCGTGGCGCGTGCACCGGTGAACGTCACTCGGGCCGCGACTTCACCGGTACCCGCCTGGATGAATCGGGTCAGGTCGCCGGATAGAGGCACCGAACTGACTTGGTCGGTTCCCACGCTCGCGGCGCGGGTGTCGACCAGCTCGAATACGCCGGTCTGATAGTTGAACAATTCGACACGCTGGGTCAGGTCGCTGCGATTGACATGCCCCTCCAAAATGACCGTCACGGCGTTCGGTTGCTCGGTCGGGAAGACGCTGCCGAGTTCGGTGGTGACCGTGGGGAACTTCGAAAGTCGATTCGGCTGCATCCGCAGGTTGTCGTCATCCGCAGCCTGCGTGGAGCTCAGATCGCCAGCGCGAATGACCCCTTTGATCATCTGCAGGCTGTCGGCCGTCACGGTTTCTGTGAAGTTTTCGAAGACCTGGCGGACTTGGACGCCGTCCACGGCGGCTTCGACGACCGACTGGGGATCCAAGTCGCTGGCGATAAACCGCACGCGCATCTGGCTGGTCGGGGCGATGAAGTCGCGGATCCGGAACGACTTGTCGTACCAGTCGCCGCGAACTTCCGAACCGGCGGGACCGACTCCTTCCACGTTGGTCCACGAGGTGCCGCCGTTGTTCGACAACTGGATCAGGAAGATGTCTTGCTCGGGCGAGTCTCCCACGACATTGCTAAACCAGCGGAAGTACGAAATGACCGTTTCTTGATGGGGGGCGATCGAGCCGTCCCAGATCGGCGAGGTCAATATCGTATTCCCGTTATCGACGTCGGAGTTCCCGGAGCGGTTTCCGGTCAGGAAACAGCGACCCGAGCCATCGGCATCGGTGGGCGGATCGCCGCGGCTGCCTCCGCCCGCGGGAAAGCCGCGCTCCCACGCACCGTCCGCCGCGGAGGTCGACACCGTCCAGCCGTTATCGAGTTCAAAATTGTCCTGAAAGACGAATAGCTGTGAATCGCCGCTGATTGCGGTGTAGAAGGCTGTCGGCGCCGTGTTGGGGTTGGACTGGACGCTCCCTCCCGCGGTCTCCGCCGCAACGTAGTATTGCAATTCCGTCCCCAGCTCGCTGGTCGGGAAGATCGCCTCGTACAAATTGTCGGAAATCTGGGTCATGGGGAATGTCTCGAATCCACTCCCGCGATTGACGTGCAACGTCCCCGTCCCGGGTTGCGGATTTTGGGTGCCGGGGACAACCTCGACTAGGAACGCTTCGCCGCCCCCAGGGCTCACCAGTTCCGGGCGGCCGTTGGGGTATTGGAAGGAAATCAAGTTCAGCGGCGGGGCGTCCATGTTGTGCAAGCCGAATCCGGTGGCGATCTCCGTGTAGTGCGGCGTTCCGTTCCCGATGTCGGTGTCGTCGTCATCCAGCTCCAGATAGAGCACCGTGATGAACGGGTCGATGATGTCGTTGAACGGTTGGACTTGGCCGCGGACGATCAGCATCCCCAGGAACAGCGAAGCCGAGATATCGCGGTAGGCCGCGGGCTCGGTCGCCAGCAGTTGGTTGCGAGTGTCCCACACGCAGCCGGAGATCAGTTGGCCCGACGTGTGGATCGCGCCGGTTTGCGGATACTGCAGCGTATTGTTGGCGGAGCGGATTCCCGAGCTGCAGCTGCCGGTGAAACCGTGGCCCAGGATCGGGTCGTCCTGGATCAAGACGCCGATCGAATCCCCGCTCCCTTCACCCATCTGGCCTTGGCCGTTGTTGGTGACCTCGATCAGGTGATGCCCGTATTCGTGATAAACCACATCGGAAAAGCTGGTGTTACTGCAGCCACCGCCCGCTTGGTAGAAGTTGATCGATGACCCGTCGTAAAACGCGTTGCACGTCGAGGCAATGTTTGTGTTGATTCGGAAGAAATTTTGCGAGGCGATCACGGGGTAACTGGGTTCGTAGAACAGCACAAAGTCGCGGACGACGTTGGCCTCCAGGTAAGCGTTGACATTGGCGGTCGGCAGCTGTTGCCCCGCCGCAGCGTTGTGCAGGAAATTCACGGGACCCGGCGGCGTCACCCCTGCGCTAATCGTGGGAACGGTGTCGCCGGCGGCCTGGTCGCGAACCTCAAAATATTGACCGATGAGGGCAGATTCGACGGTGACCGCGGTCGTTCCGCCATGCGGAATGGTGAACTCGCCGTTGGCGTTGGCAAACGCGGAAGCGCCACCCGAGACCTGGACTCGGGCATACGGCAGACGAAACCCCGATTCCGGATCGCATTCGGCCGATCGGATACCATCGGTCGCGTTGCCACTCACGGTACCGTGGATATCGGTGAAGTGGATCTTGGACTCAGACCAGAGCACCGCGCCCGTCGCCAGCGATGCGACGACCAATCGCTTCTGGTAGTGCGGATAACTTTGCACAGAGCCGTATTGCACCTGAAACTCGACCGCCGGTTCCGGCACGTCGACCGGATGCCCGTCGACTCCCGCCCAGAGCGTCCGGCGGACATCGCTGAACTCGAGGGCATCCGCGGTCACATCCCGCTTGGCGTTCGGCTGGCGCTGGCGTTGCAACAAGGCGACGACTTCGGCTTCCATCGCCGGCGTCACTTGGGCCGGGCCCAACTGCGGCGTCGCCACGGCCCCGGTCAAGTCTTTGAGATTGAAGCCGGTCAGGACGAGCGGAAAGTTCTCTTCGTTGCGAACCAGGAAACCGATGCCCGAACGGAACACCGGCAAGTCACCGAAATACTGTTGGTAGCGGAACGAAAAAAATCGAGCCTGACCCGTGGTGCGATCGGTCCGCACGCGCCAAAGCTGGGGCCCATTGGCATCGCCGATCGGACGCAATTCTCCGATCGCCGGACCCAGCATCCCGCTCCACTGCGCCAGGAAGGCATCGGCGCTGGCCAACGGAGAAGTTCCCCGGGACAACTCGGTCCCGTAAATCGCGTCAAGAATCCCGCGCTGCCGGTGGAATTGAACTCGGGGAATCGCCTGCTTCAATCCGGCCAGCCGAGCATCCTCGAGTTGGCCGAACGCCGTGGCGGTGACCAGCACGAACCAACAACCCAGTAACACGCCCCGACGCAAGTTCCCCAACATGCTCCGCCTCCTCCTCTGTGGTGATGGGCTCATTCTACTTGGTGAGCCGGGGCGGTCAATCAAGAGCCGCGAGGCGAGCAAAAAGCTGTCGTACGTCCCCCAGTTTGGCGGTCAGATTCGCCGGAGTCGGGACGCCGCGCTGGTATTCGTCGGCGTAATACTCCCAGACGGTGGCCCAGTCCTCGCGAGGATTCTGGCGGCCGTAGTCTCGAGCGAAGCTCGCGGTGCGGGCATACCACCACGCGCCGTCGCCGCTGCGAAAGTACAAGGAAGCGTTGGACGGGGGCGTCGAGCGCCAATAGCTTCGCGCCAGGAAATTAGTCCAAAGAAATCCGGATGTCGGCAGGATCGCCGTGATCTCTTGCCAGCTGTCCCAGGAATGGGCCAGTTCGTGGAACACGGTCTCCGCGTAAAGGGTATTGAGGCCCGCGTTCGCTTCATTCCAGTCGCGGAAATCGATCTGCCGCTCGTACCGTGAGACGCCGTTGACCGTCGTGGTCCGCAGCCGCGCGGTCGAGCTCGCTCCGCCGTTGAGCTGCGTGTATTTCTTCAAGACAATGGTCTGATCGGAGTCGAGCGAGTCGCGAAGGAGCGCGTAATTTCGAGTCGCATCGAACGCGTATTGCAGGCCGCGATCCAGCACTTCGATTTCCGCTGCGGTCCACGCAATATTCCCGCTTTCGAAGCGAGCCGCTCCGTCCGAGAATTGCCGATCGAGCGGCTGGTCGCCCGGTTCTAACAAAAAACGATCACGCCCCGCCCCGCCGCGCAGTTGGTCCGCGGCCGTGCGATCACCTCCCAACAACACGTCGTCGCCATTGCCTCCCACCAGGACGTCGCTTCCTCCCTCGCCGAACAGCCGGTCGTGGCCGTCATCGCCGTTCAACGTATCCACGCCGGTTCCGCCGCGCAGCTGATCGTTCCCGTCCAGGCCGCGCAAGTAATCGGCGCCGGCCTGACCCCAGATCTGGTCGTGCCCCGCCATTCCGAAGATCCGATCGTCGCCGTTCCCGCCATACAGGCCGTCGTTCCGAGAGCCACCCACCAGATAGTCGTCGCCGTCCCCTCCGTAGAGATGGTTGTTCTTGGATCCGCCCCACAACTGGTCGGCGCCGGCGTGCCCCACCGCGTGGCTGTAGATGTCCAGGTAATTCCGGAAAGAGTCGTCCCCCCCGTACCCGAAGAACTCGATCCGCGATACGTCCGCGCGCGGGAACAACGCCGCTTGGGATCCGCTGGTGTTCGAGAGAGTCGCTCGCAGCTCGGTCGCATTCACCGCATTGACGATCGCGGTGTCGCCCTCGGTCGAGCCGACGATCGTCAAGGTTCCGCTGGAGGGGTCGAAGCGAATATCGCCCGCCAGCAGAATCCGCGGCTCCAAAGCTTCACTGGTCAAGGTCCAGGGGGACCCGTTCGCTGCCGGCGTCGCGCTCGTTCGCAGGGACTTGCGCCACGCCCCCAACCAGGTCGTAATCCACATCGACTGCCTCTTTTCTCTTTCGAAGACCGCATTCGTCCCCCATCGCACTTTGCCGCCCAACTGTTTGTTGATAAATCAGCCACTTCAGCCGCCTGGCGCTAGCCAGCGGATTTCAGAACGCGCTGAACACCAGGAAACCGCTGACTAGCGCCAGGCGGCTGATGGGTGCGCGTTCGCGTCGGACCTTTTCAACAGGCAGTCTTGCAGCCGCGAGGGGGGAGAAGTGAGAGGAGAGGCAGGACTCGGCACGTTTCGCTATGGTTTCTATCGGCAGTGAGGAGGACTGTCAACGCAAAACCCGGGGAATAAAAATTGTGCAAGTTCGCGAGTCTCAGATCCGACTTGTACGAATCAATCCGCGCAACGTATGATTAACGCAGAGTTCGCGCCGTGCGATCGCTGCTAGCGGGTGTCTGGTTCACCACCGGATTTTTTCCAGGCAGCGCGGGCGGCCTTACAGGAGCAGGGAGCCTGGCCCCGATGAAATGCCAAAATTGTGAGAAACCCGCGACCTTCCACATCACCGACCTGACCGGGGAGGATGTGGTCTCGCTGCATCTCTGCCCCTCCTGTGCCAAGGAGCACTTGCATCCGGGCGAGTCCCCCGGGTTCGCACAAACGATGGCCTCGGTCCTCAAGCAACAGCTGAACATCGGACAGACGGCCGAGGAGCTGGCGAACCTCGACAAAAAAGTCTGCCCGGTCTGCGGGATCTCGTTTTACGAGTTCCGTCAAATGGGGCGCCTGGGCTGCCCCCACGACTACACGAATTTCAAACGCGAGCTCGACCCGTTGATCCTGAATGTGCATGGCAGCAACCACCATGTCGGTAAGGTCCCTGTCCGCAATCCCGGAGATCGCACTCGGCAAACCGAACTGATCCGGATGCGGCGCGAAATGCGGGAGGCGATCGAAGCGGAGAACTACGAACTGGCCTCGTCGCTCCGCGATCAAATCCGACAATCCGAGAAGGAGCTGGCCCCGTGATCCTCGATCAGCTCGCCGCCCGCAGTGGAGAATGGTTGCGGGGCAGCGGACCCGAATCCGATATCGTGATGAGCAGCCGGATTCGCCTGGCCCGCAACTTGGCGTACTACCCGTTCATCCGCAAGTGCACCGATCTGGATCGAGCCAACATCCAGGCGGCGGTTCTGGAACGCCTCAAGGCCGACCCCCTCTTCGCCCCCGCCGCCTTCATCAACGTCGCGGAACTCGATGCGGTCGACCGACAATTTCTAGTGGAACGGCAACTGATCAGCCGGGAACTCGCCGAGGCGGAGGGCGCTCGCGCCGTGGCCGTCGACGAGCAGGAAGACTTCGCGGTGATGGTCAATGAAGAAGACCATCTGCGAATCCAAGTCATGCGGAGCGGCTTCGATATCCAACAGGCCTGGGAACAAGCCAACAAACTGGACGACGCGATCGAACGGTTTTTTGACTACGCCTTCCACGAGGATTACGGCTACCTGACCGCTTGCCCCACCAACGTCGGGACCGGAATGCGAGTCAGCGTGCTGGTGCACTTGCCTGCCCTGGTGATGACCAAAAGCATCGAAAAAGTCTTCCGCGGGCTGCAAAAGATCAGCCTGGCAGTCCGCGGCTTGTACGGCGAAGGGACGCAAGCCACCGGGGACTTCTACCAGATCAGCAACCAGGTGACGCTGGGCAAGAGCGAAGGGGAGCTGCTCAATCAACTCGCGGAAATCGTGCCGGTGATGATCAACTACGAACGGCGTGCTCGCGAGTTCCTGGTTACCGAAAGTCAGGCCGACCTGTTCGATCAGGTGCGGCGAGCCTACGGGTTGCTGCAGAGCGCACAGAAAATTTCCAGCGAAGAGACGATGCACCTCCTCTCCCGCGTGCGGATGGGGACCAACATGGGCCTGATCGGCGACGTCGATATCTCCACGCTCAACAAACTGTTGATCCACTCCCAACCAGCCCACCTCCAAAAAATCCGCGGCTCGCGGCTCGATACGTCCGCGCGGAATATCGAACGCGCGAATTATCTCCGCTCGCATCTGACGAAAGACCGCCCGTCGGAGAAGAACTAGGTGCCCAACCCATTTCCGCATCCCCGCTGCCGGGGGGAGAACAGGGAAAGGGGTCGCAGGCTTTTAGCAAGCAGCGTCACAATCCGCTCGGCAAGCGAGCGGTATTTGCTGAAGTGGCGCGGGACGTTGGGCCATTAGCAAGCGGCGTAACGATCCGCCCGACAAGCGAACGGCATTTGACCGGTGCCAACTTCGATGCCACGAGCGATTTCGGATGCCTCGGGGTTGATCCCCGAGGAGCGTTCACGTTGAACCTACCGACGCGCGTAGCTCGCGACATGGGTCCTACGGATGCCTCGGGGTTGATCCCCGAGGAGCGTTCACGTTCAACCTACCGACGCGCGTAGCTCGCGACATGGGTCCTACGGATGCCTCGGGGTTGATCCCCGAGGAATCCCCGAGGAGCGTTCACGTTCAACCTACGGACACGCCCACCTACCACCGTTCTTCGGCCGAGCCAACGACTCTCCACCCAATCGCAGCCCTTCGAGGCCGCAACGCAAGGGGATTCTCCGGCGATCCCCTTCCATGCGACCGACACACACCCAATCGTAAACCGCAGATTACGAAATAACCTCTCAAATCGGGACCGCCCAGACGCATGTGTACACACGTACACTTGCTGTGCAGCTCAGGCAAAAAGCTATGTCCCCGTTACCTCACCTTACTCCGACGACGCCGCGCGTTTGCCGGGGGATTTGTGCTCTTCGATCTTGCGGTAGAGCGTGGCGCGGCTGATTCCCAGCAAGTCTGCGGCTTTGGGGACATTGCCTCCGGTCCGTTCCAGCGCTAACTCGATCAGACGCCGCTCCCACGTCTCGATGTCCAACGTCGCCAGGCTCTGTTCCCCACGCGGGTCGCGGGAGATTCCCAAGTCCTCCACGACGATCTCATCCCCTTCGGCCATCACCACGGCGCTGTCGATGACGTTGCGGAGCTGCCGCACATTGCCCGGCCAGTGAAAACCCAATAGCCTCTGGAGCGCCGCCGGCGACAATTGCAAATTCGGGCGGCCGTGCTGCCGGCAAAAATGCTGCAGGAAGTGCTCGATCAGCAGCCGCAGATCCTCGCCGCGTTCACGCAGGGGCGGAATCTCCAGTTCGAAGACGCTCAGGCGGTAGAACAAGTCTTCTCGAAACTTCTTCTCCGCGACGAACTCGCGCAGGTCCCGGTTGGTCGCGCAGATCACTCGGACATCGACGGTGATCTCCTGCGTCCCGCCGACCGGTAGGAAGGGATGTCCCTCCAGAATCCGCAACAACTTGGCTTGGCCTTCCAAGGTCATCTCGCCGATTTCGTCCAAGAACAGCGTCCCCATGTCGGCTCGTTGGAACAGACCGATATGGTCGGAGTCGGCGCTGGTGAAGGCCCCCTTTTTATGGCCGAAGAGCTGGCTCTCCATCAGATCCCGCGGAATCGCTGCGCAGTTGATACTGAGCATCGGCCGAGCGGCCCGGGGCCCCGAAAGATGCAGAGCGCGGGCGACCAATTCCTTGCCGACGCCGCTTTCGCCGCGGATCAGCACGCAGCCGCTGGCCCGGGCGATCCGAGCGATCTTGGACTTCAGCTGTCGCATCGGCTCGCTCTCGCCCAACAGCTCGGTGGCCTCCCCCGATTTCTGGCTGAGCCGCTGGTGGTCGGCTTGCAACGAGGCGTGGCGGTTGGCTCGCGACAACGTTCGCACCACAATATTGGCCATCGAACACGCCAGCTTGAAATGCGCGTCGGAGAACCGCTTGTCGCTGCGGTAAAGGTGGATCGCCCCCAAGACGGTCTCGCCGCTGATCAGCGGGACGCAGATCGAGTCGGCGTAGGGGTGTTTGGGATTCTTCGTGTCGTGCTCCAGGCGGATCGCCCGCTTCTGCTTGACCACGCGCTGGGTCAGCTGCGGGTCCAACTTGATCACCTCCGCCTGATCCTCTGGCAAAACCAGCTTGGGACTCAGCACGCCCGCTTCGGTCAGCCACAGCAGCCCGGCGACCGAAGCCTTGGTCTGTTCGTACAACTGGCGCAGCGAGATCTGAGCGACCTCGGCCGGGTCTTCGACCCCCAACAATTGCACGCTCAGTTGAAACAAGCTGTAGATGTCCTCCCCGGTCTCGACCTTCCGCAATTGATCGAGCGAAAACTGGCCGAGCTCGGCGGTATTCAACGGCTCGTCGCGGACCACCGTCCGCCGCGTGGCCGTGTCCGCCTCCGCCGCTTCCCGGTCCTCGTCGGCCAGCTCGGTCTGAAACGAGAACGCCTCGGAGCCGATTCGCAGCTCGGTCCCGTCCAGCAGTTGGGCGGTGTCGATCAGCTGATCGTTGACGTACGTGCCATTGCTGCTCTTGTGATCTTCGATCCACCAGGCGCCGTCGTCGAACCAGATCTTGGCGTGTAGCCGGGAGCACTTGGGGTCGCTGAGATTGACGTGGCAATCCAAATCGCGACCGACGGTGTTCTCGCGGTCCGACTGCAGCTCAAAGCGCGCACCGCGATTGGCGCCACGATTCGTCACTAAATAAGCTTTCGACACCCTCTGTTCCTGGGAAAAAAGAAATCGTCCGAGTCAGACGAGGTCGACGAGGTCAACGAGGTCAACGAGGTAGAAGTGGAACGCGAGGCAGTCTGCCCCGAAGTCGATTTTACCAAGGCCAAGCCGCCGCTGCAGCGACAGAGGGCCGTTCGCCAGCAATCCCGGATTTTCGAAAAGACGAGCCCCGGGTCTGGAAACAAATGGGGGCCCGCCTTAGTCTCATGGAAAACGGGGACCGCACCGGGGCGGAAACCGACCTTGTCCGCCCCGCAAGGACCGACTACTATTCGGCGACGGCCTCGCGGTCGTCCGCAAACGTCGCACCATCTGTTTTGGAATTTCCCATGCGCAAAACATCTGCTTGGATCGGTTCTTTGTTTCTCGTCGCGGGGCTGGCGGCGATCGCCGCTGTGCAAGACGCCGCGGCTCAAGTCGCTCGGACCACGGAAGACCGCAAACCGAATCTGGTCGATCGCCACGTCGCGAAGGAAGTCGCCAAGCTGATGCAGGCCCGGCACATCTCCAACCACCCGCTGGATGACGACGTCGGGCGGAAGGGATTCGAGCAGTACATCAAGGCGCTCGACGGGACCAAGCTTTATTTCATGCAATCGGATATCGACGAGTTCTCCGCGCAAGCGACGCAGGTCGACGACATGCTGGTCAAAGGAGACCTCTCGCTGGCGTTCGGGATTTTCGAGCGGTTCTTGCAACGCGTCGACCAGCGTGTGGCGATGGCCGAGAAGATTATCGACGAGCCGATGGATTTCGCGGTCGAAGAAGAGATGGAAACCGACCCCAAGATCCTGGCCTACCCGGCCACCGAGGAAGAAGCGGTCGAACGTTGGCGGAAACGGCTGAAATACCAATTGCTGATTTTCAAGGGTGACAAAGGGGACGAGGAAGCGGGCAAAGACGCGGCACTCGATCCGAAGGAACGATTGAAGAAGCGGTTTCGCTCCTTCGCCAACCGGATGCACCAGTTCGATAGCGACGACGTTCTGGAGTTGTTCGTGACCGCGGTGACCTCGTCCTACGATCCGCACACCACGTACTTCTCCAAGTCGACGTTCGAGAATTTCTTGATCGAAATGGGTTTGCGGTTGGAGGGGATCGGCGCCACGCTCCAGGCGGGAGACGACGGATTGACGATCATCAAGCGGATCGTGCCGGGCGGAGCCGCCGACAAGAACGGGAACATCAAGGTCGATGACAAGATTGTTTCGGTGGCCCAAGGGAACGACGGCGAATGGGTCGACGTGACCGACATGAAGTTGGACGACGTGGTCCACATGATTCGCGGCACCGCCGGAACCGTCGTCCGTTTGTCCGTGCTCCCCTCGGATAGCAATGAATTGAAAACCGTGGTCATCACGCGGGAGAAGATCGAACTCAAGGACAGCGAAGCTCGCGGAATCGTGTTCGACTCCGGGACCAAGTCCGACGGGACGCCGTACAAGATCGGCTGGATCGACCTCCCCAGTTTTTACTCCGAAATGGAAGACGGGAATAACTCGGCGAACGCCAAGAGCACCACCCGCGATATGCGGCGGATTCTGGACGATTTCAAGAGCAAACAAGTCGACGCCGTGGTGCTGGACCTCAGCTCCAATGGTGGAGGCAGCTTGCGGGAAGCGATCGACGCGACCGGCCTCTTCATCGATCGCGGCCCCGTCGTCCAAGTCAAAGACTCGTTCGGCCAAATCTACACGCACAACGACACCGCCTCCGGGATGGCCTGGGACGGCCCGCTGGTCGTGCTGACCAGTAAGTTCAGCGCGAGCGCCAGCGAGATCCTGGCCGGTGCGGTTCAGGATTACCGCCGCGGGATCGTCGTCGGAGATTCGGCCACCCACGGCAAAGGAACTGTCCAACACCTGATCGACCTGGATCAGCAGATTCTCAACACCGAACGGCCGGTCGAGCGGATGTTCGGCGCACTGAAGATCACCATGCAACAGTTCTACCGCCCGCTGGGAGACAGCACCCAGAAGCGCGGAGTGGAAGCCGATGTCGTCCTGCCGTCGATCACCGACAAGATGGATGTCAGCGAGTCCGATCTGGATTACGCGCTGGAGTTCGATCGGGTACCCGCAGCCAAGTTCGCACCGCTCAGCCTGGTCAACGGCGAAATGCTGGAGATGTTGCGAAAGCGGTCCGAGGAGCGGCTGACGAATTCCCAGGACTTCCAGAAGTTGGTTCGACGCATCAATCTGTACGTCGAGCAGAAAGCGAAGGACACCGTTTCGCTCAACGAAGAGCGGTTCTTCGCGCGGCGGAACGAGCTGAACGCCGAAAAAGAAGACGAGAAGGCTTTGGAAAAGCAGGTCAACCCCGGAGAGATCACGCGCGATTATTTCGTCGACGAGGTCCTCAATATCGCGGTGGATTATCTGCAGCTGCTCCGCGACGGAAAGATCGTCCAGCGGTAAGCCGCCATTCGTTTAACGCCGAGCCAAAGGCGACGGCTGTACACCGCGCTTAACACAAACGCGTACGCCTTCGGCTGACGGTTCAACAGCGACGCGACCGCGTCCACGATGACGACCGGGCGGAGCGACTAGTACACCCCCACCGTCGTCGCTTCGGCTAATTCGTGGAATGGCCGCACGCCACTGACGCCGTCCCACGGAAAGAGCGCGCAGGGGAGTTCTCGCTCCCCTTCATCCCGCTCCAGGAAACCGGGGACGAAGAACTCTGGGGTGAGTGTCGTGAGCTTGACGCGCCCGGTTCCCCCATAATCGACCCGGCGGTTGTAGTCGTCGAACTGCACGACTTCGATGACCGCCCGCGGCTGCGGAGCGTAGTACGAGATCTTATACTTTTCGGCGGCGGTGACCGGCTTGCTGCAGGCCAGACCCATCAGCGTGTTGCCGTAGGTGGGGGTCATGTAGATCCCGCTTTCCTCTGGCGGTCCGCCGAGAAGTTCCTCGACGCAATAGCGAGTCCACTGCGGGGTGAACTCGGTCCCCCCCGAAAAGATCCCGGTGACCCCCAGCTTTTTCAAGTTCGTGCCGCGGTCTTCCAACGCCAGGCAGAGCGAATCCAGCAGCTTCGGCGTGGCGAACATGCACTTGATATCGTGCCCGGCCGTGAGGATCGTGATCGCCTGATCGATGCAATGCTGTTTGTACGCCTCCAGGTGTTCCATCCAACCTTTCTTGATCAGCTTGATCACCCAGCGCGGGTCGAGGTCGATGCAGAAACAGATCCCGCCGCGGAACTGACAGAGGTGCTCGACCGCCAATCGCAATCGCCGCGGGCCGGAGGGGCCCAGCATCAACCAATTCGCTCCTTTAGGAAAATACTTGTCCGGCAGCGTTTCGCTAAATAGCTCGTAGTCGATCCGAAAGTCGTCGATCACCACGCGGCTTTTGGGGATTCCGGTCGTGCCGCCCGTTTCGAAAACGTAGGTCGGCCGGTTGGCGAAGGCTCGCGGCCGCCAGCGTTCCACCGGACCGCCCCGCAACCATTCGTCCTGGAACGGAGGAAACCGCTGCAGATCTTCGAAGCAGCGAATATCCTTCAGCGGATCGAAGTCCAGCTCCTTCCGCTTCTCCAGCCAAAACGGGCACCCCGTTTCCTCGGCGAAATGCCAGCGCATCATCGCCACAGTGTGTTCGTCCAAGGCCTTCTTCGCCGCGGCAATCGGCGCCGCCATCGCTGCTTCCGCAGTGCTCATCACTCTATCTCTCGCTCTTTTGGTTTCTCAGTATCTTTTGGCCGCCCACAAGCTCTGCTTCTAGGCATTGTCCCAAAACATCTACCGCATTGTGCCAAAACATCTACCGCATTTTGCGCCAAAACATTTATCTCATTTTGCGCCAAAACACACACCGGATTGTCCCAAAACATCAGCCGCATGGCGCTAGCCTGCGGTTTCCGGTGTCGGATGCGTCAAGAAACCGCAGGCTAGCGCCATGCGGCTGATCGCAATTGCTCGCGACATTGCGTTGTGGATCAAAGCCTACTCCTACTCCTACTCCTACTCGTACTCGTACTCCTACTCCTACTCCTACCCCTACTCTTACTCGTACTCCTCCCTCTTCCTGCTCGCCAACACAGCACTCGATCGGTCTCGAGCACGATTACGAGCACGAATCAAGGTTCAGGTGTTTTGTTAGCCTAGGCGAATGAGTGTGTGGGGCGCAGTACCAGAGCCTAGCAAGCTACCGCTCGTACAGCAAGAACCGCTCGCGCGTCCGCATGAAATCGGCGGCGTCGGCTTGCGCTTGCTCCCACAGTTGGTCGGCGGTCGCACCTTGCTGCAGGGCCTCGCAGGCCGCGCGATTCCCCAGCAACCGGTCATACCGTTCAATCGTCCACTCCGCGGGATGTTGCGTTCGCAGCGCGACGGCGACGGCGAATCCGGCGCGGACTGGATTCAGCCGCTCACGGGAGGTGACTTCGATCAGGATCCCGCGGCACAACTCGCCGGCAAACGTACTGCTGGTCGGCGTGAACTCGACGGGAATCCAGGCGACGCCGGGCAATCGCAGCTCGGACAGCCGCTCGGCCAATCGGCGGTGATCGAGCCACGGGGCGCCGAATAACTCGAATGGCCGATCGGTCCCGCGCCCGACCGAAAGATTCGTCGTCTCCAACAGCCCGATTCCCGGGTAGAGCAGCGCGGCCAGCGGCGTCCGCATATTCGGGGATGGATTGACCCACGTCCAACCGGTAGCGTCCCAGAAGTCACCGCGCCGCCACCCCGTGCAGCGGACGACTTCCAGGTCCAACGGCAGCTCGAGTTCCTCGCGGAACAGCATCGCCAGCTCGCCGACCGTCATTCCATGCCGGACCGGCAGGCGGTGGAAGCCAACGAAGGACTCCGCCCCGGCGTCCAGCATCGGACCGGAGACATCCAGTCCGTTGATCGGGTTGGGGCGATCGAGCACCACGAAACGCTTCTGGTGCGCCGCGGCGGCCTGCATCGCCAGACCCATCGTGGAGATATAGGTATAAAATCGAGTCCCAATGTCCTGGATATCGAAGACCAGCGTATCGACCTCGGCCAGCATTTCGGCGGTCGGCGCGCGGTGGTCGCCGTACAAACTGTACACATGTACACCTGTTGTCGGATCGAGGCCGTCGGCGATTCCCGCGACGTCCAAGTTGCCGCCAAGGCCATGCTCCGGGCTGAAGATTGCGGTCAGCTGGAGGTTCGCGGCGCCGCGGAACAGCTGCTGCGTACTTCTGCCATCGGCCGTCCGACCGGTGTGGTTGGTGATCAGCCCGATCCGCTGTCCGGCGAGCGAGCGGAATTCCTCCTCGACCAACCGATCGATTCCGGTTTGCACGGGGGGTCGCGCCGAGGTCACCGAAGGCTGTGCGTCGGCGGCCGCCTGGGCAGGTTCGACCAGCGAGCTCACCACCACGTTCGCGATCCGACCCGCCAATTCGTTGACGCTCCCCTGGCCGTCCGGATGCAGTCGGTTGCTTAAGAAGATGTAGAACAGATCGAGTTCTGGATCGATCCACAACACGGTCCCGGTAAAGCCGCCGTGGCCAAAAGCGACGGGAGAGAGCAGGTCGCCGCGGTTCCGCGAGTAGGGGCTGCGGATATCCCAGCCCAATCCGCGGAGTCCGCTCGAGATGGGTTCGCCGCGCGTCATCCGAGCGACGGTCGCCGGCGACAGAATCTGCACGTGTGGGCCGTCCGCGCGGTTCAACGTTCCCTTGCCCAACAGCATTTGCGAATACAGCGCCAGATCGCCCGCGCTGGAAAACAGCCCGGCATGCCCGGCGACTCCGCCCAGTGCGAAAGCCCGGGGGTCGTGCACTTCGCCCCGCATCCACTCGCCGTCACGTTGTTCGGTCGGGGCGGCTCGAGCCCGCAGCGCTTCGGCCGGCTTGAATCCGGTCTCTTGCATTCCCAGCGGTTCCCAGAAAGTAGCCCGAGCGTACTCGTCCAGCGATCTCCCGCTGACACGTTCGACCAATTTCCCCAACACGATGTAGTTGACGTCCGAATAGCGAAAGCGTTCGCCGACCGGATCGACCAACTGCAAATCGCAAATCTTGGCCCAAGCCTGCTCTGGCCCATCCGCGTAATCGCCAAAGGGATTGTCGGCGATCAACCCGGACTGATGCGTCAACAATTGCTCGATCGAAATTTCGTCCTTGCCGTGGGGCGCGAATTCCGGCAAGTAAACGCTCGCCCGCTCCCGCAACGCCAAACGGCCATCTTCAACCAACTTCATCACCGCCGTGGCGGTTGCGATCGGTTTGGTGAGCGACGCCAGATCGAAAACCGTATCGACCGTCATCGCCGCCGGTTCAGGTTGAATTTGGCGATCGCCAAAGGCCCGCAGGTAAGCGATCCGCCCCCCACGGCCGATGCAGATCACGCATCCCGGCAGGTTTTTCGCCGCAATCGCCTCGGCCACCAGCGGTTCGATCCGCGCCAACCGCTCGGCAGCGATCCCCATCTCGTCCGTAGCAATCTGCGGCAGCGCTTGACAGCTGCCCCAACAACTCGCGGACGCAGCGAAGACCAACAATGCCGCCACGGGCATCAGCCAGGCGGCAACCACGGATTCGCACACGCCCAGGGCCAACATCGCGCAGAAAAATCTCCAGCTCGGCATCTGACAGTTTATTGAAAAATGGATTAATGAAACTCGCGACCATCAGCCGCCTGGCGCTAGCCTGCGGTTTCGGGGCGCGCCGGATGCCAAGAAACCGCAG
>JBGSLW010000188.1:0-7589 GCA_041740495.1 Pirellulaceae bacterium
ACGAAACGTTTACACTTATCTAATCGAAGCTATGCAAGCCAGCTTCGCCGGCCACCGCAGCCCAACGCTCCTCCCGCCGAATCTACACGCCCAACCAGCCTGAACGGTCAAATTCTTGCACCGCCCCGTGAACGGTTACACAAAACCGGAGAGCCTGTTCCCGTTTCTGCTGTTATTCGGCTGACCGGTCACGGGCTTCCGCCGACTCAAACCTTTTTGGATATAATGAACGAAGGTTGGTTCCGTAGACTTGGCTCGCCCGCGTCCAAACCATTTAGATGGTAAAAAAAAATCATTAGGATCCGGCACGGACCTAAGCACCAAAAAAAACGCATTTGCACACGCTTGCGCCCATTCGGTTACGATCGCGTTGATCACATTGATGAGTACTTGCCCGGATTAACCTGAAGCGAATTGGTTTTGTTGGGCCAACGAATGTTAGAATTAGAGAGAATCCAAGGCACTGCCGAATTTGCAAAGTTAGAACACTTTTTTTTCAATTCTGGGCTTGGCTTTTTCTGCGCGGGATGTTCGAACGCGCCTTCGTCCGGAGAAGCCAATTCGCAACTCCCCGACCCGAACGAGCCAGTTTTCCCAAGAGGAAAGTGAAATTAAAAAAATGATCTTTAGACAAAGAACTCGCTGAACCCAAAACTTGAAGACTTGCGGAGTGTTTCGCATCTAGCTGAATGAAAGTTTGGTAACTGACGAATGGTAGAATCAAATGAGAATTCGACTGTCGATTCTTGATCTCGTTCTCGGTGTGCTGATACTGGCCGGTGTACTATTGCTTCTTTTCACGCCAGCACGCAGGTCAGTAGTCCGTTCCGATATCAGAAGTGTTGAACTGGTTGTTGTGGGGTGGAAAATGGATACCACTGTGACGGCGTCGCCAACGACTACTATTCGACGACTGGCTGAAGCGCAACCTGTGGATGTCTTTTGTTTTACAGGGGTTGAACCTTCAGTTTTTGAAAACCTTCGTCGGGCAGCGAATGAAGCCCCCGGAGTCAAGTCGATTCCCGACAGGGCATACCGGACTATCGAGAGCAACAATGGAGGAAACGCAGGGATTCAATTACTATTCAACCCAAATAAATTGGAAGTTCGTGAGGCGTGCCGACTTTCTGATTTCCCTGGTTGCGGGGAAAATCAAAACGAGAATCCATGCCCACTAATCGCAAAATTTAAGATCAAGGACAGCCATCAAACCGTGAGTGTAGCGGTCGTGACGTTCGTTGCTGACGAAGCGGAGTCTGTACTTCAAGCGACTGCGTTGCGGCAATGGGCAATGTCGCAATCCCGACAAACCGGGATAATCATTGTGGCAGATTTCGATCGAGGTTTTAATTTTAGTACGAAAACTGGAAGCAAGGCCTTCGATGCCCTTGGCCTGGATGGGATATTGAAGTGGGTTCCACCGTTCGAGTTTGTCGAGACCGATTGGATAGACAGGAACCCAGTGGACGGAAAGAATGATGTAGAGAATTGGATTTCTATGGGAGTGTTCGTAGCCGGCGAATCGATCATGTGGCCACCGCCACCAATTAGCGATGTTTTGGTTGACGCGAGTGATTTTACTGCTGAAAGTCTGACAAGTCGGCATCGGCTACTGAGAACAGAAATCAATGTCCGACAATAACGCGAGCGTTCATTCAACTGCATCTTGACAGGGGTTTTATACTGAAGGGTTTCGAACCTTTTTTTTTTGAACGACGAATCCTATATGCACGTCGAGATGAAGCCGGTTGGTCGGTAGCGGTGGTTTGTCCGCGAAAAGAATGCGAAGTGGCGGCAGGTGAGCAGCGCGTAGCATTTGTGGACGACGTTCCGTTTTTCGGTTGTTCGGGAAAATTAGTGGTTCCCCCCCAGGGCTGACGCAAACTCTCGGTAGTTTAGGCAAATTTGAGGACTCGTATTTCCGGGCAAATCTGCGATTACGCCAAGCAATTCAAGGTGGCGTGATTGCGAGTGATACGAAATAAGCGCGGTTCTAGGTCAAAACCACCGAAAAAACGGTAAAAAGTATGCGTCCGCCCTGGGCTCCCCCCGGTGCATCGGCCTTCGAAGCGGTTAAGCTTTGGGGATGAACCGATTACTCGATCATTATCGGCTTTTGTTGGCCCTGGACGAACATTGGACGCGCGTCCGATCGAACAATCTGTTGGAGCGGATCATGGAGGAAATTCGCCGTCGAACGCGAGTGGTGGGCGCGTTTCCCGATGGCCGCTCGGCGTTGATGCTGGTGAGCGCCAGATTGCGTCACATCGCCGGAACGAAGTGGGGCACGAGGCGTTACTTGGACATGGACCGATTACGAGAACATAGCGACACCGAGCCGATCACGCAAATCCACGGTGGACGCTAACTTTGGGCAAAATGGGGATGCGGCGTCAAGGCTGATTTTGGATAATCCTCGGGTTGTTGGAGACGACTGTTCTGAGGAGGATCCTGGCCTTGGATGCGGCCGAAGCGGTTACTGTTGAATCGATTCTTGAGTGAGCGTTCCGTCAACTACAGGGGGCTAGCGGGGGCGAGCTTTGGCCGGTGCGTTCGTTAGGAGGGATGGCGTCCATGGTCCAGGCGTGGGCGGGGTTAGGGGCCAGCTAGGATTGGGGACCACATCCGCGGAGCACAGTGGAAATGGCATTCAAACACCCGTTTATCGCGCCGAGCGTTAACCCCGCTGTCCGAGAATGTGCACGTTTCGAACTTTCGACACTCTGCCTAACGCACTTCAGCTATTTTAGTGTCAACCACGTCACCAACAATCCCGCAACCGTTCTCACCCACTTGGCACCGAACGAGACCTCAACCGCGTAAGTCCTTGTCGCGAATGGCTTTAGCGAGAGAGATAAATTCTCGATAGTCACGAAGAGGGTTACGCCCGGGGCGCTCACCGTTTTTCGTCGAGTCCCACCGTCCACCCCGGTTTACACCCGAGGCCGAGAGCAAGGCCGCCGGGGGTCTCGCGTTTCTATACGCGTTTCGCGGCTTTTTTCGCAAGTCAGCCCTCTCACTGCGCATCTCGAGTTCGATACTTGCGCCAGGGGTGCCGAATGCAAACGTCGCGTTTGCATCCGCACCCCGAACGAAACACTCTTCGAACTCTCGGACTCTCGGGTTAACAGGACACGGGGGTTAACAGGCTGGCAGGCGATACAGAGAGCCGGCGAAAAACCGCCTTAATCACGTCGATCGCCGCTGTGTTTGCCACATCCGCCTCTGCCTGCCCCAATCCACAAACACCGCGATCGGTAGCATATGCCTCAACGTAATCGGGTCGTTCCCTCGCTCCACGCGTGGCAAAAACAGAATCGCCTCCTGGATGTCAGGCGCCAGCCTTGCAAGGCTCATTATCTGCGTCATACGAGCGCGAGTCACGTGGGCCAGACGAGCGAGTTCAGCGTAATCCCGAACCTCGCCGTCCCGCACCAACTGATCGAACCGAATCGCCAGGGCCATGAGCCGGGAGATCCGTGGCACGCGTCCAGGCGTCGGTTCAACCACCTGCGGTTTCTTTACCCGCTGCGGTCGTCCCCGCATCGGCGCGATTTGTAGCTTCCCCTGGATTGTAATCGATTGGCTCACGCTGCGTACTCCTCTCTATTTGCAATCTTTGCGGCCAGTGACTTGAGCCCCGAGGGATGGAACGTGATCGCCACGTCGCCGGTCACGCCGTTGTAAACGACCCGCTCCACCAGCAAACGAACGACCTCGCCTTTTTCTCGTGGCGACAGTGTTTCCCACAGCGGGTCGAACTCGGCCAGCGCCTCGGCAACCTCGGTCCCATCAACGTCGTCGCGTTCCAAGGCAAAGATCTGTTCCCGGATCAGCGTCGAGCGTTGTTCTGCCCCCCGGATGCGCTCCTGAAGATCCGCGAGCCGGCCCAACAGCGGCGAATCGGTGTCGACCACGCCTATCGATACGAGCTCTCGCACCTCCCGGTTCCACGTCGCCAGATCCCGATCTAGGCCCCGCATTTCCACCGACAGGGTAGCGATCTCGGTCTTGGTCGCCTCGTTTACCTGCCGGATCGTTTCTGCGATCAGGTCCGGGTCCCGACCAACGCACTTGATCTGCTCGACGACGAATTTTTCGATCTGGTCCGCCGGGACGGATTTGGTCGGACACGCGTGCCAGCCGCGTTTCTGCGCCACCATGCAGACGTAATACCGATAACGCCTTTGGCGCTTCGTCGAGTGCGCGGGTGACATGGCGCAATTGCAGCAGCCGCAATCGAGGATCCCCTTGAGAAGCGCCCCAAACCGGTTTCGCACGTCGGCCCCACCGGAACGTGCATTTTTGGTTAGGAGCGAGTGGACACGTTGCCAGAGATCTTGCGGCACAATCGCGATGTGTTCGCCAGGGTGGACCTCGTTCTTGTACCGCACCTTCCCGACGTAGGCGACGTTGGAAAGCAACCGGTACAAACTAGCCCGGTCGAATTGCCGTCCGCCAATTGGAGCGCCCTTCCGAGTCGTCCACTGCTTGTTGCGCCAACCGCGCTCGTCCAGTTCCTTGACCGTGGCGATTAGCGACTGTTTTTCCAGGTACAGCTCGAAAATCGCCCGGACCCGAATCGCCTCGTCTTCGTTGACTGCGAGTTTGGACGCAACAACGTCGTACCCGAGGATCGGCATCCCACCCGCCCATTTGCCTTTACGACGCGTGGCGGCGATCTTGTCACGGGTGCGTTCGCTGATGATTTCTCGCTCGAATTGGGCAAACGAGAGCAACACGTTGAGCATCAACCGTCCCATCGAATTACCGCTGTTGATGAGTTGCGATATGCTGACCAGCGACACGCGGTGCCGCTCGAACTTCTCAACCATCTTGGCGAAATCGAGTAGCGACCGGCTCAGACGGTCGACCTTGTAGACGACCACCGCGTCGACCTTGCCAACCTCGATGTCGGCGAACAACCGCTTGAGCGCTGGACGTTCCATGTTCCCACCGCTGAACCCGCCATCGTCGTAGCGGTCCGGGAGGCACACCCAGCCTTCATGGACCTGCGATTTGATGTACGCCTCGGCCGATTCGCGCTGGGCGTCGAGGGAGTTGAACTCCTGCTCGAGTCCCTCCTCCGTCGATTTGCGCGTGTAAATCGCACAACGGGTGATCGGGACTTGGGATTCACGTTTTGCCATTAGGAGGCCTCCTTCGAGAGGCGGAAGAAGTAGTGGCCGCTGCAGTGCTGGCCCGTAATGTGCTTGGCGACGGCGCTCAGCGATTTGTAAACAACCCCTTCGAACACAAATCCCTTCTCGAGCACCGTGACGGCGAGCAGTTTGCCCTTGTACTCCCGCGTGATCAGGGTTCCGGGGATCGCGACCCGATCGGTGGCTGCGGAGCAAAGCGGGATGGCGATCGTGCGGGGTGCGACCTCCTTCCGTGGTTTGGGCGGGGTCATTCGCACATCCGCATCCCGGGCTAGTTCCGCCGCGCGCTGCTGCGCCCGCTCGGACAAGTCCCCTTCGGCCAACGATTGCAGACGCCAGGCGATTCGTTTGATCAGCCACGGCTTGTTTCTGGCGAGGGTCGTCTCGCAGAAAACCTCGGCGTAGCGGGCTCGCAGCTGCGGCGCACTTAGTTTTTCTAGCGCCGCGATCTCTCGTTTCAAGTTCAGTTCCATCGGTCTCTCCTTGGTAAAAAATCGTCTCTGTGGGCGTTAACCGCCGTGTCCCACAGTGAGCACGGTCTGGTGCGAAACCTCAAGACGCTGGGGAGAGTTTCCGGAGCTATATTGGCGTGGGTTTCGGTGGGGAGGGCGGCGCGGAGACGCTGTTTTCTAAGCCGAAAGACGCCCCGGGCGAAGATTCGGGCGACTTCGGCTAGTCGGTCGCTGGGGGACATGTCGGACGGAATGCGAGTGCATGTTTCCATACTTCTAGATCTACCCGGTTCCCGTGAAAACGGCGGAATTATTTCCTAACGATTTTCCGGTGAACGTGTTTTTTTGCCGTCCGATCGCAAATTGTCCCGAGATTTTCTGGGCACTGACCAAACGTGTCACCGCAAATTTCGAGACTGGGACACTCATGTCCATGTTTGGCGTATTGCAGAGGTTGCGAAATGAACGTCGGCCTGATCATCCCCGCTTTACAGTGTGAACAGACGCTTTGTGACCTTTTAGGTTGGGTCGATTGCCCCGAGCTGAACGGATTGCCGCCCGGTTGGCACGCCGCAATGAACCGGGAAATTGGAATGAGCTTCCGAAAAGTGTTTCAAGCGGCTCACGAGGCCTGCGAAACTCAACTGATAACCCAGTTGCAGCGGTGGGAATCCGCCGCAAGAAAGGTCGCCAGCACGATCGCTCACAATCCAGGAATCACGCTGGCAACGTGGGCAGTGGTGGGGCCCCGTGACGATTTGGACGCCGTGCGCGATGCAGTGGCAAAGTTGCAGCAGATATCGTGTGGCGAGGTAGAGACAGTGAACGAGTCACCCAGTACCGAAATGGCCAAAGCTTGTTTGCCGACAAGACGACGAGGCCGGCTGTCCAAAGATGAAAAAAAGGCACGGATTGCTCAATTGCTGGCGATACTGGTTGACCACCCCACGATGTTCAACGAGCCGACCGAAGTTGCTGAACGGTTGGACGTACATCCAACCACTGCCAGAAAATGGCTGGCACGAATTACAGCACGTCACTTGAGCCGCAAACGGGGCGACCAATACGATTAATCTCCGATATTGCAAACTCTGAAACGCATTTGACCCCGCAAAACGCGGGGTTTCTTTGTTGGTATTGCAAAAATATTGCTCCTGATCGGTAAGGAATAGAGGGGCAATTTATGACCAAAATACCACTACGAATTGACTGTGACTCGATCGGAGGCCACGACCCAGCCTACTGGGCGGCACGACTGCGCGATGCTCGACATCGCTCGCGAGTATATCGCGGCAGGTATCTCAATTATTCCGATTCGGTTGGATGGATCGAAAGCCCCAGCCTGTGGACCGTGGAAAGCATATCAACATCGTCGCGCGACCGATGACGAACTGGAGAAGTGGTTTTCCCGTCCAGCTGGAATTGGCATTATCGCGGGTATTATATCGGGCGGACTCGAAATCATCGACTTCGATGCCGGTGATTTGTTCGAGCCGTGGCGTCTGTCGGTACAAATCACTGTCGCAAAACTCCCAATAATCGAAACACCCAGCGGTGGGTATCACGTTTTCTATCGCTGCCAAGAGATCAGCGGCAACCACAAAATCGCGTGCGACCCGACCCGCCAAAGGCAAACACTCATCGAGACACGTGGTGAGGGTGGATACGTTGTCGGCGCCGGGAGTCCGCCAAGCGCGCATTCGACGAATCAGCCCTACGTTCAAATCAGCGGCCCCCCGCTGCCCAACATTCCCGTCATCGCCAAGTCCGAGCGTCTGGTTTTGTGGAGGGCAGCTCGATCATTTGATAGGGCGAGGATCCTTGAGCAGGCACGCCTAAATAGGCCCACATCTCGATCGAAGCGCTATGCGGCATGATCGAAGACACGATGCAGTTCGAAATAGTGGTGGTTGTTGGTTTCGAGGTAATCATAAACGTCCTGCAGCAGCTCAGTCATGTTGGAACATCGATGGTT